>CALZHR010000225.1 GCA_945787335.1 uncultured Desulfuromonadales bacterium
CAATTCACGGCGGACCAGGCGCAAGGCCTGACGTAAAACCGGCGGCTCGTTCACGCAACCGCTCCAGCCAGGGAAAGCAGCTGGCCATCGGCCATCTGCACGCTACGCCGGCAACGCGCCGCCAGCTGCGTATCGTGGGTCACCAGAATCAAAGTGGTGCCGATCTCCTGCTGCAGGTTGAACAACAGCTCCATCACCATCGCCCCGGTCTCCCGATCGAGATTGCCGGTCGGCTCATCGGCCAGAATTAATTTCGGCTTGGCGACAAATGCCCGCGCCAGGGCAACCCGTTGCTGCTCGCCGCCGGAAAGCTGGCCCGGAAAATGAGCCTGCCGCCGAGCCAGCCCGGTCGCGGCCAGGGCGTCCGCCGCCAGCCCAAAAGCGTTGCCAACTCCGGCAAATTCCAGCGGCAGGGCAACATTTTCCAGCGCCGTCATGGTCGGCACCAGGTGAAATGACTGAAAAACGATACCGATCTGCAGCCGGCGGAAACGCGCCAAACCATCCTCGTCCAGCTGGCGCAGGTCAACTCCGGACACCCTTATGGCTCCTGAATCGGCCCGCTCCAAGCCCGACAGCACCATCAACAGGGTGGTCTTCCCGGCCCCGGATGGACCAACGATGCTGAGGGTTTCACCCGCTTCGACAGACAGATCAACGCCGCGCAGGATATTGACCCGCCCGGCGCCGCCCACTAAACTTAAGGAAAGGTTCTCTATTGCAACGATCGGATCGCTCATGAAAACTCCCGTTCTCGCACTCTGGCTGGCACTACTGCTGAGCTGGGTCGGTTCCGCTTTTGCGGCGGCGTCACCGCCGGCGGCAGAGCTACGCATTGTGGTCCTCGGTGACAGTTTGACCGCCGGCTCCGGGCTGACCAGGCAAACCGCCTTCCCGGCCAGGCTGCAAGAGGTTCTGAAAAAGCGCGGCCACAGGGTCCGCGTCTTCAACGCCGGTGTTTCCGGCGACACCAGCATGGGCGGCCTGGCCCGGCTCGAGTGGGCGCTGGCCGACCGACCCGACCTGATGATCATCGAGCTGGGCGCCAACGATGCCCTGCGCGGACTCAATCCTCAGCAGACCAGGCAGAACCTCAACAGCATCCTTTACCTGCTGCGTCAACAGCGGGTTCAGGCCCTGCTGACCGGGATGAAGGCGCCGCGTAACCTGGGTGAAGATTATTATACCAAGTTCGACCGGATCTATCCCGAACTGGCCCGGCAACACAACCTGCCCTTTTACCCCTTTTTTCTGGCCGGGGTCGCGGGCCGGCCGGGGCTGAACCAGGCCGACGGAATGCATCCGACCGTAGCCGGGGTCGAAGTGATCGTGCAAGGAATTTTACCGCTGGTGGAGGCGGTGCTGGAAGATTTGGTAAATTATCGGGACTACCAGTGGGCCGTGCCAGCGGAAAAAATATATTGAAATGGTAATTCGTGGCACTGCGATCTCAGAAGAGATGCGCAAAAAAGAGCGGCAAGCTCAGAGAACAATCCCGACCTGTGGGAGAAAACTTGCCAGCTCAGCCGGCAACGGTGAATCGATACTGATCGGTGTGCAGTTAAACGGATCCTGAAAAGCCAGCCGGCAACAATGCAGGAACAAGCGTGGCAGATTGGCCGGGCAGGGACCCTGGTAACGTTTATCACCGAACAGCGGATGCTCCTGTGCGGCAAGTTGTCGACGGATCTGATGTTGGCGCCCGGTATGAAGCTGCAACTCCAGCAGCGAGGCCTGATCATTCCGCTGCAATGCCCGGTAATCGGTGCGAGCCTGTTTCGCCTTGCCCTTGGCGTTCAAGGTCGATTCCAGGCGACCGCTGCCCGGCGTTTTACCGAGTACCAGGGCCTGGTAATACTTCTCCACCTCCTGGCGCATGAACAATTGCCCCAACTGTCCGCAGG
>CALZHR010000226.1 GCA_945787335.1 uncultured Desulfuromonadales bacterium
GACCTCCGGCATGAAGTTGAATTTTATCAGCCCGCTCTTGACCACACCAAAGGTCATCAGCAACATGCAGATGCCGATTGCCAGTGATGCGTAACGGTAGTTCAGGTTCCACTCCAGGGCCCGTAGGTATGGTCCTTTGACAACCTTGTCGAGCCCGGTACCGAATAGGCGGCGCACGCGGTCGATCCGGCCGAGAAAACCGCCATTTTCCGGGCGCGGTTTGCCGCCGCTGAGGTGGGCCGGAAGAACCAGCAACGATTCGACCAGCGACGCCAGCAGCAGGGCGATAACAATGATCGGGATGACCCTGATGAACTTGCCCATCATGCCACTGACGAACACCAGCGGGAGGAAGGCCGCAACCGTGGTCAAAATCGCGTAGGTCACCGGCACCGCGACTTCGAGGGCGCCATCGACGGCGGCTTTGGCGTACGGTTTGCCCTGCTGGCGATGTTCGAAAATATTTTCGCCGACGACAATGGCATCATCGACCAGGATCCCGAGCGCCAGAATAAAGGCGAACAGCGAGATCATGTTGATTGAAACCCCGAGCCAGGGCATGAACAGTAAGGTGCCGAGGAAAGAGATCGGAATGCCGAGCATAACCCAGCCGGCGAGGCGGATTTCAAGGAACAGGCCGAGGATGATAATGACCAGCAGCAGGCCGAGCAAAGCGTTTTTTTCCAGCAGGCCCATCCGGCTGTTGAAAATTTCGGTGGTGTCGTTCCAGATCGACAGGCTCAGGCTGGCCGGCAGCTGCCGCCGATTCTGCTCGACAAAGGCGATGACCTGCTGCGAGATATCGGTCGGTTTCTGTTCGCCGATGCGGAATATCTTGACCATCGCCGCCGGTTTGCCGTCAAAACTGCCAAAGGTTTCACTGTCGGCAAAGCCGTCCACCACGTTGGCAATCTCACCCAGCCGCAGCTCGGTTCCGTCCGGCTTGCTGAGGATCACGATGTCGGCGTACTCCGGCCCCCAGTAGCGGCGTTCCTTGGTGCGCAGCAGGATTTCTCCGCCGCTGGTTTTGATGCTCCCCCCCGGCAGGTCAAGGGAGGCCGCCCGGATCCGGGCGGCAACCTGGGAGAGGGTCAACTGATAGCGTTGCAGGGTCTCTTCCGCTATTTCGATGGTGATTTCAAATGGCCGCACTCCGCTCAGATCGACCTGGGTGATGTTGTCCAGCTCCAGCAGCTGGTCACGGATCTGCTCGGCCTGCTGGCGCAGCACTTTTTCACTGGTGTCGCCATAAATCACCACCGAAATCACCTCGCGGCGGTTGGACAGTTTGCTGATGACCGGTTTCTCGGCATCTTCCGGGAACGTGGTGATCCGGTCGACCTCACTCTTGATGTCCTGCAGCACCACATCGACATCGACGTCGGCGTAGACTTCCGCCGTTACCGAGCCGGAGCCTTCATTGGCGGTGGCGCGGATCTGCTTGATGCCGTCGACCGCCGTCAGGCTTTCCTCGACTTTAAGGATGATCCCCTCTTCGACCTCTTCCGGTCCGGCACCGGGATAGGCGACCGAAACCGAAACCATATCGAGGGAGACCTCGGGAAAGATCTCCTGCTTGATACTCGGCCCCATGATCAGTCCACCGAGTATCAGCGCCAGCATCAACAGGTTGGCGGCCACATGATTGCGGGCCATCCATTTGACGGCGCCGTTCACGGCTGCTGCTCCTGCAGCAGCGGTCGTAACAGCAGGCCTTCAGCGGCACCGGAAACAGTCGTCAGGACCAGTTTGTCGCCGTTCTCGACCCCGCTTTCCAGCAGCAGCTGTTGCTGTTCGCGACGCAGGAGTTTGACCGGCCGCAGTTGCAAGCGGTTTTCTGCGTCGGCTATCCAGATTTGTTGTCCGGTCCGCAGTGCGCTGCGGGGGATACGGAAAATCTCTTCCAGCTGCTGGCCGAGCAGTTCTATTTCGACGAACTGGCCGTTGTGCAGAATCGGACTGTTGTCGTCAGACCTTAATCGGTAGGGATCGTCGACCGTGATGACCCCGGTTGCCATCCGGCTGCCGGGATCGATCTCACCCAGGCTGCGGCTGATTTTTCCTGGCCAGGCATGTCCTGGATTGCCGGCCAGGCTGATGATCGCTGCAGAGCCGGTCCCGGCACTACCCGCAATCGGAATCTGCAGCCAGCGCAGTTCATCAACGGGCAGCGGGACATGAATTTCTGCGCGATCGGTGCCGGAAAGCATTCCAATGCTCGATCCGGCCCGCAGGTATTGTCCCAGGTCGACCTGCTCCTGGCGGATGCGGCCGTTAAACGGAGCTTTGATTTCGGTCCGCTGCAGGTTCAGCTGGGCCTGCTTCAGGTTGGCCTGGGCCGCGGCCAGATTGGCCCGTTCCTGTTGCAACTGGAGTTCCCGTGCGACCAGCGGTCCGGGCTGGCCTTTGTCCGGCAGGTCGATCCGGGCCCACTCCTGCAGGGCAACCTGGGCCCGTTCCTGTTCGGTCCTCAGGGCGACTTCGGCGCGGGCGATCTCGGCCCGGGCTTTTTCCGCGGCCAACTGATAATCACTCACTTCGATCTTCAGCAGCGACTCACCGGCTTGAAAGAGCCCACCGCTGACCAGTCGTGGCGATAGCCAGGTCACTTTGCCGCTAACTTCCGGAACCAGAGAAATCTCTTGTTCGGCAGCGACCGTGCCGGTGGCGTAGACCTTGATCTGGTGTGGTTTGGCCTGCAACTCCAGCACATCGACCAGCACCCCGAGTTGTGGCGGCTGTTGCCGTTGCGGTTTTTTTTTCATCTTGCTCAGTGCCACGAAACCTCCGGCGCCGAGCAACAGGATCAAAAGCGGCAGGATGATTTTCAGGGCGGTGCGCGACTTATTGTTCTCGGTCATTATTTAACCTCTGCCTGCTGGAGGGCTTTTTGCTGTCTGCGTGTCTCTTCTGCCATCCAGCTGCCACCCAGGGCACGAGCCAGGCTGATACGGTTGCTCAACCATTGGCGCTGTCCGGCGATGCTCTGGCTGGACGTTTCCAGGTAGCGGATTTCACTGTTGAGCAGATCCTGACTGCTGAGCAGTCCGTGGCGGTAGTTGTCGAGTGAGTGGAGGCGTTCCTGGCGGCTGGCCTGGAGTTGCTGCTGCAGCCATTTTTGGCGCAGGGCGCTGTTCTGATCGGCAGCCAGGGCGGTTTCTACTTCCTGGACTGCGGTCAGGATCGTCTGCTGATATTTGGCGAGCTTCTCGTCCCGCAGCGCCTGTTGGCGGTCGCTCTCTGCCTGCCGGCGGCCGCCGTCAAGCAGAGGCTGGGTCAGACCGAGAGCCAGGGTCCAGAATGTCCCGGTGATATCCCCCTGGGTCAACCGGGTTGCGGAATAATAGACCGTGCCACTCAGGTCGATGGCCGGCAACCGGTCGGCAAGCGACGCTGCGAGATCCCGGTCCGCGGCCTGCAGGTTGGTCAGCGCCGCGGCGACATCGGGGCGCCGGGTCAGCAGGCTGGCGGGCAGGCCGGCGGCTATGGCAGATGTCACCTCCGGTAAACTCTTGATCTGGGTCAGACGCGTTTGGGGCAGGC
>CALZHR010000227.1 GCA_945787335.1 uncultured Desulfuromonadales bacterium
GAAATCCCGGAGATCATGCAGATGCGCAATGCTCCGGCCACTAATCGCCCCCGCATTGAAGAGCGTTGATGTTGCGATTTTTCAGTTCTTTGCAGCTCAGCTTGGTTCTGTTGCTGCTGCTGGCGGCGATTTCTATCGGCGGCACCATCAAGCCTGATCAGCCGGGTCATTACGAACTTTTCTACCAGAGCTTCTGGTTTCGCGCCATTCTTGCTCTGCTCGCCCTCAACCTGCTCTGCTGCACCCTGAAAAACCTGCCACGAAAATGGCACTCTCGCAGCCGCTTGTTCGCTGAGCTGGATTCTCATCAATCGACATACGGGGTCCACTTGCCCCTTGCCGATATTTCACAGTTCAAAGTTCGTCTCCAGGAGGCAGGCTTCAAGCTCTCTGAGCAGGATCCGCTGCTGCTGGCCGAAAAGCAGAGCTGGGGGCGCTGGGGGGTGGTCATCGTTCATCTGGCGGTGCTGCTGATCATGTTCGGGGCGATTCTCGGCAACACCGGCTTTGTCGGCACCCTGAATACCTATCTGCAGCAGCCGAATCAACGCTACTTCGACTGGAACGCTCAGCGCGAGCTTGACCTGGGTTTCAGCTTTCGGGTTGATCGTTTTGTGCCGCGCTACTATCCGATTCAACTGCGCTTTGACCTGGTCGATGGCCGCGGCCGCCAGCTCGGCCAGCTGATGCCCTACGACAACCAGACGTTCACTGTGCCGGGGAGCGATTTTCGGGTTCAGCTGCGCGGTCTCGATCCGCATGCGCTGCTGCTGAGCATGGCTGTTTATCAGGGTGAAACTCTGGTTGGCGAATATCAGGTCGGGGAGGGAGTGGGCAGCTCAGGAAAGGAACAACCACCCGGTTTTCGCCTGCAGAATGTCGAGTTCCGCGATCCTGTGCTCAAGCAGACCGAGGCGGAGGTTTCGCTGCTGGAGAACGGTCAGCTGGTCAAGCGCGGGGTGATTCGGGTCAACGAACCGCTCAGCTATCGGGGGGTCAGTATCTATCAGATCGC
>CALZHR010000228.1 GCA_945787335.1 uncultured Desulfuromonadales bacterium
GTGCAGCGGATCACCTCCTACGCCCGCTCGCAGACCATCGACCGGATCTCCGCAGACGACTTGGCGCGGTTCACGGCCGCCGGCTTGAACCGCATCCATATCGGCATGGAATCGGCCAGCGACGCGGTTTTGCAGCTGGTGCAGAAGGGCACCGACCAGGCGATGCACGTCCGCGCCGGGCTCAAGGTCAAGCAGGCCGGCATGGAGCTCTCCGAATATGTCATGCCGGGGCTCGGCGGACGCAAATATTCCCGTCAGCACGCTCTGGAAACCGCCGCCGCCCTGAACCGGATCGACGCCGATTTCATCCGCCTGCGCACCCTGGCGATCCCCGATCACACCGAATTGTATGCTGACTGGCAGGATGGCGGCTTCGAAAAGCTCGGCGACAGGCAGGTCGCCGAAGAGATTCTGCTGTTTCTGGAGACCCTCGACGGCATCCACAGTACCCTGCAGAGCGATCACATTCTCAATCTGTTTCAGGAAATCGAGGGGCGCTTCCCGCAGGACAAGCCGAAAATGGTCAGCGTGGTACAGCGTTTTCTCGCCCTGCCGGTCGACGAGCAGCTGCTCTACCAGGTGGGGCGGCGGATGGGCCTGTTTGCCCGCCTGGATGATCTGCAGCATCCCGAGCGGCGGCAGCGGGCCGCCGACGCCTGCGCCCGCTATCAGGTGACGGCGGAGAATGTCGATCAGCTGAGCGATGAGCTGATGAAGCGGTTTATTTAAATCTTTGCAACAGGCGACGCTATGCCACGCATCCTTATCGCACGCCATGCTGTCCCGCCACACGTTGTCTCTCAGCAGGTGATCAAGGAGGCGGCCCGCGTCATCTTTGCCGGTAAAATCCCCAACCTTGAACGGCACCTGGCTGTTTTTGATCGCTCACGCATTGAACGGCGCGCCCTGATCAGGCCGCTTGAATGGTACCTGCAGCCCCACTCGCCTGCCGAGCGCAACGCAGTGTTTCTCACCGAAGGGCTGGCTCTGCTTCGCCAGGCGGTGGGAAAATGCCTGGCTGCTGCAGAGCTGTCGGCGGCGCAGATCGATCATTTGATTTATGTCAACACCACCGGTCACGCAACCCCGTCACTCGATGCCCGGCTGATCAACGAACTCGATTTTTCGCCGCAGACCAGCCGTTTGCCGATCTGGGGGCTTGGCTGTGCGGCTGGTGCTGCCGGACTGTCCCGCGCCCGGGACTATTGCCTGGCCCATCCCCGCGCGCGGGTTCTGCTGACGGCGCTTGAGTGCTGCAGCCTCACCTTGATGCCCGAGGATCTGAGCAAGAAGAACCTGATCGGCGTCTCGCTGTTTGCCGATGGCGCGGCGGCGGTCCTGGTGGTGGGTGATGAGGTGGCCGGCAGCGGACCCGAGCTGGTCGACAGCTACTCGCGGCTGTTCCCCGACAGCTACCAGATCATGGGGTGGGAATTTCGCGATGCGGGGATGGAGCTGGTCCTTTCGCCCCGCCTGCCGGCGCTTCTTAAAGCTGAGCTGCCGCAGCTGCTGGAGGACTTTCTCCAGCGCTGCGGGCTTCGGCGCCAGGACCTGCGGCATTACGTCACCCATCCCGGCGGCGCCAGGGTGCTCGACGCCGTTCAGCAGGCTCTGGGGCTGTCGGCCGAACAGCTGCGCTTCAGCAGTGAGTTCTTGCGCGACTACGGTAACTTGTCTTCGGTCTCGGTGCTGGTGGTGCTGGAAAAGTGGCTGGCCTCGAATCCGGCAGAGCAGCCCGGCTTCGGCCTGCTGGCCGGCTTCGGCCCCGGGTTTTCGGCCGAGCTGCTGCTGTTGCAGGTCTGAAGAGATGTCACTCTGGTGGGTCTTCGGCGTAATCGCCCTGGAACGGTTTTTTGAACTTTGGTTGGCGGCGAGAAACCGGAAGCGCCTGCTGGCGCGTGGCGGGCAGGAATTCTATCCCGAAAGTTATCGCAGCATCCTCCGTCTGCACCTGCTGTTTTATCTTTGCCTGCTGCTTGAATCCTACCCCTGGCAGGTTCCCCTCGACCCGCTGAGCTGGTTCGCGCTGAGCACTTTTGTGGTTCTGCAGCTGCTCAGATACTGGTGCATAAAAAGCCTGGGGGATTTCTGGAATACGCGGATCATTCTCATCCCCGGCGCCAAGGTCAGCCGCCGCGGGCCGTA
>CALZHR010000229.1 GCA_945787335.1 uncultured Desulfuromonadales bacterium
CCGGGTAGCGGCCGCAGAAAAGGAGGCCTTTCAACGGCGGGCCCGGGCCGATGGCTTCGAGCGGTTCCAGTTCGTCGAAAAAGATGCCACCGGGCGAATGGTCCCGGTTGCTGAACGGCCTGAATACTATCCGGTTTACTATCTGGTCCCGTACCAGGGCAACCAAACCGCGCTGGGTTTTGACCTGGGGTCGAACCTGGCCCGACGTCAGGCCCTTGAGATGGCGCAGGACAGCGGACAACCGGTGGCGAGCTCCCGTATCAAGCTGATCCAGGGAACCGATGAACAGCCTGGCTTCCTGATCGTTCTGCCGATCTATCACCAGGGACAGCCAATCGTCACGGTTGAGCAGCGCCGGCAACAGCTGAAGGGCTTCGCCCTGGGGGTGTTCCGCATCGACACCATGGTGGCCACGGCCTGGCAGAACTTTGACCTGGCTGCCGTCAATTATCGCCTGCTGGACCTGTCCGCAGCGGAAGGCGCACAGCTGCTACTCAGCAACGACCCACAATGGCCCGCGGCCGATACTGCCGACAACCGAGAGAATAGCCGCAACCCTCCCGCTATCGCCGCCAAGGCGGATCTTGACTTCGGCGGACGTCTTTGGCGCCTCGAATTTTCCCCAACCGACAAGTTCCTGGCCGAGGTCGACGACTGGGAAGCCCGCCGGCTGCTGCTCGGCGGGCTGCTGATCGCCTGCCTGCTCGGATCCTTCATCCTGATTATTGTCGGTCGTTCCGCGATGATAACGCAGATCGTCAAAGAGCGGACGGAAGATTTGACCGCCGCCAATGCCGAGCTGGCAAACTCGGTAGAAGAGCGCCGACAGATGGTGGACGCCCTGCAGGAGAGCGAAGCCAAGGCACGCGCAATCGTCGAAACGGCCGTTGATGCCGTCATCTGCATCGATGACCATGGCATTGTGCAGTCGTTCAACAGCGCGGCGGAACGGATTTTTGGCTATACGGCTGACGAGGTGATCGGCCAGAACATCAACCTGCTGCAGCCGGAGCCCTACCACAGCGAGCATGACGGCTACCTCCGCCACTACCTGGCAACCGGACAGAAGAAGATTATCGGCCTGGGCCGCGAGGTGATCGGTCGGCGCAAAGATGGCAGTCAACTGCCGATCGATCTGGCCGTCAGTGAAGTACAACTTGAGAGCAAACGGCTGTTCACCGGCATCATCCGCGACATTACCGACCGCAAGCAGGCCGAACAGGAGTTGCTGCAGGCCAAGGAGCAGGCCGAAGCGGCCAGCCAGGCCAAGAGCGATTTTCTTGCCAGCATGAGCCATGAGATCCGCACCCCGATGAATGCCATTATCGGCATGGCCGAACTGCTTGACGAAACCCCGCTGAACCCTGAGCAACGCGAGTATGTTCACGTTTTTCAGTCGGCCGGCGAGAACCTGCTGTGCCTGATCAACGACATTCTGGATATCAGCAAGCTGGAAGCGGGGCACCTGGAACTGGAAAAGATCGACTTCGACCTGCGCGAAATAATGGAAAAAACCTGTGAAATTCTCGCTTTGCGGGCACATAAAAAAGGGCTGGAGCTGGCTTGTCACCTGACGCCAGACACACCGGAGCGGCTTCAGGGTGATCCGCTGCGCCTGCGCCAGGTGCTGGTCAACCTGATCGGCAACGCGATCAAATTTACCGAACAGGGGGATATCGTCCTCGACGTCAAGCCGGCGCAACCGGGTCACCCCGAAGAACCGGTCGAGCTATTGTTCGCGGTCAGC
>CALZHR010000230.1 GCA_945787335.1 uncultured Desulfuromonadales bacterium
AGGGGTGGTAATGAACGATCTCAGCGAACGAGACTGGCGCCGACTGATTGAAGCCATACGCAGAAGAAAGTGCGTGCTGGTCACCGGCCCCGATGTCGCTTTTGATCCAGGCGATCCGCATCGCGTCTCACTTGCGACTCAACTGGCGGAGAGGTTAGCTGCGACGCTCCCCTCTTCCATACCACTGAGTAAAGATGAAGAGCTCCCGCGGGTAGCACAACTGGTTTATAACGATGCCGGCACCGATCGCTACGACCTCGAACTTGAAGTGCAAGATTTTTATCAACCGTTTGCCGAGAAAACGACCGCTTTTCATCAGGAACTTGCGGCAATGCCGTTTACCCTCTGCCTGACCACCACTCCCGACCCATTTTTATTCAATGCCGTTCAGGAGACTCCAGGCAAATCGCCAATCTGTGAATATTATCATTACCGCAAAGGCCGCCCGACCCAACTCTCTGCAGCCACAGAGAACAGGCCGATCATCTACTCTCTGTTCGGACATCTACAGGCGCTCGACTCACTGGTGTTGACGGAAACCGATCTGCTCGAATTTCTGGTTAATGTCGTTCGGGCGGCACCGCCATTACCAGCCTACATTACCAGCCAGCTGGCCGATCCCCAGACCTCGTTTCTATTTCTCGGTTTCGGTTTCCAGCGCTGGTACGCGCGAGTGCTGCTTCACGTGCTACATACTTATGGGCACCGCAACCGCTCATTGGCACTGGAGGGAGCGAGCTTTTTCGAGCACCCGGAGCGACAACAAACAGCGGTGTTTTTCGAGCAGGAATTAAAAATTGAATTCCGCCAGCATTCCTGGCTCGATTTCGCTGCAGAACTTCGTAAGAGCTTTGCAAAGCAGGCGCCCGAGCAGGCTGAAACAGAAATTGCAGCCGGCGCGGCCAAGGTCTTCCTCTGTCACGATAGCCGTGATCGGGCGCGGGTGGTGGAGGTTGAGCAGCAACTCCATCAACTCGGCGTCAACACCTGGCGCGACCGTCAGGACCTGCGCGGCGGCGAAGACTGGAACCGGCGCATCCCGCAGGTGATCCGCAAGCAGGTCGATTACGTGTTGGTGCTGCAGACGCCGCACATGCTCGAGCGGGCGGAAAGTTACCTGCACAAGGAGATCTATGAAGCGCTGGAGCGGCAGCAGCTGTTCGATCAGAGCGAGCTGTTTCTGATCCCGGCGCTGCTCGAACCCAACCCGGGCCTCGAGCGACTTACTCACCTGCACCAGCGCGAGCTATACGAGGCTGGGGGTGTGGAACAGCTGGCGACAGAGATTCGCGCCGATTTTCACCAGCGCAACAGTCGCACAGGGGGAAGATGAGCGTGGAAAATAATCTGCATTATCGTTATCCCGGACCCTTCTCCTTCAAGGACGATGATGTCGACCGCTACCTTTTCTATGGGCGGGAGCAGGAAATCGAGCAGCTCTTACACCGCATCTGCGCCCACCGGCTGCTGGTGCTGTTCGGCAAGTCGGGGCTGGGGAAGACCTCCCTGCTGCAGGCGGGGCTCTATCCCCAGCTGCGCGATCAACACCTGCTGCCGGTGCCGGTGCGGCTCAACCACCCCGATATCGATCCGCTCGAGGCGGTTTTCGAGGCGGTGCACGATGTCTGCCGGCAGCGGAACATCGACTATGAGCCGGCCAACCAGACGGGGCTCTGGGAATATTTCAAAACCACCGACTTCTGGAGCGGCGAAACCCTGCAGACCCCGGTCTTGATCTTCGATCAGTTCGAAGAAATCTTCACCCTGCAGACACCGACTGCGCGCGGCAGGTTGGCGGCGGCCCTCTGGGAGCTGACCTCGCGAGGCGTCCCGGCGCGGGTCAGGCGGCAGGGAGAAAAACGCTCCTACAGCGATGCGCTGCCGGCGGTGAAGGTGGTGTTGAGCCTGCGCGAAGAATACGTCGGCGCCCTCGAGGCGCTGACAGAAGAGATGCCGGTGATCCTCGAGCAGCGCTTTCGCCTTACCCCCCTCGACCGGCCACGCGCCGAACTGGCGATCACCATGCCCGCGCAACGCGAGCTGGCCGGGGTGTTCTCCCGCCCCTTCAAATACGAGGCAGGCACTCTCAAGGCGATGGTCGATTTTCTCGCCAACGAGCAAGGCGAGGTCGAACCCTTCCAGCTGCAGCTGATCTGTCAGCATGCCGAACGTCAGGTGATTGAGCGGCAAAAGAATATAGAGCAGGTCATTGTCGACCCGTCGCTGCTGGGCAGTACCAAGGTGATGGGCAAGCTGCTGCGTAGTTTCTACCGCAACGCGCTGCGCAAGCTCCCTTTCGGCCGCCAGCGGACCCGCGCCCGGCGGCTTTGCGAGCGCGGCTTCCTGAGCCCGGACGGTCACCGGGTGAGCATGGAGCAGTGGCAGATCCGCAAGCAGTACAAGGTCAAGCGGTCTATCCTGGAGGCGCTCACCGAAACCCGCCTGATCCGCAAGGAATCCCGCCCGGGGCTCAAGGGATTCTACTACGAGCTCAGCCACGACAGCGTCGCCCGAGCGGTACTGAAAAGCCGACGCCTCTACCTTCCGAACTGGGCCAAGCTGGCACTTTTTATCCTAGTGGTGATGCTGATCACGGCGGTGA
>CALZHR010000231.1 GCA_945787335.1 uncultured Desulfuromonadales bacterium
AGCTGCTCGCCGTCGCTCAAGCCCCCGGACAGGGCGCTCAACGCGGCGTAACTGAGTTCTCCCGCAGTATTCTGCTGCTCTTGCAACCGTTCCAGCTGCCGGTGCACGCAGTCGATGTCCATGAGAATATGGGCAAGTGGCCGTAACGAAAACCGCGCATGCTTGTAAACCGGGCAGAAGGTGCAGCGGTTCCAGGGGCAGTTGCGGGTCAGGCGCAGCAGCAGGCTGTTCGCCTCGCTCGGCGGGCGGATCGGGCCCTGTTCGAACCCCTGATAGGAGGACTCAGCCGGCGCCATCAGACAGAATCAAAAGGGGTCAGTTTGCGGCCGGGCGGAATCTCTGGCCGCCGCAGTTCCAGCCAGCTCAACAGCGCGTTCAGATCGTAAGGCTTGCGAAAGGTCTGGCACTGCAGCTGCTCGGCCCTGGCTAATTCCACCGCCGTCCAGGTTCCTGAAATCACCGCCTTGTTCTGCACGATCCCTTTACAGCCCCGGCGGCTCTGATGCGCGACAAACTCCAGCCCCGACATGCGCGGCATTTTGTTATCGGTGATCAGGAAATCGCCGCAGGCATGCTCGTGCGGGCAGACGCAGCTCGGGTGCTGGTAGAGGGGACAGGCGCAGGGGTCGGGCAGGCTGAACACCTCGTACCCCTCACGTTCCAAGACCATGGAAAGCAGCGAACGGCAGTTGACATCGTCATCAATCACAATCACGCGTGGTTTCATCGGCCACCTCCTGCCAGATTCATCGGTCTATAAAACTATACCGCAATTACAGAAAATGATGATTACGGCAGGATGATTCCCGGCATCTTTCCTCACCCGCCGGTCTTGAGCTAAACTGAGTGAGGAATATGTCCAGTCACCTTGGGAGTGCTGCGATGAAATCAATGCTGGGGAAAATTGTAAAAGGACTGCTCGTTGTGCCGCTGCTGCTGGTTGCCGCCAACTGCTCCACCAGCCGCGACTGGCGCACCGCCAGCCGCGAGCCGGCCGGGATCGCTCCCGATCCGGTGGCCACCAGCGAAGCGGTGCTGCAGGTCTACGGGGCGGACGCCTGGGGCTGGCGCGGCTGGTTCGCCATCCACACCTGGATCGCCGTCAAGCGCAGCGGTGAGGATGGCTACACCGTCTTTGAAGTGATCGGCTGGCGGCAGCATCGCGGCCAGCCGGTGCTGCGGATCGCCAGAGACTATCCGGATCGTTACTGGTTCGGGGAAAAGCCGAAACTGCTGGTCGGCCATCAGGGGGCGGGGGTCGACGAGTTGATCGATGCCGTGGAACAGGCCGCGCTGAGCTACCCCTGGAAAGACAGCTACAAGGTCTTCCCCGGACCGAACAGCAACACCTTCACCGCCTGGGTCGCCAAGCAGGTCCCGGAGCTGGAGCTGGAGCTGCCCTTTTCCGCCATCGGCAGCGGCTTTGTCAATTGACCGCCGCTGTGATCTCATCGCCAATCCGACATCCATGGCACAGCTGACCGAAAATCAATGGTGTGGAATCTGAATGGGCTGCCGGCAGGCTTACGGCCTATCCTTATCGAGCGCCTTCAGGATGGCCTGCGACAATGCCGAAATGTCGAGCGGCTTCATCAGGAACGCGCTGACCCCCAACGCCAGGGCGTCTTCCTGGTTGATCAGATCGCTGTAGCCGGTACATAAGATCGTCGGCAGCTCCGGCCTGATGCTGAGCAGCTTTTCGATGAGCTCTTTGCCGGTGAGTTCGGGCATGGTCTGGTCGGTGATGACCAGGTCAAACCGCTGCGGCTGTTCGCTGAAAAGCTGCAAAGCCTGCTGACTGCTGGTTGCGGTGGTGACCTGATAACCGTATTCGGCCAGCAGCTGACTCCAGATATCGGCCAGCATCTGTTCGTCATCGACAAAGAGGACCCGTTCCTTGCCCCTGGGCAGGTCTTCATCTGTGACAGAGTCCTCTTTGGGCGAGTCGG
>CALZHR010000232.1 GCA_945787335.1 uncultured Desulfuromonadales bacterium
ATTTAACGGATTACCCGTTTCATACACGGGCGACCCATCGGGTCGCCCCTACAGGTTCTGATGAAGAAAATTTTAGTCAGCATATTCCTGATCACCCTGGCCGCCTCCTGCCTGATCGGCTCGACGGCGATCAACCCGTTTAATGCCTCGCCGATCGAGCGGGACATCCTGCTCTCGCTGCGCCTGCCACGGGTCCTCTTTTCCGCCGTCATCGGCGCCATGCTCGGCCTGTCGGGCAGCGTCTACCAGCTGACCCTGAAAAACCCGCTGGCCGACAGCTTCACCACCGGCGCGGCCAGCTCCTCGGCGCTCGGTGCGGTGCTGGCGATCGCCCTCGGCCTGCCGGTGGCGTTGGTGCCGATTGCCGCCCTGGCGACCGGGCTGATCGGCCTGCTGACCGTCTACCGGCTGTCGAAAACCGGTGGCGTCATCAACCCGGTCACCATGATTCTGGCCGGGGTGGTGATGAATATCGTCGCCTCCTCGGTGATCAGCTTTGCCAAGTATTTCTTCGAGGATTCCCTCTCCTCGATCGTCTTCTGGCTGATGGGCGGTTTCTTCGTTGTCGACTGGGGAAAACTGGCCCTCTGTGCTGCCGTGCTGGCGGTCGCCTACCTGCTGTTCGCAGCCAAAGCCCTGCAGCTGAACATGCTGGCCCTCGATGAACATTCGGCGCAGAGCCTCGGCGTCAATGTCGACCGGCTGCGCTCCATTGCCTTTGTCGTCGCCACCGCGCTGGTCGCGGTGGCGGTCAGTCACACCGGCATCATCGGCTTTGTCGGCCTGATCGTGCCGCACGTCGCGCGCAGCCTGTTCGGCAGCGACATGAAACAGAACCTGTTCTACTCCAGCCTGCTCGGCGGACTGCTGCTGGTGATGGCCGATGCCGCCTCGCGCAGCATTATCCCCGGCGGCGCCGAACTGCCGGTCGGCATCATCACCGCCCTGCTCGGCGGCATCTTCTTCCTCTACCTGCTGCAGACCCGGCGTGAGAGGTTCTGGCATGGCTGAGTTGCGGGTCGAAAACCTCGAATTTTCCCGAGGCGACTTTCGGCTGCAGCTGGACAAGCTGCAGATCCAGCCGGGAGAAAAGGTCGCCGTCCTCGGTGAAAACGGCAGCGGCAAAAGCACCCTGCTGCAACTACTCTGCGGCGTGCTGCACGGTACTGGTAAAATCTTTTACGCCGGACAGGGCCTGCAGAACATTCCGGTTGCACAGCGGGCCAGACTGTTCTCACTGCTGACCCAGTTCTCCGAGGTGATTTTCCCTTTCAGCGTCGAAGAGGTGGTGTTGTTCGGCCGCTTCCCGCATGCGCAGGGCAACAGCTTCAGCGCTGAGGACCGCAGCCTGAGCGAACAGCAGCTGGAAAAACTCGATCTGCTGCAGCTGCGCGACCGGCAGTTCAACCAGCTCTCCGGCGGCGAAAAACGCCGGGTGATGCTGGCGCGGGTGCTCAACCAGCAGGCGCCGATCATCTACCTCGACGAACCGAATGCCAGCCTCGACATCCGCCACACGCTGGAGATCTTCGAACTGCTGCGCGACCGGGATGAAACCGTCATCTCCCCGGTGCACGACATCAACCTGGCGGAGCGTTTTTTCGAACGTTTCCTGCTGCTGAAACAGGGCCAGCTGCTGGCCGATGTCAGGCGCGAGGAATTAACCCCGGAACTGTTAACGGAGACCTACGATGTCCAGGTTACTAGCGGCGCTGCTGCTTTTACTTTTCAGCACCAGTAGTTTCGCCGCGCAGCGGATCGTCGTGCTGGCTCCGGCCGCCGCCGACATCATCGAAAAACTGGCGGCGGCTAATCTGGTGGTCGGCAAAACCCGCAACGTGGTGGAGTTTCCCCAGGCAGAAAAAGTCGGATCGCACATCCGGCCGAACCTGGAGCTGATCAGCTCTTTAAATCCGGACCTGCTGGTCATCTCGTCCAACAAGTTCTTCTCCCAGGAGATGGCTGCCAAGCTAGAGGCGCAACTGTTTCACTACAATCCCAACCGCCTGGAAGAGATTTTACAGCAGACCCGCAAGCTGGCCGCATTGATCAATCGGCAAGAGCAGGCGCTGAAGCTGATCGAAACGCAACGCCAGAAGCTGAAGGAAGTGCAGCCGCTGACCAAGGCCCCACGGGTGATGTACGAAATCACCGAAGCACCGTTGACCATCGCCGGAACCGGCAACATCCTCGCCGACATCATCGCAACCGCAGGCGGAGAATTTGTCACTGGCGGCAAGCG
>CALZHR010000233.1 GCA_945787335.1 uncultured Desulfuromonadales bacterium
CCAAGGTCAGACCGATGCCAGCGACCAGGGTTGCCAGCACCACTCCGGGGTAGAAAGCGAAGGGCGCATCCATTAACCCTTTGAGGATGCCGAATGCTGCCAGTCCGCCGGTGAAGATACTGATCCCGCCGGCGGCCAGACCGAGGAGGGTAAATTCGGCGGCAAAGCTGAGCAGGATGTCGCGCCGGGTGGCGCCACAGACTTTGAAAATCACCGCGTCCTGTATCCGCCGGTGGTGGTCGGCAGACACGGCGCCAGCCAGGACCAGAAAGCCGGTCAGCAACGCTAGTCCGGCCATCCCCTGAAATGCAGCGCCGATCCGCGCCAGGGTTCGCGATACATTGGCCAGCACCTCACGGATGGAGATGGCGGAAACATTCGGAAAGGTCTTAGTTATCTGCCGGTAAAGAGTCTCCTCAGCCTCCGGAGCCAGATGCACGGCTGCGATATGGGTCTGGGGCGCGGCTTCCAGCACACCCGGCGCGAACAGCAGGGCGAAATTCAACTTCAGTGTCGACCAGTCGACCGTGCGTAGGTTGGCAATCTCGGCGCGAATCTCGCGACCGAGAATATTGACCGTCAGTTCATCTCCGACCGTGACGCCGAAACCGGCGGCAACATCGGCCGTCATTGACAACTGCGGCGGGCCGCTATAGTCAGCCGGCCACCAGTCGCCGTTACTGATGACAGTGTCTTGCGGCAAGCTGCCGCTATAGCTCAAGAAACGGTCGCCACGCACTGCCCAACGGACTTTCGGATCGATTTTCGCCTCTGCCACCGGTACGCCAGCGATGGCGGTAATCCGCCCGCGCAGGGTCGGATAGCGCTCAAACCTGTGAACCCCGGCAGCCGTGGTTATCAACTGTTCAAGAGGGGCCAGCTGATCCGGTTGGATGTCGAGAAAAAAATAGGCCGGAGCCTCCGCGGGAATCGTGTCGGTAACCATGCTGTTGAGATTGGTCTGCACCAGGACAATCATCACCAGTGCCGTCAGGCCCAAACCGAGAGAGAAGAGGATGCTCCCTGCTGGCGCACCGGGGCGATGGATATTTGCCAAGCCGAGTCGCAGCGACGGGTGGCGCGGACGCGGAATGCGGCGGGCGCCTCCGATCACCAGGGCTGCCAGCAGGCGGAAAATCAGAAAACAGGCCAGTGCGCCGAGAATAAACCAGAAAGCCAAGCGCCGGTCACCACTACTGAACAGAGCCAGCAGTATCAGCAGACCAGCAGTCGACAGAATCGCGAACTCGACCTTCAGCCCCGGCCTTCGGCGTCCAGCCTCCAGATAACCACGAAACAGCACCGCCGGTGGCACCCGGCGGGCGATGCCGAGTTCCTTGAGAGAAAAAAGCAGCGCAA
>CALZHR010000234.1 GCA_945787335.1 uncultured Desulfuromonadales bacterium
AGCAGGTGGCTGACCGGGCAGATACCACAGATTCGGGCAGTGATGCCGGGCATTTCCCAGAAACTGCGGCCAATGCAGAATTTCTCAAAGCCGCGGAATTCGGTGACATGAAAGCGGGCGTCGGCGACCTTGCCCTGCTCATCCAGATGGATGCTGATTTTGGCGTGTCCCTCGATGCGGGTGATCGGATCTATGGTAACTGTCTTCGACATGGAAACTCCTGTTAACCGAAAGTGCGCATCTGCGGCTCGAGCTTGACGTCGCGCCCTTCGAGCAGTGCGGTCACCGTTGCTGCGATCCGCTCCGGCGAGGGCGGACAGCCGGGCAGGTAGACATCGACCTTGATCGCCTGGTGCAGCGGCAGCGCCTTTTTCAACAATGCCGGCAGATCCTTGAGCGATTCGGCGCCGATCGGTGCCTGGGCCTGGTGATAAACCGCTGTGAGCAGATCTTTAACCGGAATCCGGTTGCGCATGCTGGTGACGTTGCCGGTGACCGCGCAGTCGCCGAAGCTGATCACCAGTTTACTGTTGCTGCGGATGGTGCGCGCCAGTTCCAGGTTTTCGACGTTGGTCACCGCCCCTTCGACCAGGCAGATATCGACGTCCTGCGGAAATTCCTTGGTATCGACCAGCGGTCCGTAGACCAGCTCGACCTGCTCGACCAGCTCGATCAGCAGTTCGTCCAGATCGAGAAAGCTCATATGGCAGCCGGAGCAGCCGCCCAGCCAGACGGTAGCAAGACGGATTTTTTGCTGTTGTTCACTCATCTATCAATTCTTTCTGCGGATATTAGCGCCGCCACTGACGTTTTTCCCGGCCATCG
>CALZHR010000235.1 GCA_945787335.1 uncultured Desulfuromonadales bacterium
AACCTCAAGAAGCAACTGCTCAACCGCAGCGCCTTTGTCAAAGTCGGCACAACGCAGCTCGACCCCGCCAGCAAACTCTTTTAGCTGCAGTCCAGCAGCGGCTGCTAACTTTCGCCAGGGGCCAACCATCTGCTGCTGCAACCTTTCAGCTTCAGCTGCGGCCAAGCCCCGCCAATGCAGCGCCAGAGCCACCGGTTTGGCTTCCATCTGCAGCTGCCAGCCAGCCTTTTTCGCCAACCCTGCGGCCTCGGCCAACCCCTCAGCAGCTCCGGCAGGCAAGCTGCGCTGCAAAATTTCCCCTGCGGGGAGCTTGCGTTGCCAGCCATGACACCCCCAGAGCTCCACCGGCAGATCGAGCTGCAGACAGGGAATCAGACTGGCAATCTCCCGGCCGCTGATAATCACTAAGCGGCTTCGGTCAACCGCGAGCAGATTTTCCAGCAGTTCGGCCACCCCGGGGTACGGGCGCGCCTGGGCCGGATCGGCAACGAAAGGAGCGAGGGTGCCGTCAAAATCGAGTAGCAACAAAGCTTGGGGAGACCGGCGCAGCCGAGCCCAGAAAAGCTCCAAATTCAGCTGTTCAGTTAGCTCTTTCATCAGGCTGCAAACAGATGATCGGCCATCCCGCGCCGCAAGGAAAGCATCAACGTCAGGTATTCCCGCAGGTGCCGAGTCAGCAGGAAGTTATCTTTTACAAAACCGCGGGCAGTATCGCCCATCCGCTGAATCATTTCCGGGCGCCGGAGCAATTCGCGCATCCGCAGGGCCGCTCCTTCCGGAGTGTTGACTAAAAAACCGGTGTGATAGTTGTGCACCTGCAGGCGGATGCCACCGACATTGCCGCCGATCACCGGCTTGCCCTTCCACATCGCCTCGGTGACCGTCAGGCCAAAGCCCTCTTGCAGCGATTTCTGCAACACCAGGGTTGAAGCCCGTTGCAAGGCGTTGATCGTGCGATGGGCATCCCCCGGCAGCAGCAAAATCTGAATCCGCTCATCCCCCTTTGCGGCATCCTGCACCTCTTCGAGCACCGCCGCCCCTTCCGGGTCATCGGTGGCACCGCCGCCGGCCAGCAGCAGCTGGGCATCGAGCACCTCGGACAGCAATTTGAATGCCTCAATAACGCCGACCGGATCCTTAAAGCGATCGAAGCGGGAGACCTGGGTCAACAATGGCCGATCGTCAGGAACCCCGTAACGCTGTAGGGTC
>CALZHR010000236.1 GCA_945787335.1 uncultured Desulfuromonadales bacterium
GATTCTTGCTTTGCCTTGTGCAGAATCTTATCGGTGTTTTTCTTGATTTTCCGCTCGATGGCAATAAAGGCTTCCTGGGCGCTCTTCTGACGGTACTCCATTGCCGCCATGATCAGCCCACCGGCATTGGCAATGAAGTCGGGAACAACCAGCACCCCCTTTTCCGCCAGCAGCTTCTCCGCTTCCAATGTCACCGGAATATTGGCTCCCTGCAGAATCAGTTTGGCTCCGACCTGGTTGAGGTTGTCAAGGTGGATGACGTCAGGCGTCGCTGCTGGGACCAGAATGTCGCACTGGATGCCAAAAATTGCGTCGCTGGGGAGGCTGGTCCCCTGGGAAGATTCAAGAACGGTGCCCTTGTCCAGCTTGGTTGCAATCAGTTCGTCTACCTTGAGACCATCGCTTTGCGCCAAGGTACCGAGGCTGTCATTGACAGCAACAATGACAGCGCCTTTTTTTTCCAGAAAACTGGCCGCAGCCCGACCAACATTACCGAAGCCCTGAATGGCAACGGTTGCCCCGTTCAGTGGCAGATCGACATAGTTGCAGGCGATTTCGGCACACTCAGCGACCCCGCAGCCGGTGGCGCCAAGCTTGTCGAGCGGCAGACCGCCGACCTCTTCCGGCAGGCCGAGAACGCGGCCGATCTCTTCCTTGACCCAGACCATCATCCGCTCATCCGAACCCATGTCCGGCGCCGGAACATATTCTTCGACCCCGCCCATCATGCGCGCAAAAGCGCGGAAGATCTGTTCGATGTTTTCCTGCTTCGGATCGGCAATGATGCCGGCTTTTCCGCCCCCGTGATCAAGCCCGGCAATGGAACTCTTCAGGGTCATGGTGCGCGCCAGCCGCGAAACTTCCAGCGGGGAAACGGTCGGGGAGATTCGGACCCCGCCGATGGCAGGTCCCAAAGCAATATTGTCCACCACGACAAAGCCGCGGAGACCGGATTGGGGATCATGAACCTGAAGGATTTTAGCTGGACCCAGCTCGTCGAATTGTATTTTTGTCATAGTTAGAATTTAGCAGGAAAGCGCAGATTGTAAATATTGATCCGGCAGAAAAGTCGTGAGCTTGGCTTGGTCTCTTGCTTAGTTGTGGTTAAATAAAGGGATGATTAAATTATTCAGATCGCATGAATCCTGATAGGAGAAAATCATGAACTTCTTGCGCGAGCTTGGCATTAAAGAGCGGAACTACGGAGCCTCGACCGGAACCGACTGGCTGGAAACCACCGACCAGGGAGAACTGGCGGTTGTCTCACCGGTCGACGGCAAAAAGATCGCCAGTGTCTACCTGGCTTCGCAGCAGGATTATGACCGGGTGGCAGACAGCGGTGAGGTTGCTTTCAAACAGTGGCGGACGGTTCCGGCACCGAAGCGGGGCGAGATCGTTCGCCAGATTGGTCTTGAACTGCGCAAACATAAAGACGCTCTCGGCTCTCTGGTCTCCTACGAAATGGGTAAATCGTTGCAGGAGGGCAAGGGCGAGGTGCAGGAGATGATCGATGTCTGCGATTTCGCCGTCGGTCAGTCGCGCCAGCTCTACGGTTCGACCATGACCTCTGAGAGGGAGCAGCACCGCATGTACGATCAGTACCACCCGCTCGGGCTGGTCGGTATCATCTCCGCCTTCAACTTCCCGGTCGCGGTCTGGTCCTGGAACGCCATGATTGCGGCGGTCTGCGGTGATACCAGTCTGTGGAAGCCCTCGTCGAAAACCCCCTTGACCGCCATCGCCGTGCAGAACATTCTGGCTGCAGTGAGCAAGGCGAATCGCTTGCCGGAAGGGCTGTTCAACCTGATTATCGGCCGAGGTTCAGCGGTCGGTGAAGTACTGCTGAACGATCAGCGGGTACCACTGGTTTCGATCACCGGGTCGACCAAAGTCGGCCGGCATGCCGCGCAGATCATCGCCAAGCGCTTCGGTAAATCGATTCTCGAACTGGGTGGCAACAATGCCATCATTCTGACCCCGCAGGCCGATCTGCAGAAGGCACTGCCCGCCATCGTCTTCGGTGCCGTCGGCACCGCCGGGCAGCGCTGCACCTCAACCCGACGACTGATCATCCACGAATCGATCTATGACCAAGTTAAAGCCTCGCTGGTCAAGGCATATGGCGGTTTGAAAATCGGTGATCCGCTCGATGAACAGAACCACGTCGGCCCGCTGATCGACCGGCAGGCGGTGAATGATTACAGCGCAGCCTTAAAGAGTGCCGAGCAGCAAGGTGGCACGATCATTTCCGGTAATCAGGTCCTCGAAGGCAAGGGCTACGAATCGGGCTGTTACGTGGTTCCGGCGCTGGTTGAGGCGGAGAATCATTACCCGATCGTCCAAGAGGAAACCTTCGCCCCGATTCTTTATCTGATCCGGTATTCCGGTGCCGTCGAGACGGCGATCGAACTGCACAATGGGGTGGTGCAGGGGCTCTCCTCGGCAATCTTCACCGAGAATTTGCAGGAGGCTGAAACGTTCCTGTCGGCGGCGGGCTCCGATTGCGGCCTTGCCAACGTCAATATCGGCACCTCGGGAGCGGAGATCGGTGGGGCGTTCGGCGGCGAGAAGGAGACCGGCGGCGGACGCGAATCGGGCTCCGACGCCTGGAAGGCCTATATGCGTCGGCAGACCAATACCATCAATTACGGCAAGACTCTGCCGCTGGCACAGGGGATCAAATTTGATATCTAAACCGAATCCGAACAGGGCTGATTTAACGACCGGAACGGAGAGCGGATAATGTCACGAAAAATAGATTCAATCCTGGTTTTTGGTCTGGGGAAAGTCGGCGCGTTGATAGCTTCCATGCTGCTTGATTCAGGGTATAAAGTTACCGGCGCAGATCGGCAGATTCGCGAGGATTTCCCCTTTGCAGTGGGAAATCTTGATGTCGGCTGCCATGATGAGTTGACGAAAACCATGTGTGGCTTCGACGCCGTTGTATCATGCCTGCCATACAGCTTTAATCTCGAAATTGCCTCTTTGGCCCATCAGCAAGGGATTCACTATTTCGATCTGACCGAAGATGTGGCGACCACCAAGGCGATCATCGAAATGAGTCGCTCATCCAAAGCGGTCATGGCACCGCAATGCGGTCTGGCGCCAGGATTTATCTCCATTGTCGGCGCTTCTCTGGCAGGTCGGTTGGAGAAGCTCAGAAGCATCAAGCTGCGC
>CALZHR010000237.1 GCA_945787335.1 uncultured Desulfuromonadales bacterium
GCTCAACTCAGAACCAGTCGCCAACGGCTGGAAAACCGCATCGATCTGCACCTGGCTCTCGGGGGCTCATTCTCCGCCCCGGTGCCGACAGCCGAAATAACGGAGTCGCCATGAAACGCCTGTTCCGCTTCCTGTTGCCACCGCTGGTACTGCTTGCAGGAGTGCTCATCGCCGCGACCATGATCGCTACCGGGCCGGAAACCGAGCGCCAAAGACCAACCCCAGCTCCGCCCACGGTGGAAATCCTCAAACTGATCCCGCAAAGTTATCAGGTCAAGGTCAGCAGCCGCGGGACCGTTTCACCGGTGACCCGCAGCACCCTGGTTCCGGAGGTGGCGGGAACCATCGTCTCGGTCGCGGATAACTTCCGCAACGGCGGTTTCTTTAGAGCCGACCAGTCGCTGCTGCAGATCGACCCACGTGATTACCAGAACGCGGTAACTATTGCCCGCGCCGAACTGGCGCTGCGAAAACAGGCCCTGGCCGAAGAACAGGCGCGCAGCGAACAGGCGCGCAACGACTGGAAAAAGCTGCAACTGAGCGGCGAACCGAGTCCGCTGGTACTACGTACCCCGCAGCTAGAGAGTGCTCAAGCCCAACTCTCAGCAGCCGACGCGCGCCTGCAACAGGCGGAACTGGAGCTGGAACGCACGCGGATTGTTGCCCCTTACGCCGGGCGGATACTGGATAAAAAGGTCGATCTCGGCCAGTACATCTCACCGGGGACCGCCCTGGCAGAGATTTACGCCAGCGACAGCGTCGAAGTGCGGCTGCCGATCACCGCTGAACAGCAGGCCTTTCTGGACCTGCCGGAAACGTATCAGAATGATCAGAACGGCGACCAAGCGGGAGCGCAGGTTGAATTTTCCACCCGGATCGGACCGCGGGTCGACATTTGGCCGGGCCGCCTGGTGCGCACCGAAGGGAGCATAGATGTCCGCACCCGCCAGCTGTTTGTCGTCGCCCGTATCGACAAGCCCTATGTCCGCCAGAACGATCGTCCAGCGCTGAAAATCGGTCAGTTTCTCGAAGCGCGAATTTTCGGTAACCAGCTGCAGCAGGTGTTTGTCATTCCGCGGCATACAGTACGGGGCGAAAAGACCGTGCATCTGGTCGATGCAGACAATCAGCTGCAGCGTCGCGAGCTCGACATCATCTGGCGCGACGATCAGCACCTGATCGCCAGCGGCCCGCTGCAAACCGGTGACCGCCTGTCACTGACCAATCTGCCCTTTGCTGCCGACGGCATCGAAGTCCAGATTGCCGGCGAGCCGGCAAAACCAGCTCCGCAAGCAGTTAAGGAGCCCTGAGCATGAAAGGGATGATCGCCTGGTTTGCCGAAAACCCGGTCGCCGCCAACCTGTTGATGGCGGTAATCCTCTGCCTGGGGATCTGGTCAGCGGTCGAGCTGGTGCCGCTGGAGGTGTTTCCCGCGTTTGAACGCGATGCAGTGACAGTCAATCTGCGCTATCGCGGTGCGACCCCAGCAGAGGTGGAAGAGGCCGTAGTGGTCCGGGTTGAAGAGGCCATTGCCGACCTGCAGGGGATCGAGGAAATCGTCTCCACGGCCAGAGAAGGGAGCGGGCAGGTGCGGATCGATGTCGACAAAGGCACCGACCCACGCGAGCTGCTCGACGACATCAAGAACCGGGTCGATGCCATCACCACCTTTCCCGACGATGTCGAACGGCCCGGCTACCGGGTGGTCGAATTCCGCCGTGAAGTCATTTCGGTGGTGCTCGCCGCCGCACTCCCGGAGCGTGCCCTGCATCATCTCGGCGAACTGATCCGCGATGATCTGACAGCGCTGCCCGATGTCAGCCAGGCCGACCTGGTCGCCGTTCGCCCCTTCGAAATGTCGATCGAGGTCGATCAACCGACCCTGGAAGCTTACGATTTGAGCCTTGACGACATTGTCAGGGCGGTACAGCGCTCTTCCATCGACCTGCCGGCCGGGGCGATCAAAACCAGCGGCGGAGAGATTCTGCTGCGCACTCGCGGTCAGGCCTACGATGCCGAACAGTTTGCCAGCATCCCGCTGCGCAGCAATCCCGACGGAACGCTGGTGAAATTGAGCGACCTGGCGCAGATCCGCGACGGATTTGACGAAGAACCCCTGTTTGCGCTGTTCAACGGTCATCCGGCAGTGCTGATCGAAGTCTACCGGACCGGCGATCAGAACGCCCTCGATGTCGGCCGGGCGGTACGCGATTATGTTGCAGAAAAACAGCAGCTGCTGCCGCCGGGGGTCAGTCTCGACTTCTGGCGGGATCGCTCGCGGATCGTCAACCTGCGGCTTAACACTCTGATCAACAACGCCATCCAGGGAGGGATCCTGATCTTCCTCACCCTGACGCTGTTTTTGCGCTTTTCCATCGCCATCTGGGTCTGCGTCGGCATCCCGATCAGCTTCATGGGCGCGCTGGCGCTGATGCCGGTACTCGGCGTCACCATCAACCTGGTCAGCCTGTTCGCCTTTATCCTCGTGCTCGGCATGGTGGTCGATGACGCCATCATCACCGGCGAAAACATCTATACCCACCTGAAGAGACATGGCGAATCGGTCGGCTCGGTGATCCGCGGCGCGCAGGAAGTGGCAGTACCGGTGACCTTCGGCCTTTTGACCACGGTGGCCGCCTTTCTGCCGCTGCTGTTCATGGAGGGGCGGCGCGGGCCGATTTTCGCCCAGATCCCGCTGATCATTATTCCAGTCCTCTGTTTTTCCTGGGTAGAATCGAAACTGATCCTGCCGGCCCACCTGCGCCATGTGCAGCTGCAGAAAGAGAAAATCGGACCGCTACTGCGCCTGCAGGCGCGCATCGCCGACACCCTGGAACTGCTGATTGCCAGGTTCTATCAGCCGCTGCTGAAAA
>CALZHR010000238.1 GCA_945787335.1 uncultured Desulfuromonadales bacterium
GCTGACACATTCACAGCCGGAGAGAAACAGGGTCGAGAGCAGGATCAGGACCAGTATTGTGCGGATCATGGGGGTTCCTCCTTAAACAGGTACAATCGATATCGTGGCATCATAGCAGCGGCGTTTGCCGTTGTCGATGCTTTCTTAAGCTTGCCCAGCGCTGACCTGAGTCAGTCTAGGGATTGAAATAAAATCTTGCCGGCACTCAGGTTGGTCAGCTGCTGGCGCAGGTTTTGTTCCTGCTCCGCTGGGAGTTTCAGCTGCAGGCAGATCTGCTCGGCAAACCGGCGCTCGACGATCTCCGCCTCAAGGTCGGGCAGCAGCCGTTCAATGCCGCTGAGCAGTGGGTAATCAAAGCTGACGGTCAGCTCCCGCCAGTCAATCTTCTCCGTCACCTTGAGCTGTTCCAGCGCGGTTTGCACGGCCTGGGTGTAGGCCTTGACCATCCCCCCTTTGCCGAGTTTGATGCCGCCGAAGTAGCGGGTGACTACCACCACGATATCGCCAATGCCGCCATGCTGGAGCACGGTCAACATCGGTTTGCCGGCCGCTCCGTGCGGTTCACCATCATCACTCATGCCGATTTTATCAGAACTGCCCGGCGGGCCGACCAGGTAGGCCCAGCAGTTGTGGTTGGCATCCGGAAATTCCTGCTTCAGCCTAGCGACAAAGGTAAGTGCCTGTTCCGCCGTGGACACCGGCTCAATGCTGGTGATGAAACGGCTGCGTTGCACCTCGGTCTGGCTGCGCTGGTATCCGGCGGGGATGGGATAGCGGGTCTGGCTCATAATTAAATGGGCGCCATGTATGGCGCCCCTACGGGGATGTTCGGTTGTCGGGGCGAGATACATCTCGCCCGCGGTTAATCCGCCTTCGCCGCTTGTTTCTTCTGCTGTTCATCGCGCCAGGTGCAGAGGAACATGATGGCGACACCGACGCAGATCGCGCTGTCGGCGATGTTGAAGGCCGGCCAGTGAAGCCGATACCAGTGGACGTCGAGAAAATCGATCACTTCACCCAGCCGGATCCGGTCAATCAGGTTGCCGACGGCGCCGCTGAAGATCAGCCCCAGGGCAAAATGTTGCCAGCGATCAGCGGCATCGACCTTCCGCAGGTACCAGAGAATGCCGAGCGAGGCGATCACCGATACGCTGATGAAAAACGGGATCCGGATGGTGCTATCGGCGAGAATGCCGAAAGCGGCCCCAGGGTTGCGAACGTAGGTGATGCTGAAAAAGTTCTTTACCACCGAAATCGATTCATAGAGCGTAAAAGCTGTGTCGATATAGATCTTGCTCAACTGATCGAGCAGCAGGCTGATCGCTGCCGTCAAAGCGAAGACCTTGTAGGTGCTCATGTTACTCCGCTGTCAGAGCGTCCGCACAGCGGGTGCAGATGCTCGGGTGTTGGTTGTTGTCGCCGACGCTGGTGGCAAAGTTCCAGCAGCGTTCACATTTTTCGCCCTCGGCCGGCAGGACCTGAAGTTTCAGTCCGGGGAGCTGTTCCGCTTCGATCCCGTTTTCTAACGCATCGACCAGTTCCACCTGCGAGACGATGAACAGGTTCGCCAGCTGCTGCTGGTACTGTTGCAGCAGCGGTTGCAGCGCTGCCGGGATCTGCAGCCGGACCTTGGCTTCCAGAGACTGGCCCAGCTGCTTTTCGGCACGGGCTTTTTCCAGCACCTTGGAAATTTCGGAACGGACCTTCTGCAGCTGTTCGTAGCGCTCTTCCAGCTTTGCATCGTAACGCTGATCCAACAACTGCGGGAAGCGGGCCAGGTGGACGCTCTCCTCCCGCTCGCCCGGCAGCTGTTGCCAGATTTCATCCGCGGTGAAGGTCAGTACCGGGGCGATCAGCCGGGTGATACTGTCGAGCAGCAGGTACATGCTGGTGCGGGCGCTGCGATAGGCGATGCTCCCTTTCGGGCTGGTATATATCCGGTCCTTGAGGATGTCGAGGTAGAAGGCCGAAAGGTCGATACTACAGAAGTTGTGCACCGCGTGGTAGATGCTGTGGAACTCGTACTTCTGGTAGGCATTTTCGACCTTCTTCACCAGCCCGGCCAGCCGAGACAGGGCCCAGCGGTCCATCTCGAGCAGATCGCCATCGGCGACCATGTCGGTGGCCGGGTCGAATCCGGCCAGGTTGCCGAGCAGGTAGCGGGCGGTGTTGCGAATCCGCCGGTAGGCGTCGGAGAGGCGCTGCAGGGTCTCATTGCCGAGGCGGATGTCGTCGCGGTAATCGGTGGCGGCAACCCACATGCGCAGGATTTCGGCACCGTATTTTTTGATGATCTCTTCCGGCTTGATGATGTTGCCGAGGGATTTCGACATCGGCCGGCCGTCTTTGTCGAGTACGAAGCCGTGGGTCAGTACCGCCTTGTAGGGGGCGCGGTCGCGGGTTCCGACCGATTCGAGCAGGCTCGAGTGGAACCAGCCGCGATGCTGATCGGAGCCTTCCAGGTA
>CALZHR010000239.1 GCA_945787335.1 uncultured Desulfuromonadales bacterium
GGCGACTCTGCACCACCCCGCCCTGCTGCGCCGCTTTCATCTCCAGGGCTTTTAACGCCTCAAATTCGCGGTTGGCCGCCTCGCGCGCGTTGCGGGCATGTGCCCCAAGCCGCCGGGGGATTTCGAGCAGCATGGCGTAATTGGGGCGCGCCTGCTGAAAATTGCACAACCGCGCCACCCAGTTGTCGAACATGCGTCTCAGCGGATTAGCCGAGTAACCGCTGGTTTCGTAACCGCGCGCCCACAGATAGCTGAACAGCGGATCATTTTCGTAAGGCTTGCACTTCTCGAGACGGTCGGTCTCGGCCTGCTTGGTTTTTTCTACGGAGTGTTTAGACACATTCTCAGAACGCTGGGCCTGTTCGAGCTGGATCTGAAACGCCGCATTTTCTTCCAGTTGTCCCTGGACCTCGGCCTCGGTCCGGTCCAGCTCCTCGACGACCTGTTCCAACTGCAGGCTCTGCCCCTGGCGTTGCTGCTCCAGCCCTTGCTGCTGTGCTGCAAGCAGTTCGATCTGCTGCTGCAATGCTTCCAGGGCGCGGTCCCGTTCCTCCAGCAGTTCAGCCACCCGGCGGTCGGCGGTTTCGAGCCCGGCGGCGATCTCGCCGCTGACCATCCCGTCAAGCCTGATTTTTGCCAGCGCCCGGTAGTGAGCTCCCTGCTGCTGGTGCAGTTCGACCAGTTCCCGGCTGCTGGCCTGAATCTGGCTATCAACCTGATTGAGACGATCCCGGACCTGCTTCACTGCCGCATCGATGGAATTCAATGCCTGACGGCCATTCCACACAGTCTCCTCCTACCACTCGGTGATCGCGGCACCGCTGGTGCGCATGAGATATTCCGGAACCAGGTCGCCGCGTCGTTTTACCCCGACCCGCCGGTTCTGGACGATGCCATCGTCCTGCTTGTCCGCGGCAACCTGCTGAAAAAGTTGTTGATCGACGCGCAGGCCCCACTTGTTCACCCGGTAGGTCTTACCGTCCTCCTCGTTGACGATCGGCAGGGACAGGGTTTTGCCGCCAGCAGTGACCGCCTCGACGATAAGGTAGTAATTGCGGGCGTTGGAGTTAATATCCGGCACCCGCCAGACCCCGCTGCGGTCAGTGGGGCGCGACACGATGCGGAGTTCGTACTCCTGTTCCAGGTGGGCGCGCATCGAC
>CALZHR010000240.1 GCA_945787335.1 uncultured Desulfuromonadales bacterium
ATGATCATCGCGGCCTGTCCGCCGACCTCCGACCAGCGCTGGATCTCCCCGGAAAAGATTTTCTGCACCTGCCGCCAGCTGAGGCCAGCGACCGGGTTGTCGGGATGCACCAGGATCGCAATCGGATATATCCCCAAGGTGTGGAAGCGCAACCCCGGCAGACGGTCGAGCTCTCCCGGCGGGCAGCAGAAAGCGCTGATTTCGGCGGTTTTATTCACCACCGCCCCGGCCGCCAGGCCGCAGGTGCCTTTTTTGACCAGAATCTCCAGGTTGTTCCTGCGGGCGAAACCGGCAATGATCGGATGGAGGAATTCGTAGAACTGCTGGTTGATGATCACCACCAGGTCGGCGGCGGCCTCGCTGGGGGCGTGGGCAAAGGGCTGGCTCGGCCAGTCGGCGTCTGGCACGACGGTCTTTTCGGTCGGCAGGAACGCGGGGCCGGCGGGGTGCTGTCCGGCGGAAACGGGGCCGATCAGCAGCAGGCTGAACAGCAGCCCGAAAAGCCCGCAGGGAAAGATAGATCTGATCGCCAACCAGGAAATTTTAATATCCGCCTCCACAATGCCCTGCAGCTGGAACCCCTCGTAAACTTCTGGCGAAAAATCAATTGAGACATAAAAACACATTAAGAATATTGCATCATACAGCAAAGCATTTAATTTTGCTAATAATTTTTGTGTGCGCTTCCATTTGCTGCTCCAGACTTTTTTTCAGCTCGCCTAGGGGCGGCTTACGCGCCAGCCAGAACAGGTGACTGGCGCAGGCACAGTCACTGGAACCAAAGCCGGCAATCGGCGCCAGAATTTTATGCTGCTGCAGCAGTTCACTCCAGAGATGCTCGGTGTTGACCCGCTGGCAGAGCCAGATACTGCGCAGCTCGGCGATTTGCCGAAGATAATCGATGTGCCAGTGAAGGCGGCGCAGCGGCCGCAGATGATGACTCAGGCGGGCCCGCAAGCCGCCGGGCCCGCCGGCGCTGCCGCAGTAGAGATACCAGCCGCGCCGGCAGCGGAAACGGCCGAGCCGGCCGACGTCCAGCTCATGTTGCTGCCTGAGGTAGAGCCAGAGCAGATAGCTGCCCGGCTCGGCCGGCAGCCGCTCAATCGAGTTCGACACCGAGCAGCTGCTCGACTGCCGCCCTGGTTTCCACCACCCCGCGATGCCAGAGCCCCTGCCAGCCGCAGGCAATGGCGCCCTGCACGTTGGCTTCCAGGTCGTCGATAAACAGGGTCGATTCCGGCCGCAGGTCGAACCGGCCGCAGGCGGCGGCGAAGATTTCCGGGGCGGGCTTCATCACCCCGACCTCGTAGGAGGCGAGTCGATCATGGCAGATCTTATCGAGCCCGAAGGCGATCAGCAGGTATTGCCAGTGCAGGTCGCTGGTGTTGGAGAGCAGGTAGACGCCGCAGTGGGCTTTCAGCTGCCCGGCCAGTTTCAACATCTCGCGAATCGGGGTGAACAGGTTATTCCAGGCCGCGATCAGCTGCTCTTCGGGCAGCGGCTCGGACAGTAACCTGCCGAGCCGCTGTAAAAACTGCTGATTGGTGATTTCGCCGTGCTCATAGGCGATCAGATCAACTTTCTGCGTAAAATCATCGACATCGACGATCTGCGCCCCCCGCCCACGCAGCAGCTCAATAAAATGATCGTATTTGAAATCGATCAACACCCGTCCGACATCGAAAACCACATCTGAGATGGGCGGCATCCAGCGACTCCTTTCAGCAGCGGGGATGAGCAGGGCACCCAGGCCACCGGTGACGGGTAGGCAAGCCTCGCCTGCGCGTCAGTCGGTGACGCAATCGATCAGGAATGAAATCCAATCATAACAGAACTGTCACAAAGGAGGGAACTTGGTCGCGGGCGGACCTGGCCGGTCCGCCCGCGTGCCGGGGGGTTACTCTTTGATCAGGCGGCACTCCAGGTAGAAGCGCTTTTCATCCGCCTCACCCATGGAGAAAGTTTTGCGCGGCAGCGCGCCATCGAGGACGATGGTCTTGAACAGGTCATGCTTGGAGATCGCCGGCAGGTAGAAGCCGGCGCCATCAGCGGCGCTGCCCAGTTCGGTGACGGCTTTGCTGCCGTGAATATAGTCGATCCGTGCGTTCGGGTTGTCCTGCAGGAACCTGTCGAGGCAGGCCTGCAGGGTCGCCACCACCAGGGTGTACTCCGGATTGGCCACGCTGCAGACACCGTACTGCCCGGCGAACACCACAGGAAAGGCGTGAGCGTTTTCCGCACCCGCAGCCAGCGCCTCCGCCGCGGCCAGGTCGGCGCAGGGGGTCAAGGTCAGCGGCGTGCCGCGCGCGGCGAAGAAGCTCTCCATCTGCGCCGTCAACGGCTCGGCAGATACCCCGAACAGCACCCGGTGAATCGCCTCGAACTCCAGGCCGGGGTCGTGGACGTTGACCAGCTCGACCAGAGCAAAGCGGGCCGGGTGGTTCATGATCGCCTGTTTGTCGCGCGCCTCTTCTTTCAGCTGCTCCCAGATCGCCTTGGCGGTGGCGAAGGAGTGGTTGCCGTCGCCCATGGCGTAGAGCATCACCGCGTCATCCACCTGGTACCTGGCTTTATAGGCGGCCGGGTCGGCGAGTTTTTCCAGCGCGCCGGCGATTCTATTGATCAGCTCCGGCTGGTCAATGCGGTAGCCTTTCAGGTGCCCGCCGTTCTCCAGCAGCTCGAAGTCGTAAACAGAATCAAGCCGCTCTTCGAACAGCGGCTCGATCACGGTGCGCTGCGGATCGTCGATCAGCACCATGATATGCGGCAGCTCGATCGGCGCGTTGCGGCGGACCTTGATACGCGGCGGCAAACGGTCGAGGATGGTTCCCTCGGTGGCGCGGATCAGGCTCTGGGCGCCCTTGTTGTAATCGTACTGCTCCAGGTCGAGGGCCAGGATCAGCCCCTTGCGCGAGTCAACCTCGCAGGTTTTGCGATCGACGAGGATGAAGCCGGGCGGCTGCTCCACCAGGCTGCCGTCGGTCAGGTACTTCTCCATCGCCCGGTTGATATTCACAATCCGCTCTTCGGCGTCATCATCCTCCAGATTGACTTCGGGGAAGATCAGCTTCAGGGTCGAAATCGCCCCGGCGGTCTGTTTTTCCAGCCGCTGCCAGTAACCCCGGTCGGAGGTGTACTGATCGCAGGCGATCACCGCCCACTTCTGCATGTCGGTTCCTGCTTTCGGCAGCAGGATCTTCGGCACCTGCACGCCAATCTTGTCGAATATCATCAGCCTTTACCCTTTCACGCGATCTGTCGATAGTGTTCCGCATGCTGCGGAAAACATAGGTAACATGTTTCTCGCTCTTTGAGAAGTCGTTTGCCGGAGCGCTACTCCAGCTGCCCTGGCCAGTAAAAATCGCAGCATGGCCCCTTCTCTCTCCTGAAGATGCAGATAAATCCGTATCAGCAGGCCAGCACTGTTGAAAGGCTGCAGCGGATATGCAAATGGTCCCACCGGCAAAAGGGCAAACTTAAGTTTGACAAAACCAAAAGCCTGCCGTATACCTAGCAGCAAAACAGCGTTTGCCACATCTCTTCTTCGCAACAACCTGAGTGAACTGAATATGTTAGCCGCCGATAATTGATCGCTGAAATGGAAAAACTCAGGTTATGTATTAAACTTAAGCAGTAAGCTTGTAATTTCATGCGGACGACCCGCTTTGCCTGTTGCTGTAGAACTCTCATCGAAGGTTTCAACCACAACCGTCACAGAGGAGGAAAGAAAATGAAATTCGTCAAGCTGATGGCAATTCTGCTGAGTTTGAGTCTGCTGACAGTGACCTTTGCCCACGCCGGCAAAGATCTCGATGCAGTGAAAAAGAAAGGTTATATCCAGGCCGGGGTTAACGGCGGCGTGTTCGGCTTCGGTATGCCGGATGAAAAGGGTGTCTGGAAAGGGCTTGATGTCGACACCGCCCGGGCCGTCGCCGCGGCGATCTTCGGTGATGCCAGCAAGGTTAAATTCACCCCGCTGACCGCCCAGCAGCGCTTCACCGCCCTGCAGTCTGGTGAGATCGACGTCCTGACCCGTAACGCCACCCGGACCTTGAGCCGCGAAACCCAGCTCGGCCTCAACTTCGTCACCGTCAACTACTACGACGGCCAGGGCTTCATGGTGCCCAAGAAGCTCGGCGTCAAGAGCGCCAAAGAACTTAACGGCGCCACCGTCTGTGTTCTGCCCGGCACCACCACCGAGCAGAACGCCGCCGACTATTTCCGGACCAACAACATGAAGATGAACCCGGTGGTCATCGAGTCGACCTCGGAGCTGGCCAAAACCTTCTTCGCCGGCCGCTGCGACGTGCTGACCTCCGACGCCTCCCAGCTGGCCGGGACCCGTGCCGTGGCGCCGAATCCGAAGGATTACGCCATCCTGCCGGAAATCATCTCCAAGGAGCCGCTGGCCCCCGCCGTCCGTCATGGCGATGACCAGTTCCGTGATATCGTCGATTTTTCCGTGCTGGCGATGATCAACGCCGAGGAGCTCGGCATCACCTCGGCCAATGTTGACGATATGGCAAAAAGCAAGGACCCGATTATCCAGCGCTTCCTCGGGGTGGTTCCCGGCAACGGGGCCGCTCTCGGCCTGGATGAAAATTGGGCTTACAACATCGTCAAGCAGGTCGGCAACTACGGCGAAATCTTTGAGCGGAACGTCGGCGTCAACACCACCCTCGGCATCGAGCGCGGCCTGAACGCCCTGTGGACCAACGGCGGCCTGATGTATTCACCGCCCTTTAAATAATCAATTAAAACCTGTCCGCCGCCGGGGGAGAGCTCCTTCGGCGGCGGACGTCCTTTGACTTGTGACCCGGATGCTCGGCAATTATGCAACCACAACAGCCACCAGCCACTGACGTCCTGAAACCTTCGACCCCACCATTCTGGAGGGACGAGGCCAAGCGGGCGCTCGTGTTTCAGGTTCTGGCCCTGCTGATCGTTGCCTTGGTCAGCTATTATCTCTACTCCAACACCCAGACCAACCTGGAACGCCAGTCGATCGCCACCGGCTTCGGCTTTCTGGACAAGGAAGCGTCATTTGAAATCGGCGAAACGCTGATCGAGTACTCCGCCGCCGACACCTATACCCGGGCCCTGCTGGTCGGCGCCCTGAACACCATCAAGGTCTCATTCATCGGTATTGTGCTGACCATCATCCTCGGAACAGTGGTCGGGATTACCCGCCTGTCCAGCAACTGGCTGATCTCCAAGCTGGCCGGCGCCTACATCGAAGTGATGCAGAACATTCCGGTGCTGCTGCAACTGTTCTTCTGGTACGCCATCTTTTACGAAGCCTTTCCTTCGCCGCGCCAGGCGCTGAACCCCTTTGACGGCCTGTTCCTGTGCAACCGCGGGATGATCTTCGCCGTGCCGGAAGCCCACCCCGCCCACGGGGCGATGGGCTGGACCCTGCTGCTGGTGCTGATCGGCGGCTATTTCCTCAACCGCTGGGGCCGGCGTCGTCAGGCCGCGACCGGCATCCCCTTCCCGGCCCTGCGCCTCACCTTCGCTGCGGCAATCATTCTGCCACTGCTGGCCTGGGCGGTTTACGGCGCCCCGACGGCGATGGACATCCCTGAGCTGCGCGGCTTCAACTTTCAGGGAGGCGTGACCGTCAGCCCCGAGTTCAGCGCCCTGCTGCTCGGCCTGGTGATCTACACCTCGGCCTTTGTCGCTGAAATCGTCCGCGCCGGCATCCAGTCGGTCGGCCGGGGGCAGATCGAAGCGGCGATGGCGGTCGGCCTCAAGCCCGGGCAGGTGCTGCACCTGGTGGTGCTGCCGCAGGCGCTGCGGGTGATCATCCCGCCGCTGACCAGCCAGATGCTGAACCTGACCAAGAACAGCTCACTGGCGATCGCGATCGGCTACGCCGACTTCGTGGCCGTCACCAATACGATGATCAACCAGACCGGCCAGGCGATCGAAGGGGTCGCGCTGATCATGCTGGTGTTCCTGTTCTTCAGCCTGTCGACCTCGCTGTTCATGAACTGGTACAACAAGAAGATGGCCCTGGTGGAGAGGTGAAGCGATGAGTGAGCCGACCCAACCCAGCAGAGAATATCTGGCTGCTCCGGTCCTTAAAATCGGCGCTTTGGCCTGGCTGAAAGACAACCTGTTCAACAGCTGGTACAACTCGTTGCTGACGGTTATCACCCTGCTCGGACTCTGGTACCTGGTGCCGCCATTTTTCAAATGGGCCTTTGTCGACAGCCTCTGGAACAGCTCGGCCGAAGCCTGTCGCGACATTGATGGCGCCTGCTGGTCGATCATCCCGAACAACATCAAATTCATCATCCTCGGTTTCTTCCCCAATGGCGAAGAATGGCGGCCGCTGCTGGCGATGTTTCTACTTCTTGCCCTGGTCGTCTATTCCAAGGAACGCAGCCGCTGGAATAAATACCTTGGCTGGTTCTGGGTCAGCGGCCTGATCGTCATGGGCACCCTGATGTACGGCGGCATCTTCGGCATGACGGTGGTGGAAACCGCTCAGTGGAGCGGCCTGCCACTGACCATGATGCTCTCCTTCTTCGGCATGGTCGCCGCCTACCCGCTCGGCGTGCTGCTGGCTCTGGGGCGCCGCTCGAAGATGCCGGCGATCAAAACCCTGTGCGTCGTCTACATCGAGATGATCCGCGGCGTCCCGCTGATCAGCCTGCTGTTCATGTCGTCGATCATGTTCCCGTTGTTTCTGCCCGACGGCATGACCATCGACAAGGTCCTGCGCGCCCAGGTGGCGATCATCCTGTTCACCGCCGCCTACATCGCCGAGGTGGTTCGCGGCGGGCTGCAGGCGATGCCGCGCGGCCAGTACGAGGCGGCCGACTCTCTCGGCCTCAACTACCGCCAGACGATGCGCCTGATCATCCTGCCGCAGGCGTTGAAGATCGTTATCCCGCCGACCGTGGGGATTCTGCTGTCGGCCTTCAAAGACACCTCGCTGGTGGTCATCATCGCCCTCTACGATGTGCTCAAGACCACCAAGGTGACGCTGTCCAACCCGAAATGGACCGGCTACTCGACCGAGGCCTATATTTTCCTGGCGGTCCTCTACTTCATCTGCTGCTACGCCATGTCGAGTTACAGCCGGCGGCTGGAGAAAGAACTGCACACCGGTTATTGAACCACTGAGACCCTTTGCACGAAGCGAGACGGACATGACTGAAACCCAACCGAAAGATGCTTCTGCACCGATCATCAAAATCGTTGCCATGCACAAGTGGTACGGTGATTTTCACGTGCTGAGCGATATCAACCTGGAAGTCCAGCCGAAGGAGCGGATCGTCATCTGCGGGCCGTCCGGCTCCGGCAAATCGACCCTGATCCGCTGCATCAACCGCCTGGAAGAGCATCAGCAGGGGCAGATCATCGTCAACGGCACCGAGCTGACCAACGACATCAAGAATATCGAAAAGGTGCGCGCCGAAGTCGGCATGGTCTTCCAGCACTTCAACCTGTTCCCGCACCTGTCGATTCTGGAGAACCTGACCCTGGGACAGATCTGGGTGCGCAAAACCCCGAAGAAACAGGCTGAAGAGACGGCGATGATGTACCTGGAAAAGGTCAAAATCGCCGAGCAGGCGCTGAAGTTTCCGGGACAGCTCTCCGGCGGCCAGCAGCAGCGGGTGGCGATTGCCCGCAGCCTGTGCATGGCGCCGGAGGTGATGCTGTTCGACGAGCCGACCTCGGCGCTTGACCCGGAGATGATCAAGGAAGTGCTCGACGTCATGATCGACCTGGCCGAAGAGGGGATGACCATGCTGGTGGTCACCCACGAGATGGGCTTCGCCAAGAGCGTCGCCGACCGGGTGATGTTCATGGATGAGGGGCAGATCGTCGAGCAGAACAATCCGCACGATTTCTTCGACAACCCGCAGCACGAGCGGACCAAGCTGTTCTTGAGCCAGATCCTCTAAGCCGCCGCAGAAGAATTAAACCGTTTCAATCACCCCTGAACCGGTGACCAGCTTTCACGTGATCAATAAATCCTCATCTCCCGGCGAGGACATCTGTTTTCGCTGCTGTCGGATCGCGTTCGGAAGAATGAAAAAGCTCCCCCCCTGTCGGGACCATTAATCCGGTCGCAGGGTTCTGATGTCCGCGAAGTCTCCGCTGGGAACTCGGGTGAAGATATCGGCAAAGCTTTTCACCAGAGTTTCGGCCGCGGCATCGGGACTGGGCATCTCCGGGGTCTTTCGTTTACTCTTTAATATTTCAAGCGTCTGAAAATTCTCCCCCATATCCAAGCCGCATAAATAGTCCTGCATGTTGGAATCGACCAACCCGGGAGCCAGGGAACAGAAGTGGGTATTGACCTGCTCTTTTGCGTAGAGCTTGATCAGCATATTCAACGCAGCCTTTGAAATCCCGTAGGCGTTCCAGCCCCTGCTGCCACTGGTCGAAGCGCCCGAAGATATCGCGACCACCTGCCTCATTTGGATTTCACTGGTGACCAGGGTGTCGAGGATGACCTTATTGGCCCACAGGTTCACCTCCATCACCGCTTTCATTGTCTTCAACGGAACGGCGCTCATGTCACCGAACCTTCCGATGATCCCCGCGTTTAAGATGTCGAGATGAAAATTACTCGCGCCGGCCACCAACCCTTGCAGCTTTTCCTGGATCCTTTCGGTCTGCGCCAGGTCAATACTGGAAAAATGGAAATTTTCCTTGCCAATGAGTGCCTTTGGCTCAGCTCGGCTTAACCCGTAGACGGTCCAGTTCTGCTGGAGAAAAACCTTTGCCAGCCCCAGGCCAAGCCCTGAGCTGACTCCGGTGATAAGAACGTTTTTTCTTTCCGTTCGATCCATTAACTCGCCTCAACGTTGCTGGGTTTAAGTTCAGCGGGGCTCTGTCTGCGGTGGTGATCGAGCGACGAGTCAGGCCAGCGCTTCAATCTGGAGTTAACGCCCACCGACAGTGCCATCGCGCCGCTTGTCGGCACCACCAATCAACAGAGTTCGCCCTTTTTTGGCTTCGCCCACCTGGATAATCGACAGGCCGCTGGTTTGCGTGATGATCCCCACGGAACGTTCTTCCGGAGGGACGGTTGGATCACTGTGACCGCGGGCGACCAGCGCTGCAGCCAGCGCCTCGGCGTCGTAGTCCAGGGTAATGCCTGGAATCGGCTCCTCAAGATCTGTGCGACCATTTCGGTTCATAAAGTGCGGCACGTTGATCGCCTCTTGCGGGTCGAGGCCGAAATCGATGCTGTTCATGATTGACTGGGCGGTGTAACCGATAATCCGCGAGCCGCCTGGCGACCCTGTGACCAGTTCGACCTTCCCATGACGGTCAAAGACGATCGTCGGCGACATGGAGCTGCGCGGCCGCTTGTTGGGCTGAACGCGGTTGGCGATGAGGGTCCCATCTGCATCCTCAAAAGCAAAGGAGAAATCGGTCAACTCATTGTTCAGCAGAAATCCGCGCACCATCACGCCGTTGCCAAAAGAGCTTTCAATGGTTGTGGTCATCGACAGGGCGTTGCCGTAACGATCAATGATCGAAACGTGACTGGTCCCGCTCAGCTTGGCCGCGCCATCGGGAGCATAGGGGTCGAAGGGCCCAGGAGGAGTTCCCGGTTCCGCCGTCCCGATATCCGAGTTGCCGAGCAGGCCGGCTCGCGCTGCCAGGTAATCTGCGTCAAGCATCCCCTCGACCGGAACGCTGACGAAATCGCTGTCAGCGACATACTTATTACGGTCCGCAAAGGCGAGCCGACCGGCCTGGGCGAAGAGGTGGACCGTAGCAACTGCAAGCGGTGTCGCCCCCATCAGGTCCGGGCGATTTTCGATTATGCCGAGGATCTGCCCGACCGCGAGTCCGCCGGACGACGGCGGGCCCATGCCGCAGACCTTATGCCCGCGGTAGGTGTGGCAGACCGGTTCGCGCTCGACCACCCGGTAATTCCTCAGGTCGGCGACGGTCATGTCGCCGGGGATATTCAGGTCGCCCTGAACTGCAGCGGCGATGTCCTGCGCGATCGGACCGCAATAAAAAGCGTCGGCACCCTTTTTGGCGATCGCTTTGAGGGTCTTGGCGTAAGCTTTATTCCGCATCATCGTTCCGGCAGGTTTTGCCGTGCAATCATCGCTGTTGACGAAATAGGTGAATGCTGCGGGATCCCTGAAGAACAGCCGGTCGTCGTCTTCACACGAGGGGTTTCTTGCCAACAGGCCGGCCACCTGCGAACTGGTGCGCTCGGTCAGCTTGAAGCCTCTTTGAGCCAGGGTCTTGGCCGGCACGAAAAGTCGCTGCCAGGGGAGCTTTCCATACCGCTTATGCATATACTCCATCATCCTGGGAACTCCGGGGACACCAACCGACAGGCCGCTCTGCCAGGCGTTGAAAAAACCGATCGAGGTCCCGTCGGCGAGAAAGCGGTCTTCGGTCGCCCCGGCTGGCGCCTTCTCGCGGGCATCAAGAGTCGTCGTCTTGCCGGTATGCGCGTCGTAGTAAACGATAAAGGCACCGCCGCCGAGGCCGCTGGATTGAGGTTCAACCAGGCCCAACACGGTCTGGACCGCGATCATGGCGTCAACCGCCGTCCCGCCAAGTTTAAGCATCTTCGCTCCAGCCTCGGTCGCCAGCGGATTTGCCGTGACCACCATCTCCCGCTTGGTGGTGACAGCAGTTGCCAGGCCGGCATGGTCCTGGGCCCAGCCGAGGGTGACGACAAACAAGCTCAATCCGATTGCAGCAACGATGAGTTTGGACCTCATGATCTGACCTCCTCCCTTTGAATTGCTTGATGGAATTCGCTCTGCTGGTCATTTTCAACCGTCGCTGGATTGGCTTATCCGGGCCGCGGTGTCTGACGGCAATGCTTTATTTCTATCAGAGCTTAATGAGACGTCAACTTCCGGCCCTTAAATAATGTGGAGGGAAAAAGAAGGGCGTTACAATCCATAAAAAACTTGAGGCATTCGGCTTAAGCCCTGATCACTGTCCTGTTCGTCACGCTGCTTGTCCTGCCGGCGCCGGGCTTCTCTGCCGAACACGAGAGCAAGCACTACCTGATCGAGTTTGCGGCGACTGAAGTCGGCTCCCCGGCCACCAGCGAGCAGGCGATTGAGCTACTGGAAAATCTGATCATTCCAAGCTTGGACAGCCTGGCCAAGGACGGAACGATCCGCGCTGGCGGACTGGAGCGTCTGGAGCTGGAAGGTCAGCCACTAAGACACCAATAACACCAAGGGAAATCATAAGCATTAACGCGGAGCCGGAGAGATGCAGTGAAGATCAAGAGCCAAAAAATTGAATCTTTATCGGTTTAAGCCCAGAACAAAAAGATTATTGCCTTTCTCTGCGAACTCAGCGCTCTGCGTTAAAAAGCTTTTTGGGGTGCCCTTGGTGCCTCGCCTAAGAGCGCCTACTTTTGCTGGTGGCAACAGCCTTTGTCTTGGCTATAGGTCCGAAATTTACAACCGCGCCGCCTGAAAGGTATCGCAGCTGTCCATCTCCCCGGAGCTGAACCCCTGCCGGAACCAGCGGGCCCGCTGCTCCGAGGTGCCGTGGGTGAAGGAGTCCGGCGTGACATAGCCGCGGGCCTGCTTCTGCAGCCGGTCGTCGCCGGTCGCGCTGGCGGCGTTGAGCGCTTCGTCGATATCCCCCGGCTCGATCACCTGCCGCGCCCGGTCGGCATGCTTGGCCCAAACCCCGGCCAGGCAGTCGGCCTGTAACTCAAGGCGCACCGAAAGCTGATTATATTCGGTCTGGGAAACCCTCTGTCTGGCGGCATGCAGCTTGTCGCTGATGCCGAGCAGGTTCTGAATGTGGTGGCCGACTTCGTGGGCGATGACATAGGCCTGGGCGAAGTCCCCCGGGGCGTTCAGCTTGTTTTTCAGGTCGTTGTAGAAGCTGAGATCGATATAGACCTTCTGATCGCCCGGACAGTAGAATGGTCCGATCGCCGCCTGGGCGTAGCCGCAGGCCGACTGCACCGCACCGGAGAACAGCACCAGGGTCGGCTCGCGGTAAGTCGCTCCCCGCCGGCTGAACTCCTGCCGCCAGGCATCTTCGGTATCGCCGAGCACCACGGCGACAAAATCGGCCAGCTGATTCTCTGCCGCGGTCGGTTGATAGCTGCTGGTCACTGGTGCCTGACCGCCGCCGAGCTGATTGCCGACATTCATGATAATCGCCGGGTCGATGCCGAAATACATGCCGACCAGGGCCAGCAGCATGATGCCGATACCGCCCCCCTTGGCCTTGCGCGAAATCCGCCGCCCGCGCTGATCCTCGATATTACTGCTGCGTCTGCCGCTGCGCCACCGCATGGTTCACCTCCCGGGTGTGGTTGGAAGGATTCGCTGATATCATAAATCTTACTATAGATTCCAACGCCAGGTTGGCAGAAGGCGCAGGAGACTCTTCTGGAGAGGATCACCGGGGGGATAAGGGACGGGAGAGGTTCAGGGACGAGGGCAGGCCTTCGGAGCAGGCTCAGCCGGCCGAATAATTCGCCATCAGGTACAAACCGCCAAACAGGCAAAAGACCACCAGCATCAAACCGAGACAAACCCCGATTGCAATCCAGACAAACTTCATCAAGCTCCTCTTCAGGCAAACGACAACATCGAATCACAGATCGAACGGTGAACGGACGCTTTACATCTTAACCCCGCAGGTGCCGTCACAATAGGGGGCCTTGCCGGTCTTGCCGCAGCTGCAGAGATACACCTTCTGCCGCGCGGTAATTTTGAACTCGATCGGCATATGTTCAGCGGCGGAATGCGAGCCGTCACAGAACGGCAGGTTCTGCGACTGACCGCAGGAGCAGCGGTAGTAGGTTCCGGGGTCGAGGGTGATGGCGATCGGCATTCCGGCATCGGTGTTTATTTTACTCATGATTCTTCTCGTTTCGGCAACTGCCTGTAATGATAGTTACAATTAAAAGCCCACGCTGCGCAGCCTAGATCAATTCAAAGCGGTTCAGCTTGACATTTTTGCGCGCTTTGTCCGGGTCGAAGATCTGGCCGTTCATGGCGATGTAAACCCCGGGCGGCAGGATCTGCACGGCGGTCAGGGCACTAGCGACATTGTAAATGGCATCGGTAAAGCGGAAGCGGGCCGGCTGCATCGCCCCGGTCAGCACCACGGTCTTGTCGGCGAGCCCCTGCAGGGCCTTGCCGGTGGTGATCATGGTGTCGGTGCCATGGGTGATGACGACCTGCGGCATCGGGCTCTCGGCGACCGCCTGACGGATCAGCTGCCGATCAGCGTCGGTCAGCTGCAGGCTGTCCTTGCGCAGCAGCGGAATGACCCGGTAGTCAACAGAGAGGTTGGCGTCGCGCAGCAGTTCGACGATCTGCGGATCGCCGATCTCGTAATCGCTCTTGGCATCGAAATAGATCTTGTCGATGGTCCCGCCGGTGGTAAAGATGTCGATCGGCACCGCCGCCTCCTGAATCAGTTTCCCTGGTAATCGTTCAGCTGCCAATCGTAGTCGAGATAGCTCAGCGGGGTATCGCCGGCCTTGATCCGCAGCTGGTGCTGTTTATTTTCGGTGAGCAGCTCAGCATAGTCGCCGAGATAAGAGGCAACCGCCGGATGACCGCGAAAATCGACAAAATCATCCCCATACCAGTCGAAAATTTTTGAAACCTCCAAACGGTCCTCAGAGGCATTATAGCGGTTGCGGCTGCGATCGGCCAGGAAGCGGCGCATGCTGTCCTCGAGCTGTTCATCCAACCGGTCGGCGATGAAGGCCTCGTTGCGAATCCCCGGACAGCCGATCGAGGCGCAGACCACTGCGGCATGAATGCGCGGATCATCAAAGGCGCCCGGCTGGCGGATCATCGCATGTTCGATCTCGTCGAGATGGCGCTGCTTGTTCAGCAGGGTGAAGAACTTTTTCTTCCAGGGGGAGGAAAAGAGTGAGCCGAGATCCTTGATCGAGTCGAGCGCGGGGTACTTGCTGAGAATCAGTTCGACGGTGAAGGCGTTGTAGGCGTTGATCAGAAAGGCGAGCTGCTGCGGCTTGCTCCAGCCCATATAGTCTTTGAGCGGCACGGCGGAGAGCTCGTCCAGATAGCTCCGCAGTTCAGCATGCTTTTTCTGGATGGCGGTGTAATCGACGGTTGACGCCACCCCTTTTTCATCCCAGTGGGCATGCTTCTCGAGCAGGGCATTCCAGCGGGCGTGGCTGTGGTCGAAGGCGAAAGCTGCTTGCGGTTGCACCAGAAGAAGCAGCAGCGCAAAAATCGTAAACCTGTTCATCGTGATGTCATCCTTTTCAATGGGCCATAGGTCGCCCCCGAGAGTTTCTTTTTACCCCCGACCAAGCCCGCGTCGCCAGGCGTGGTACATCTCGATCCACTCGAGCAGTTTCTCCGGCGCGTGGTTCTTCTTCCAGACGCCGGCGGCCATCTTGTTCATCTCGGCCAGGGTCGGATAGCTGTGGATGGTGCCGAGGATCTTGTTCAGGCCGAGCTTGTACTTCATCGCCAGCACGAACTCGGCGAGCAGGTCGCCGGCGTGGGCGCCAACGATGGTGACGCCAAGGATGGTATCGCTGCCCGGCTTGGTCAGCACCTTGACCCAGCCGTGGTCCTCGCTGTCGGCAATGGCCCGGTCGAGATCGTCGATACCGTAGCGGGTCACCTCGAAGGGGATCTGCTGCTGCTTGGCCTCGGTCTCGTTCAGCCCGACCCGCGCCACCTCCAGGTCGGTGAAGGTGCACCAGGGAATCACCCGGTAATCGGCCTTGAACTTCTTCAGCTCGCCGAACAGGGCATTGACCGAGGCATACCAGGCCTGATGGGCGGCGGTGTGGGTAAACTGATAAGGGCCGGCGACATCGCCGGCACAGAGGATGTTGGGGAAGTTGGTGCGCAGAAAGGGATCGGTGGCGACCGTGCCGCGTTCGCTGATCTGCACCCCCAGCTCTTCCAGCCCGAAGCCGCTGACGTTCGGCTTGCGGCCGACAGCCACCAGCAGCTGGTCGAAGGGGATTTCAACCGGCTCGCCGGCATGTTCGCAAAGCAGCCGCGGCTGTCCATCGACCACCCTCACCTCTTTGGCGACATGGTCGCTGAGGACGCGAATCCCTTCGCTCACGAACTGCTGCTGGACAAAATCGCTGACCTCCGGATCCTCACGGGCCATGATCCGCGGCAGCATCTCGACCTGGGTCACCTGGCTGCCCAGCCGGGCGAAGGCCTGGGTCAGCTCACTGCCGATCGGCCCGCCGCCGAGCACCACCAGCTGCTCCGGCAGTTCGCGCAGCTCCCAGATATTATCGGAGGTCAGATAAGCGACCTGCTCGATCCCTTTGATCGGCGGCACGAACGGGCGGGCGCCGGTGGCGATGATGATGCTGCGGGCGGTCAGGGTGCGGCCGTTCACCTCGACCGTCCAGGGGGAGGTAATCTTCCCTTCCCCTTCGATCACCTCGACTCCCAGGCCGGTGTAGCGCTCCACCGAGTCGTGCGGCTCGACCTTCTTCACCACCTGCTGAACCCGCTCCATCACCTCGGCGAAATCGAACTCGACCTCGGCTTTCCTGAAGCCGAACTCCTCGGCCCGCTTGGCGTAGGAGAGCATCTTGGCGCTGCGGATCAGCGCCTTGCTCGGCACGCAGCCGGTGTTCAGACAGTCACCGCCCATCTGGTGTTTTTCGATCAGCGCCACCTTCGCCTTGACCGCCGCAGCGATATAACTGCTGACCAGCCCGGCGCTGCCGGCGCCGATCACCACCAGGTTATAATCATACTTTTCTGGCTTATTATAGTTTTTGAACACCTTATTTGACTGAACAACGTCTAAAACCTTTTTCGCGACAAGCGGGAAAATACCCAGCAGCGCGAAGGAGAAGATGAGCCCCGGCGAAAGAATCCCGGAGGCGCTCTCCAATTGCCCCAACTGGGTGCCGGCGTTGACATATACAAAGGTCCCGGCCAGCATCCCGACCTGGCTGACGATGTAAAACAGCGAGGTCTTCAGCGGCGTCAGGCCCATCACCAGATTAATGACAAAGAAGGGGAAGAGCGGCACCAGCCGTAGCGAAAAGAGATAGAAGGCGCCCTCCTTCTCGACCCCCTCGTTGATCGCCCGCAGCTTGTCGCCGAACCTGCTCTGCACCCAGTCACGCAACAGAAAGCGGGAGACCAGAAACGCCAGGGTGGCGCCGATGCTGCTGGCGAAGCTGACCACGATCAGCGCCGCCCACAGCCCGAACAGCGCGCCGCCGGCCAGGGTCATCACCGCCGCCCCCGGCAGCGAGAGTGCCGTGACCACAACGTAGATGATGAAATAGATCAGCAGGGTGGAAAACCGGTTCTGCTGGTAATAGGCGTTGAACGCCTGCTGTTGGTTTTTCAGGTATTCCAGGGTCAGGTATTGGCCGAGGTCAAACACGAAAAAAATGATCACCAGCACAGCGATCACGACCAGCAAACCTATTTTGGCGGCACGACTCTTCATTCTCGGCTCCTTAATCAGATCGGCAACGAATAATTTGCCGCACAGTGTAACAGAATTCCGACCCGGCCCGGCCGAGTAATTCGGTGAAGATTGCCTTCCAGCCAATTATTACCACAGCAGTAAAGTATTTCCATATTCAATTATTCGGATTTTCATGACCTGTTAAGTCGATTTCTCTTGCAGTGCGCAATTTCTTACCAGAAAAACTTACCGTAAAGCAGAATTCCAGTGCCCTTCGCCTATACTTCACCTATATGCGCGAACCAAAATTCGACCCGAAAAAAATCTATCGCTTCGATGCGCAGACCGGCCGCTTCTTTATCGACGTCGATCTCGATTACTATCGCGAACTCTATAGTCAATGGGATTTCTCTCCGCAGCGCAACCGCGATCTGGACGCGGACCTGCTTGAATACTTAAGGAACTGCTGCGAGGAAATCCCCCGCCGGGCGCCGCTCTCGCTGACGTTGAGCCTGCCGCAGAATGTCTACAACCCGCAAAAGGAAGCGCGCGCCACCGAAGGCTTCGACAACTTCTTCACTTACCTGGTCCGCCGGGAAAAGAACCGCAGCAGAAATTACTATTCGATCATCATCAAGTTTCTGATTATCGGCGCTTTATTGCTGGTGCTGGCCTCGCTGCTGGAAAATTACCTGGCGGAACTGCCACACAGCGAGCTGCTGGTCGAGGGGTTGATCATCGGTGCCTGGGTCTCGATCTGGGAAGTGTTTTCCGTGCTGTTTTTCAAACTGTCCGATCACCGCAAGAAGATCGCCATCTACCATCGGCTGCAAAAGGCCCGAATCGACTATCGTTACCGATCCATGCCAACGCAACAGAATCCCACCCCCGACGAAGCCGATCTGCAGAGTTAAACAGTGATAAAAAGATGTTTCTTTTCAAGATCTTATGCTATGATTTCAGATCTTACGGCGCGCCCTCAACCGAACCCCAATGAGGATTATGCAACAACGCACTTTTACTTACCTTCTGGCTCTGCTGTTCGCCCTGTGCAGCTCCGCGGCTTTGGCGGAGAAAGTCTCGCAGGAGCAGATGCAGCGCCTGCTCAACGACTGGCCGCCGGTCGGCTGGCAGCTGACTCCGCCAGGGACGGAGACCCCCTACCCTCCCTATATTGCCAGCGGTGAATTCTCCAGCACCCTCTACCGGCAGATCGCAGACAAGCTCTGGTCGGCGCATGTCAGCATCACCGACCAGCAGAGCACCGCGCAGTCGATCCGCATGCTCGACAACTTTCCCTTCTGTGACAAAACCCGCCACAACGATTTCCCCGCCCGCAGTTGCGGGACCATGGGGGAGAACCTCGGCCGCCGCGGGTTGGCCTACGCCGTCGACCGCTACCTGGTCGAAATCTCCGTCATCGGTCCCCGCCCGCTTGAATTGCCCGAGATCCAACTGAACCTGCCGAAGGCCGCCGGAACCGCGACCAACTGATCCAGTTTCCCGGCTCTGCTGCAAAACTCACGGGCTGCACCTCCCCTTTCAACGGCACCAAACTGATTTTTCATAATAATGTTGATTTTTTTCCCGTTTTGCAAAATGATACGGGTTCATTCTTCGCAGTCTCATGAGTAGCACGGAGGGACCAACGCAGGGAACTCGGGTGAGCAACGACGCCGCCATTAGTCTGGCCTTTTCCGCCGGCTGGGCGGTTTTTTATTTTGTCTTCCGCAACCGGTTATTTATCACCACATGACAAGGAGGAGTACACGATGAAGAGAGTTCTGACCACCCTGTTTATCACCTGCATCGCTATGATGCTGGCCGTTCCGGCCATGGCCGCCGATACTATCAAGATCGGCTTCAACATTCCCCTCACGGGTGACATCCCGGAAGTCGGTGAAGGCTCCAAGAATGCGGCCGAAATGTACCTGGCCGACATCAACGGTGCCGGCGGTCTGGAGGTCGGCGGCAAGAAGTACATGCTCGAGTTCGTTTACATGGACAACGAGGCAAAAGCTGAATCAGCCGTTAGCGCTGCCCTCAAACTGATTGAGCAGGAAGAGGTCGTGGCGATTATCGGCCCCAACTCCTCCAAGCAGGCCGTTCCTGGCGGCGGTACCGCCAACGAAAACCGCACCCCGATGATCAGCCCCTGGTCGACCAACCCGAACACCACCCTGGACCGTCCCTGGGTTTTTCGCGCAGCCTTCCTCGACCCCTTCCAGGGGCCAGTCATCGCCGACTTTGCGGCCAAAAAATTTGGTGCCAAGACCGCAGCGGTGCTCTTCGACATCGCCAACGACTATTCTGTCGGTCTGGCAGAAGTCTTTAAAGCGGCCTGGGAAGCCAAGGGGCTCGGCCCGGTCGTCGCCTATGAGTCGAATGGCACCAAGGACCAGGATTTCTCCGCCCAGCTGACCACCATCATCGCTGCCAAGCCGGACTTCATCTTTGTGCCGGAAAACTACAACCAGGTCGCGCTGATTATCCCGCAGGCACGTGATCTCGGCTACAAGGGCCCCTTCATGGGGTCCGACTCCTGGGGCACCCCGGATTTGGTCAAACTCTGCGGCGAGCAGTGCAACGGCCAGTACTTCTCAACCCATTACGCTGCAGCCGGAGCCAAGGGCGCGACCAAGGTCTTTATCGACCGCTACATGGCAAAGTACGGTGCTGAGCCGGCTGACTACGCTGCCCTGACCTGGGATTCCATCGGTCTGATGCTGGAAGGGATCAAGAACGCCGGCATGGTCGACCCCAACCCGCGTAAAATGCGCAAAGCGATCCGTGACGGTCTGGCCGCCATCAAGTCTTTTGACGGCGTCACCGGCTCGTCCAAGTTTAATGAGCAGGGCGA
>CALZHR010000241.1 GCA_945787335.1 uncultured Desulfuromonadales bacterium
ATTCCTACGGCGGCGCTTAATCCGCCAAGTCACCGCAACAAAAAAAGGGCTGTCCGCAAACGGGCAGCCTTTTTTTGTTGTTGGCGAGACAATTCAGCCGGTTCTGACACAGTCGCGCCGGCCTTTTTCGCTTAATACAGCGCTGCATCGGCCTTGCCGACCAACTCGGTGATGCCGGTCTGGTCGTGGCAACGTTCGCTCCCCCTGTGTCACAAGGATTGCAACAGCGCCCAGACCAGCAATCATCGAGACATTCAACGTTCCAGAGAAGGGAAATCAGATGAAGCGACGCTTGAATTCGCTGGCCGAGACCGGTTTACTCAGCAAAAAGCCTTGGAACTGGTCGCAGCCACGATGTTTGAGAAAATCCTGCTGAAACTCGGTCTCGACACCTTCGGCGACGACCTGCAGATCAAGCGAGTGGGCCATGGCAATGATCGCCTCGACAATTGTCGCATCGTTCTTGTCGGCTTCGAGATCGCGAACGAAGGAACGATCAATCTTCAGCGTATCGATCGGGAACCGGGTGAGATAACTCAACGAGGAATAGCCGGTGCCGAAATCGTCGATCGCCAGAGAGACTCCGAGCCCTTTGAGCTGCTGCAGCAACCCGATGGTATTCTCCACGGTTTCCATCAGCATGCTTTCGGTCAGTTCCAACTCGAGCAGGGCAGGGTCGAGTCCGGTTCGGTCCAGGATTTCAGCGATCATCGGCACCAGATCGGGCTGTTTGAGTTGCCGCCCGGAGAGGTTAACGGCAATCTTCAGGTGTGAGCAGTCAGCGACAACCCAATCCTGCAGCTGACGGCAAGCACTTTCAAGGATCCAACGACCGAGCGGCACAATCAGCCCGGACTCTTCAGAAATTGGAATGAAGCGCGCCGGAGAGACCCTTCCCAATTCCTCGTTTTCCCAGCGGACCAGCGCTTCCATACCGCAGACCTGCCCTGTCCGCATGTCAAGCTTCGGCTGATAGACCAGTTGGAAGCCGCGCTGCTGGTCGATATCGGAGCGCAAACGGTTCTCCAACAGCAGTCGATCGCGGGCCGATTGGTTCATCTCTTCCAGATAGAAATAGAAAGAATTCCGCCCCTGCTCCTTGGCATGGTACATGGCCACGTCGGCATGCCGCAGCAGGGTATCGGCATCCCGGCCGTCTTCCGGATAGAGGGCGATGCCGACACTGGCCGGGGTCACCACTTCGTGACTGCCGAGCATGAACGGCTTGCCCATATCCTTGATGATCCGGCGGGCGATCATCGCCGCATCCTCGGAGCGCCGCAGTTTCGGCAGCAGAATGACAAATTCGTCGCCGCCCAGCCGGGCCAGTAAATGCTCATCATGGGCATCCTGCGGGTTGCCGTCTTCGGGACGACTGATGGTGTCGGAGCGCCGCAAACACTCCTTCAAGCGCTGGGCAGCGTTCTGCAGCAGCTGATCGCCGACCGAATGGCCGAGAGTATCGTTGACCACTTTAAAATGGTCGAGGTCGAGGAACATCAGACCGAAATGAAAGCCCTCGCGGAATTCCCGTTCGGCCATTTGCAGGGTCTTCTCCAGCCGGTTGCGCAGAAGTATCCGGTTCGGCAACCCGGTGAGGGTATCGTAATAAGCCAGTCTGGCGATCTTCTGCTCGGCTTTTTTTTGCTCGGAAATATCCTTGAAGATGCTGACGATAAAACTGCCCGTTTGCCCCGCTACGGAGTGGGCACTGGAGAAAAGAACCGGCAGACTCAGATCACCATCGACCAGTACATCGGTCTCGTAATTGCTCAAATCTTCCTGCGCGAAGTGCCGCTGCAGCTCGGCTTTGGAGGAAAGCGGGCTGCTGGGGGCGAAGTAACGGTTGAGCGGCTGACCGATGAAATCCTCTTCGGCGACATTGAACAACGCCTGGGCGGCCGGATTAGTTTTCAGGATCAGCCCATCATGATCGAGAATCACCAACGGATCGATCACCGTGCGCAGCATCAGATCGAGGGAATCCCGCGCCTCACTGGCCGTGACCAGCCGTTCGGTGAGGCTGTTGACGGCGCCCGCCAAGTCTTCCAGTTCATCCCCCGAGTTGATGGCAATCCGCTGGTCCAGCTTGCCTTGCGCCAGATAGCTGGTCTGCAGTTTGATGCGGCGGATATTTTCCAGAATCGGCCGGCCCATGAAATGCGCCAGAAAAGAACCGATCAGCAGCGCGGCCAAACCGATCAGCAGACAGGAACCAAGCAGCCCGTTGAGCAGATTGTTGAGATGACTTTTCGACAGAACCGAGATTGCGATCCAAGACTGCTGACTGAGGCTCGCATAGGCATAATAGCTCTCTTCGCCGTCAACCAAACCCTGACCAAAACCAGTGTGCGGCTGTTCCGCATGCACGGGCAAAATTGCCTGCAACTGGTGCCGATCGGCGAACAGCGGGAGAAGAATCCGCTCCTGCCGGGGATGGACCAGCGTCCGGCCAGCGCTGTCGATCAGCACCTGCTTGAAAGCATCCTGATTGTTGTTGAGAGAAAAGTGACGGGAAAATTCACTGAGCGGCAGGCTGCCCAGGAGGACGCCCCGCAATTGATTGCCGTAGGGTCCGGTGCGCGCCTGGCTGAAAACCAGGGCGGGCGCGCCGAAATCATTATCCTTCTCAACAACCGAAACCACAACCTGGCCGACCTGTTCCAAGGCCTGAAGAAACGCTTGGCTCTCTTTCAGATCGAACAATTCTGCTGTCGGCTGCCCGGCAATGAACTTCAGCGCCTCTTCGCCGCTGCGCTTGAGATAAGAGATTTTCGCGAAGCTTGCCGCAGAACGCCGCATTTCCTGCAGCAGCGGCTCAGCATGCGCCGTAAGAGGATAGTTTTTCAGTTCGATCCGGCGCAGATCGCCGGAGAGTTTTTCGAGCAATCGAGCTGCTTCCAGAGCCTGGCCATGCGCCTGGACCTGCAGGCTGTCTTGCTGCAGCTTCCGGTGGAAGCCGGAAAACAGGTATAAGCTGAACCCGCTCAGCAACAACACGGTCAACAGGATCGAGATGACCTGGATGCTCATAAAGCGATAGCGGATCGATTTTAATCTTGATGCCGTCTGCATCGTGACAGTATTCCCGACATGCGTAGAAGCTTAGAAACTGAGAACTAAAACATTCTAACTATAGCGGAAACACCAACGGAATGCGAGGCTTTATTAGTGAACTCTATTATTCATAAAAAAAAGCGGAGTGCACTTTCGCGCCTCCGCTTTTTCGCTTCTGAAAACTGACCTTCAATCGAAGCAATCACTCCGATACATCATCGCCAGCCGACCGCGGCTGGCCAGGCAATCGGGGCAGAGCTCCCCGGCATCACCGTAATCCTGTTCGGCCAGCAGCTGTCCGGCGATCTGCGCCGGGTCGGTCAACGGCTGCTCGGGGTCGTACTCCTTGGTGCAGAGCAGGCAGTTTTTCATTGGCATCGCTCCTTCACCAGCGCCGCCATTGCGCCCAGGAAATCGTCGTGGTCGTTGAGTGAGGGGGCACGACGGAAATGCTGAAATCCACAGCTGGCCGCCAGGTCGCGGTACTGCATATCGATCTCTTCAAGGGTCTCGATATGATCGGAGACAAACGAGACCGGCACGATCAGCAGCGCCTTGTGTCCGGCGTCTCCCAGCTGCTGAATCATCTCCTCGGTTCCCGGCTCCATCCATTTGACCGGGCCGCTGCGGCTCTGCCAGGCGATCTTCCAAGCGAAGTCACCGACCCGCTTCATCGCCTCTGCGGCGGTCGTTTCCACATGCTGCTGATAGGGATCGCCACGATCGATGAACTTCTGCGGTAAAGCGTGGGCGGAAAACAGGATCTGCACCTGGTCGCGCAGCAGCTCGTGAAAGCTCTCCAGCCCCTCCTTGATGCGGTTGGCCAAGGCATCAAGGTAGCCGGGCCAGTCGTACCAGTCTTCGATCAGCTGATAGGCGAGCTGGGGATAGACTTTTGCCGCGGCGCGTTTGAAATCGTTGACGCTGCTGCCGGTGGTGGCTCCGGTGTAGTGGGGGTACATCGACAGCACCACCGCCCGCTCGATTCCAGCCTGTTTGATCTCGTTCAGCACCTCCTCGGCGAAGGGATGCCAGTAGCGCATGACAATGAACGGCTGCACGTTTTCCAGCCGCGCGGCGATCCCTGTCGCCTGCTTTCGCGTCCATTCCAGCAGCGGTGACTTGCCGCCGATGATCCGGTAGTTCTCGACCACCTTCTTGGCCCGAAAGTGGGAGATCAGCTTCGCAAAAGGTTTCTGCAGCAAGGCCCCGGCGGGCAGCTGGATCAGCTCGCGGTCGGAGAAGAGGTTGTAGAGGAACGGCTCGACCGCTTCCAGGGAGTCGGGGCCGCCCATATTGAGCAGGATCAGGGCTGTTGGTTGGTTGGTTGTCGACATTTGCAGAACCTTTTAAATCCCGGGGTTACGGCAGCGTCACAGGGGGCCATAACGACCGAAGGGCGTTAAAAACGCCCTTCGGAAATACTAACTATTTCTGGCTGAGGCGGTGCACGCACTCCACCATGTGAATCGCGTTCTCCGGCGGCACCGTGGGCAGGATGCCGTGGCCGAGGTTGAAGATAAAGCCGGGGCGGTCAGCGTTCTCATCGAGGATCCGCTTGACCTCGCGCTCGATGTGGTCCTTCGGTGCGTAGAGCACGGTCGGGTCGAGGTTGCCCTGCACGGCGATATCGGGGCCGAGCAGATCACGCGCCTTGCCGAGGTTGACGTGCCAGTCGAGGCCGATGACATCGGAGCCGGCCTCTTTGACCAGTTCAAGCATGGTGCCGCCGTTCTTGACGAAGTAGATGATCGGAATCCCGTCGCGGTTGAGACCGTCGATCAGGGTCTTGACGTACGGCAGGATATAGCGCTCGAAATCGTGCGGCGCCAACAGCCCGCCCCAGGTGTCGAAAATCTGGATCGCCTGGGCGCCGGCCTCGATCTGCATGTTCAGGTAGCGCCGGTCCATCTCGGTGATCTTCTTCATCAGCGCGTCATACAGCGGGAAGTCCGCATACATGATCTGTTTGAGGCTGGCGAAGTCCTTGCTTCCCTTCCCTTCGACCATGTAGCAGGCCAGGGTGAAGGGAGCCCCGCCGAAGCCGATCAATGGGACGCGGTTCTCGAATGCGACGCGCAAACGCTTGATAATCGCCGGCACGTAGGAGACCGCTTCGGCCATGTCCTCGGGAACCACCAGGGCGTCCACGTCGGCGGCGGTGCGGATCGGCTTCTCGAAGACCGGACCGGGCACGAAATCGAGCTTCATCCCCATCGGCTCGATCGGGGTGAGGATGTCGGAGAAGAGGATCGCCGCGTCAGCCTTGAGGATATCGATCGGCTGAATGGTGACTTCCGCAGCGCGCTCCGGGTCTTTGCACAGATCAAGGAAGGTGCCGCCGCCTTTGGCGCGGACATCCTTGTAGCACTGCAGGTAGCGGCCGGCCTGGCGCATCAACCAGACAGGCACACGATCAACAGGTTGACACCAGCAGGCTTTCAAAAAATTGTATTCGGTCATGGTTGATAATCTCCTAGGCAAACAGTTCCGGGCGCCCCAAGGGGCGCCCCTACAGACAGATTTTATCCGGGTAATTGTAGGGGCGAGACATGTCTCGCCCGCAGGCAACGATCACTCTTTCGGTGCGTTCTCGGCCGCCTCGGCCTGCATCCGCTTCAGGGTTCGCTGCGGGATGTAGTTACAGAACGGTTCTTCGGCCATGTAGTCGCCATAAACCGCGTCGGCGCGAGCACGGCAACCGCCGCAGACGTTGATGAACTCACACTCGCCGCACTTGCCGGTGTATTTTTTAAAGTCGCGCAGATCGTTAAAGACCTTGGAGTTGTACCAGAGATCCTTGAACTTGACCTGCTTGACGTTGCCGACACTGGAGTGGAAGTAGGAACAGGGCTTGAGGTTGCCGAAGCAGTCGATCAGGCAGATGGTCTGCGCGGCGATGCAGCCCTTGCCGCCGCCGGTCGAGAAGGTCAGGCTGCGGCGCTTGAAGTCGACCCCTTCAGCCTTGGCCATCTGCGGCACGATCCGGTAGTAGTGCGGCGCGCAGGTCGGGCGCATGAGGATCTCGTCCTCGTGCTTCTCCTGCTCGTAGTGCCAGGAGAGGATCTCTTCGTAATCCTCCTTGCTGACCAGTTCGTTCATGATCTCTTCGCCGCGGCCGGTCGGCACGATCATGAACATGTACCAGGCGGTCGCGCCGATACTTTTCGCCAGCTTGAAGCAGTCGCCGATGTCGTGCTGGTTGCGCTTGGTGAAGGAGGAGTTGACCAGGAACTTGATGCCGTTGCGCTTGAGGGTTTCGGCACCGCGCAGGGTCCCTTCAAAGGCGCCGGGGCAGGCGCGGAAGTCATCGTGGATTTCAGCGGTCGAGCCGTCGAGTGACAAAGAGACCATCTTGATGTCGGCCTCGATCATCTTCTGGCAGACTTCGTCGGTGATCAGGGTGCCGTTGGTCGCCATGCACATGCGCAGCCCCTTGCTGGTGCCGTACTTGGCGATCTCGAAGATATCGGGGCGGATCAGCGGCTCGCCACCGGAGAGGACCATGACCGGCTGGCTGACTTCACAGATATCGTCGATCAGCCGGAAGGCCTCTTCAGTGGTAAAATCCCCCTCGGCCGCCTGCATGTCGGACGAGCAGCGACAGTGCACGCAGTTGAGGTTGCAGCGCTGGGTACTCTCCCAGGCGAGCCATTTGGGGATGTATTCTTCCTGTTTTGGACTCATGAAAACTCCTTGAAATCCGTTATCCGCAAGAAAAGCCTGCCACCCACCAGGATCAGTGCACAGCAGACTTTCGCAACTCATTTAAGATACTACAAATGATTGGCAGAACTCAAGAAAGGCCTGCCTCAACCTGAATTAGAACCCTGGTCACGCTCCGGGTAACCGCCGCATGATAGAATTTTCAGCCAATCGCAGAAAGCCCCCGCCAATTGGCGGCATTCCTGGCTCGCATTCGACGCTTCGCGCATCAGGGCTTTGCAGCCTCACCGAGCACTGCACCCGGCCTGACGCGGAACCGAACGACAGGACGCTGCGACGGTACTCACAAAGGAACAGGATTGCGATGCACATGAAATGCCAGCAGACGTAAAAAACGCCGGAGAGCTTTTTGCAAAAGCTCTCCGGCGTTGAAACAGCGGCTAATGGTCGACGTGCGACAGATCAGACGGCATCCCGCTCGGCGAGCGGGAACAGTTCTTCGAAGACCTCTTTTACCGTGCCGATCCGGTCCGCCTTCCAGGCGTTGCTGCCGCAGAAGATCAGCCCGGTCTCCATATCGCCGCGTTGCGCCCGGTCGAGGGCGTGGACGATACAGAACCGCTCGCGGCCTTGCTTGTAGGCGCACTTCTTCAGGCAATTGGACGGGCAGTAGATATCCAGGTCGACGTCGCGCTGGCGGACCTGGTCGATGTTCCCCGTGATCGCCCGGCCCGGCAGGCCGGCGGGGCTCATGATCAGGCCGATGTCCTCCTGGGTACAGTTGAGGTAGGCCTGCTTGAAGGAGTCATCGGCGTCGCATTCTTCGGTGACAACGAAGCGACTGCCGATCTGCACACCATCAGCGCCCTGTGCCAGGGCATGCTGCAGATCCTGACGGTCCCAGATGCCACCGGCAGCAATCACCGGCACCTCGAGGTTCCACTTCTCCCTGAAGTAGTTCCTGACCCCACGGACCGTACCGTACTGATCGTACTCGCCAGTGCCGATTTTTTCAGCTTTCTCGCCGAGATGGCCACCAGCGGTATCCGGATCTTCAACCACCACCGCGTCCGGCAGCCGCTGATACGACTTCTGCCACTTGCGGGCAATCAGCTCGGCGGCCTTGACCGAGGAAACGATCGGCACCAGGGCGACTTCCGGGTAATCTTTGGCCAGTTCCGGCAGATTCAGCGGCAGGCCGGCCCCGCTGATGATCAACTTGGCGCCACCCTCGCAGGCGGCGCGTACCACGTCGTCGTAGTTGCTGACCGCGACCATGCAATTAACACCGATAATCCCGTCCGGAGCGATCTCGTAAGCTTTGCGCAGTTCATCGATCAGCGCCTGATGGTCGGCGGCAAAGTAGTTATTTCCGTCATATTGCGGACTGTTCAGCCCCAGGCCGGCGGCGGCGATAATACCGATGCCACCGTTCAGAGCGACATGCCCGGCCAGCCGGGCTCCAGAGACGCGGACGCCCATGCCACCTTGAATCACCGGGAAAGGTACGCTATACCTGCCGATGGTTAATCCGTTGACCATAAATATACTTCTCCTGTCGAGTTACTAGCCCAAAAGCATATCAGCTCACCCTCCGGGCAAATGTAATATTTGTGTAAAAACTCACTTGTTCCGCTGCCTTGCCGATGGTAATAGATGGGCTATGAAACTGTTCCGGCGCATCTTTCACCCGCTGATCACCTTCATCGGCATCCAGTTGGTCTGGATTATCCTGCTGGTCTCCTGGATTTACTGGTTTCTCGGCCGCCATCAGCAGCTAAAAGAGCTGGCTGAACGCTATCAGACTGAATGGCTCCCCGACAGCAGCGACTGGCTGATCCTGGCCGAAGGGATCGTGCTGCTGGTGGCGATCCTGGCCGGCGTCTACGTCATCTTCCTCTACTGGCGCCGTCAGGCCTCCCTCTACCGCGCCCAGCGCAACTTCATCGCCCAGGTCACCCACGAGCTCAAGTCACCGCTGGCCTCCCTGCAACTGCACCTCGAGACCATCGAGCTGCGCAATCCGGCGCCGCAAAAATTGCAGCACCTGGTCACCCTGATGAAAGGGGACACCGAACGCTTGCATGGCTTGATCAGCAACCTCCTGGCCGCCAGCCGCCTGGAGCACAAGGACGCCAGCCTGAACCGCCAACGCGGTGACCTCTCCGCGCTGGTTGAAAACTACCTGCAGCGGGAAAGCACCAATTTCCCGCCGCAGGGGGAATTGCGATGGCAGATCGAACCGAACCTGAGCGCCGATTTCGAAGCGGAAGCCCTCGAGACCGTGCTGCGCAACCTGCTGGAAAACGCCGTCCTTTATTCCGACGGCCCGCCAAAGGTCGACATCCGTCTGCGCCGGGAAAACGGCCTGGCCCACCTGCAGTTTGCCGACCAGGGGCGCGGCATCGACCAGCAATACAGTAAAAAGGTCTTCAGGATGTTCTACCGCATCCGCCGCAGCGACCGGACCATCCGCGGCAGCGGCCTGGGCCTGTATATCGTCCGCAACATCATCCGTCTGCACGGCGGCAAGGTCTGGCTGGAAAGTCCCGGTTCAGGGTTGGGGACGACCTTTCACCTGTTGCTGCCGCTGGCCCCGACAGGAGCTGTTCATGACTGAAAAGCCGCCGGTTCTGCTGGTCGAGGATGAACCGCACATCGCCCTGGGGCTGATCTACAACCTGCAGGAGGAAGGCTACCGGGTCAGCCATGTCGAAAGTGGCGAAGAGGCCCTGCGGCATCTGCAGCACACCCCCTGCGCCCTGGTGATTCTCGACCTGATGCTCCCAGGCATCGACGGCCTCGAGGTCTGCCGCCAGATCCGTGCGCGAAACACCCGACTTCCGATCCTGATGCTCACCGCCCGCGGCAATGATGAGGACCGGATCGCGGGCCTCAGCGAAGGGGCGGACGACTATCTGAGCAAGCCGTTCAATCTCAAGGAATTTCTATTGCGGGTCAGCGCCCTGCTGCGGCGTTCGAGCTGGCAGCCCGAAACGGAGCGACGGAACCTGGTCCGCTTCGGCGAAAACCGGGTCGATCTCGACACCCACCAGGCCGAGACCCGCAGCGGCCAACTGCAGCTGACAGACCTGGAAATGAAAATGCTCAACCTGTTTTTCGACAACCCGGACAAAGTTCTCGCCCGCGGCACCCTGCTGGAAACGGTTTGGGGGATGGCCCCGGACACCGAAACCCGAACCCTGGATAATTTCATCGTCCGGCTGCGGAAATATTTTGAAATCGACCCCTCGACGCCCCGGCATTTCCTCACCGTGCGCGGCCGCGGCTACCGTTTCATCCCCGATCCCCGGTAAGCCGGCCACTGCAAATTGCCGAGAATCTGCTTTACTGAATGACGAACCGAAGCCCTTTGTGATCTGCCCCTCTCCCCGGAGCATTCGATGAACCACCCCTCTGCCGCGAACCCTTTTCTGCACCGCTTCCAGCGCATCTTCTTTCCGAGCGGCAAGCAGCGAAAAACCCGGCCGGCCAAGAGCAAGCTGGGTTTCTTTATCGGCGTCTTCACCCCGACCATCCTGACCATCCTCGGCGTCATCATGTACCTGCGGTTCGGCTGGGTGGTCGGTCAGGTGGGGGTCTTGAAAACCCTGCTGATCGTGATTCTGGCCAATTCGATCACGCTGATCACGACCCTCTGCCTGTCGGCGGTGGCCACCAATTCGCGGGTCGGGGTCGGCGGCGCCTACTTCATCATCTCCCGCAGCCTGGGGCTGGAGGTCGGCGGGGCGATCGGCCTGCCGCTGTTCCTCTCCCAGGCGCTGTCGGTCACCCTCTATGCCTTCGGTCTGGCCGAATCGCTGCGGCTGGTCTGGCCGGACGCGCCGCTCATGCCGAGCGCCTTTGTGATCATCCTGCTGGTTGCGGCCCTCTCCTTCCGCGGCGCCGGCACCGCGCTGCGCAGCCAGGTCCCGATTATGGCGCTGATCGCCCTCTCTTTGCTGGCACTACTGCTCGGCGCCCTGTTCGACGACAGCGTGCCGGCGCCGGAACCGGCCCTGCCGGTAGAGCAGATCGGCTTCTGGGTGGTTTTCGCCATCTTCTTCCCAGCGGTCACCGGCATCATGGCGGGCTTGAGCCTCTCCGGCGACCTGGAGGAGCCGCGCCAGGCGATCCCGCGCGGCACCCTGTACGCGGTTTTGGCCGGCTTTGCCATCTACCTGCTGGTCCCGCTGCTGCTCAGCCTGGGCAGCTCTCCGGAAGCGCTGCGGGCCGAGCCGATGATCTGGACCAAGATTGCGCTGTTCGGTCCCTGGCTGGTCATTCCCGGCCTCTGGGGCGCGATCTTCTCCTCGGCGGTCGGCTCGATGCTCGGCGCGCCGCGCACCCTGCAGGCGCTGGCGATGGACCACCTGGCGCCAAAATTACTCGCCGGTGGCAAAGATGGCGGCAGCGAGCCGGTCTTCGGCCTGCTGGTGACCCTGCTCCTCGCCCTCGGCGCGGTCTTTCTCGGCGACCTGAACACCGTGGCGACGGTCGTCACCATGTTCTTCCTCAGCGTTTACGGCACCATCAACCTGGTCGCGGCGCTGGAGAAGCTCTCCGGCAACCCGTCCTGGCGGCCGCGGGTCGAGGTTCCCTGGTGGTTGAGCCTGCTCGGCGCGCTGGCCTGCTTCGCGGTGATGATGCTGATCCACCTGCCGGCCAGCCTGCTCGCCATCGGCATCGAACTGGCCATCTGGATCATCCTGAAACGCCGCATCCGCACCAAGGCCCGCGGCGACGTGCGGCGCGACATCTACGAGGCGCTGATCCGCTGGTCGTTGCTGAAGCTGGCCGATCATTCGATGACCGCCCGCAACTGGCGGCCCCACATCCTGGTGTTCGTCGGCAACATCGAACGACGCCTCGACCTGGTCCGCTACGCCGCCTGGTTCAGTGAAGAGCGCGGCGTGGTCACCGTCAGCGAACTGGTCGAAGGAGACCTGCTCGAACTCGATTTCGACCTGCCGCTGCGCCAGCAGCATGTCAAGCAGGTGCTGCGCCGCGAAGGGCTGCTCGCCTTCGGCGAAGTCAACGTGGTGCAGGATATCGAGCGGGGGATCGTCGCCGTGGCGCAGGCCAACGGAATGGCCGGGATCGAGAGCAACACCATCATGCTCGGCTGGCCGGATGACCCGCAGCGGATGACCGCCTTTCTGCGCATCATCCGGCGTCTGAAACACCTCAATCAGTCGCTGCTGATCGGCCGCGTCAAACCCCTGCCACAGCTGAACGAGGGAACGCGGCGCCGGGTCGACATCTGGTGGGGGGGACTGCAGCGCAACGGCGACCTGATGCTGCTGCTCGCCTACCTGCTGAGCTGCAACCCGGAGTGGCGCGACAGCACCATCCGCATCCTGAGTGTCGCCTCAAGCGAACTGATGCGGGAGAAGACCGAGCTGTTCCTGCACCAGCTGATTCCGGAAATCCGCATCGACGCACAGATCGAAGTTTCACTCAAACCGGATGATGTCAGTGTCAGGGAGATGATTCTGCAGCGCAGCGGCGACGCCGACCTGGTCCTGCTCGGGCTGGCCACCCCCGAAGAGGGTGAAGAACAGAGCTACGCCACGCGGCTCTACCAACTGGCCGAGGGGTTGCCCTCCTGTTTCTTTATCCACAACGGCAGCCTGTTCATCGGCGAACTGCTGACCCCCGAAGGGGAAGGAGCGACCAAGAGTAGGCTGGCTGAAGCGAAGTTGGCGGATGAGCAGAAAAACGCCGTGCCGGAGGTCTCAGAAAACCAGGCCGGCGACGGGTAGAAGGGTTAGTCGCAAGGCGCTGAAAGCGATCAGCGGCTAGCGGATCGCCGGCCGCGCCAGGGTCCCGCCGATCCGCAGCAGATAGCTGCCGTCGGCGGTCGGCTTGACGCCGGTCAGGTTGAGCAGGTCGCGCAGTCCGGGCGGGGTTGAGGCGGTCGGATGCAGGCGCACGTTGAGGTTCAATCGCGTCTGCTCCGGGGTTTCGCCGACCAGCAAGGTGCCACCCCCGCTCATCTCCAGCGCACCTTCGGTCAACAGCGCTTTTTCAATACTGAGCCGCCGCTCTTTGAACTGACCTTCCAGCGACAACATCCCGAGCGCCAGGCTCTCCGGCAGACCGAGCCGCCCCAGACCAAGCAAGCGGGCATCGCGCAGCTGCAGGATAAAATCACCCTCGCCGGTCATGGCGGCAGAAAGCTGCTCCCCGTTGAGGTCTCCGTTCAGGATCCCCTGAACCCGGTAGTCCTGATTGGTGCGCTGCAGCGGCGCGATATCAACACCTCTGAGCCACAATGTCCCCGTCCCGTTGCGATCGGCCCGGGCATCGAACCTCCCGCCGCTCAGCTTTCCCTGCAGATCGATCTGTGGCGTACCGCTGACCAGGCTACTCCAGGCCGGCGAAACCTGCAGCTGCTGCAGATCGAGCGGCGCCAGAACCGGCGTGGTCGGGAAAATTTTCAGATCGAACTCCAATCCGAAGGGAAAGAGCAGCGAAGCGTTGCGCCCCTGCATCTTGACGCCGGACTGCTGCACCACTTCGCTGACCAGCCGCCGTTGCAGCACATCGGCCGGGAAAGCGATCCACAGCGCGATCCAGAAACTGAACAAAAACAGCAGCAGACAGAGCAGAAACAAGCGCCGGTTGCCTGCCATCCGGTCCGCAATACTGTGCAGTCTGCCAATCATGGCTTCTCCAGCGTCATCAGGGTCATGTTGACATCCAGGCTTGAGCGGTCCTCGAAGCGCGGTTTGACCCGCAGCGCCTTGACTTGAATGCCGCCACTGCGATATTCCACCGCGTGCAGCAGTTTGACCAGCTGCGCCAGACGCAACTTCTCCAGGCGGATCTCCACCAGCTGCTGACGGAACTCCCCTTGCGTCGTGGCCGGCTGCGGACGCATCGACAACAGCTGGTCACGCACGCCGGTCTGTTCGGTCAGATTTTCCACATCGGAAAACAGCGGTCTGCTGCCGCGCCGCTGATTTCCGACTGCGACCAGCTGCTGCCGCAAGCCGGTGATCTGCTCCTGCATCTGAACCGCTTTCGAAAGGCTGCGCTGCAGTCCGGCAATCCGCCGATCGAGTCCGGTCATGGCCGCAAAGTAGGGATTGATCAGCAGCAGCCAGACCAGGATCAGCAGCAGAACCCCAAGCCCGCAAAAGACAAAGATCCGCTCCCGGGTATTGAGACGGCTGATCATTGTCCACCTCCTCCGAGCAGTTTGAGCTGCAGAATAAAATCGACCTGATTATTCTCACCCGCCAGCTTGGCGTCGCTGATCATAACCGAGGCGAACAGCGCATTGCTATTCAGCGCCTCGACCATCTTGTTGACCGTGTCGAAAGAGTCGGTCTGGCCGTCGAGCCGCACCTCTTCGGAATTATAGGTGAATTCGCGCAGATCAACTTTCACCTCCGGCGCGACGCTCTCGGAAAGAACCTGCAGCACGGTCGCCGCTCCGTGACCACCAAGGCCGAACAGTTGGACCTGTTTCTGCAGCTCCTGCAGCTGACTCTCCAGCTGCAGGGGCACATCGACGATGGTCGCGCTGGTCGGCATGGTCTGCCGGAAAACCGTTTTCAGCTGCTCCTTGAGGGCCGCTTCCTGTTGGGATTTCTGCAGATAGCCGAGGTGCATGGTTGCCGCGCCGCCAAACAGCACCAGCAGCAGCATCGCCGCGGCAACCAGCGTCCGCGAGCGGTAGATTTCCAGCTGGCCCCGGGCGGAGAATTCCCCTTTGCGGAAATTGAGGTGCTCTGCCTTCGAGGTTCTGGTTTCCACCAGGGCCAGCAGCGCCGCCGGGGCCATCTCCGGAGAAACGTCAGAGCCGAAGAATTCTTTGCCGGGGTCGAGAATCGTCCGCCCGACGGCCCTCAGCTCCTGCACCAGGCTATCGCTGACCCCGGCGCCGATCACCCAGAGCGGCAGGTCTTCGCGGTTGATGGCATTCTCCAGCTGACTGACCTGATTGGAGACAAAGTCGAGGATCTCCTCTTCGCTGGATTCCGCGGTTCCCGGCAGCAGTCGATAATCCCAGATGATGCCATCGAACACCAGCGCCACGACAACTTCGAGGCGGCGGCAGTAGATCAGCAGACTGTCCCGGTCACAGAGGACCGGCAGCAGGGCAAAGGGAAACAGGTCGATCCGCCGGGGGTTGTGTTCCGGCTGCGGAAAGTGTTCGATCAGCGCCTCGACCTCACCGCGATGCACCACCACCGCGTCGACTTCGTAGTCATTCTCCCGGGCCCGCGGCGGCAGAAAGGCGAACTGATGCTCTTCCAACTCGACCGGCAACTGGGCACTCAGCTCGATCGGCAGGCTCGCTTCGATCTTGCTCTTCTCGCGGAACGGGAACCGCAGGCGGCGGAACAGGCCGACCCGGGTCGGCAGGGCGGTGACCATGCGGTCATTGAGGGCCGGCTCCCCGCCCAGCATCTCATTGATCGCCGCAACCGTCTCTTCCGGTGAGTTGTACTCCCGCTTATCCAGGGCCTGGATCTGAACCTGACCGGCGGTTGCCGTCAGCACCGCCATCCGCACATCGATCCCTTCCAGGTCGATCCCGATAAATCGTTTTGCCATAGCAGCTATTCCACCTTCAGGCTGAGCAAGCGATTGCCATTCTTTAGCACCACGGCTTCGGCCAGCCGGGTTCCCTCGTTGATCCGGCCGCTGCTGGCGATCTCATACAGAGAGCCGGAGACCCCCACGCTGCCCGCCAGCCAGGCGCTGGCCCAGCGATCACCAATCCCTTCGGCGAGGGCCAGATCATCCAGCTTCCGGTAGGGGGTCTGCGTCCGGTAGCTGAGCAGGGCGTCGATATCCTGCCGATCGAAGATAATTTCAACCGTCCCTTCCGCCCCGGAGAACTGCCAGGCGTAAAGCACCTCACCCGGCGCGGTGTTGAGGTTGATCTGTTGCTCCCCCAGCACCCGGACATACGGTCGCAGGCTGCGGATGATCTCGGGCTCAAAGCCGCGCACCAGCTGCAGCTCATCCAGAGTTTCCAGCGCAGCGCCCTTGCGCCGGTAGGGTGGCTGCTGTTCAGCGTAGTAGCTGTCATCGTCTGTGACCCGTGTGCGATCGGTGTTCAGCCAGTTGACCAGCGCATCGGCCAGTAGCTCGGCCTGGGTTCGGTCGACCAGCAGCACCTCTTCACAGAGCGCGACGAACCGGTGATAGCTGGCGAGCTTGTTGCCCCGGTTGTCGGCGACCCGGTTGAGGTTCAGGCGGCCGCTCAGATCCGTGATCCGCAGACTGACATCGCCATCGCCGGCCGGGATGTTCGGCAGCTCATCCCCCCAGAACTCAGAAGGATGATCAAAGTCATTCCGATCTTCCTGGAGGACGATCCGCCCCGCCTCGATGCCGCCGCGGGCCAGGTAGAAGGCCTTGGTCCGGTCGCGGAAGGTCTCCGTGGCGCGCAGGTCGACCAGGGTCGAGAAGGAGAACTCGGTCAGCAGCGCGCTGAGCAGCGCCACCAGCACCAGCACCAGCAGCAGTGCCATACCGTCCTGGTTCCCTAACGGCTTCATCCGCCGATCTCCGGCAGCACGAAGCTGCTGCGAAACGGGACCGTCTGCCCCTCGACCTCCACCTCGAGGAAAATTTCCAGCAACTGCGGCGGACTGGCATTCGACCAGTCTTCCAGCCAGTTGCCAGCGCTGAAATAGCGCACCTGGAAACTCTTCAGCCCGTCAACAAAGGGCAACGCCTCCGAAGCTGCCAGATCGGCCAACAGCACCTGCTCACTGCGGTAGAGCGTGGCGAGTTCACCATCGCTGCGCAGCTCGTAGCGGACCCGCGACAGGCCGCCATGCTGTTTCAGCAGCGGCGACACCAGCTCGGTGGAAAACTCGAAATAGGGCTCGCCATCGAGCGTCTTCCCCGAACTGAGCGCCGGTTGCTGCTGCGTCGCCGCCCGGCGCAGGCTGCGCAGCTCGCCGCCGATCCGGTCGAAGAAGATGCGCAGCTGATGATAGCTGGCCCCTTCCGCTTCCAGGCGGTTGCGGGCATTGCTCACCGAGGTGAAGATGCCGTAGATGCTGGTCAGCACCAGCGAGCCGATCAGGATCGCCAGCAGCACTTCGATCAGGGTAAATCCCCGCGCATTCCGGCTCATCCGCCCCCCGCAATCGGCAAAAAGGAGGTCAGCCGCACCAGCTCGTTCTTTTCCTCCGCCCCCCAGAGGACTTCCACCGTCACCTGCTTGACCCGGGTGATCAGCGTGTCCTGGTAGCTGATCCGCCAGCGGTACTCGCTGAACGGGTCGGCGAAGACATCCTCCTGCGGAGCCCAGCTGCGCTCGGCGCTGACCGGCTCAACTTCCTGCTCGCTCATCAGCTGCTGGGCCAGCAGGGTGGCCCGGGTCAGCTTCTGAATCCGTTCCTGAACCAGGATCGAGCGGTTGGAGAGCCCGAGCAGCGTCACCAGGGCGATCGCCACGACCGCCAGGGCGATCATCACCTCGAGCAAAGTAAAGCCACGCTTATCGAAGAACCTGACGCTCATTTTCTATCTTTGTCGCCCCGGTGAGGGGCGAGAAATTTACAATTTTAGCCGCCCCGGAAGCATCCTCCAGGCTGAGCCGGGTCTGCTCCATCCAGCCGAGCGGGAAAATTTTCACCGAAACCTGCCCGCTGCGAAAACTCCCCTTACCGACAACATTGACCTGCTTGAGACGCAGCGGCTCAAGGCTGGTTTCGTCGCCGAGCGGCTGCTTCTCGACCTGCCCTTCACGACTGTGCAGACGAAACGAGCTCATACTGTTGCGTTCCAGATCAAAGGTC
>CALZHR010000242.1 GCA_945787335.1 uncultured Desulfuromonadales bacterium
CGGCCCCCTGGTCGAGCAGTCGACGGGCCCAGCGCGCCGCGTGTTCTATCTCCTGATCGGCATCCTGGGCGGCGAACAGGCGCAGCTGAGGCTCGGCAGCAGCCTGCAGGCGAAACTCGTCACACTCCACCCCCAGGCGGCGACAGGTTTTACGCAGTAATTCGGCACCCGGCGGCAGCTGATCGAAGCCGACCAGCAGCACCTGCTTCGGCAGCGGCAAGTCGCTGTTTTGCAGCGCCTGACAGATCCGCGTGGCCAGCTGACTGCGATCGAGCCACTCCTGCGCCGCGCATTCGGCGTTGAACAAGCTTAGCCAGCGGTGAAAAACCCGCTGATCATCGGTCAGAAAACAGCCCTCAACGGTCAGCTGATTTTCCTGCAGCGCCTGAAAAGCCTTATATGCCTCTTCTGCCGTCTTGTTGGCCTGCAATAATTCCAAGTCGCTGCCGCGGGAAGAATCCTCGATCAAACGTTCCCAGAGCCGCAGCGCCTGGTTTTTCTCCAGCAGGCGCCAGGACTCACCCAGCTCCTCAAGGCAGCGACTCTGCCAACCCGGGAAACTGATGATCTGCGGCGTATCCCAGACCTTTTTCCCGGCCTGCTGCATCAGCTGATCGTAGATTCCACGCAAATAACGGAACAAGCGTTCATTGGCGGTGAGAATCAGTGCACCCGATTGCGCAGCAGAGATTAGCGGTTGATAGTCAGACAAGTCCAGTCCTTCATTTGTGAGTAATTTACGGATATTAGAAAAGTAATCTAGCCACGCGTCAGGATACGTCACAGCCCTGCAGACAAGCGCATTTCAAGCAGGCGCAGCTCTTCATCGCGGCGCAGTTGATCCCAGCCCAGTTCCGCCGCCATCAGTTCGACGACGCGCGCTCCGACCTGTCTGGCAACCCGGCTGTCGAGCAACGCCAGCGGCAGGCGGCGGGCCAGCACATCGAGCGCCCTTTGCGCCAGCTCGCAGCGGCAGGCATAGAGCACCTCGGCTTCGAGACAGGGGAAATCGTCGGCCAGCAAGGCGGCA
>CALZHR010000243.1 GCA_945787335.1 uncultured Desulfuromonadales bacterium
CCGCAGCGCCGCGGTTGCGCGCCAGCGCCGGTCCGCCAGCAACCGCGCCCGACTTGACCAGCACGGCGCCCAGTTCCCTGGCCACCGCAGGGGTGGCATCGGTGCTGCCGTCATCGACGACGATGACTTCCAGCAGCTCCTGAGGGTAATCGAGCTGCTGCAGCGAGGTGAGACAATTACGCAGATCTGCGGCGCGATCCTTGACCGGGATGACGATGCTGACGCTGGGCAGTTGCGGCAGATCCTTCCAGCCCTGCCAGCGCCGTTCGACAAAGCCCCCTTTCAGCAGGGTATCCAGTACCTTTGTTTCAGCGGCGGATTGCGGCGACACCCCGCCCTCTTCCATGCGTTGGATCAAGCCGAGCAGTGCTTTGTTCAGGCGTACCATGCGCAGCGGCCGGGAGGCGACCAGGAAACTCCCCTGCTCGGCATCTTCGATACTGATCCCCTCTGACAGCCAATAAATCATTGTTCGTTCCCGCCCAGCAGGCCTTCGGCCGCGAAGATACCCAGCAACTGGTCGGCGGTCTGCTCGGCGGTCAAGGTCTGCAGTTTTCCTTCGCGCGGCTTGATCCCGCCGGAGAGCAGCGCCAGGATCCGCTCAAAGGCCGGCAGGTTGGCATCCGGGGTGACCACCCGTTGTGGATTGGCGCGCGGGAAGCTGCAGCGCTCCCTGCCGAGCAACGCCGCCGGACTGCCGACCGCGGAAACCGGCAGGCCGAGCTCGGCGAATCCCCAGGCTTCGATCGGCTGCTCAATCGCCTCCATCAGCGCAGCCTGACTCGGATAGCGCAATTCGCAGCAGCCTTCGGCAAACAGCAGAGTACAGGGCGTGCTGGTGCCGACCCGCTGCCGGGCTCCACGGTCGCATTTGCGCAGCACTTCGACCTCGCCGTCATGATACTCGATACTGAGCGCAGCGGTCACGCAAGGGACGCCGAGACGCGCTGAGGCCAGCGCCGGGACCGGGTCTGCGCCGCGGTCAACCAACCGGTGACCGGTGAAAAAATAATCCGGCTGGAGAATCCCGACGATCTGTTCGAGCAGCAGCGCGTCGGCCACAGCATCTCCCCCTGAGAAGGCAGAGTCCCAGACCCGGATGGCGCGCTGCGCGCCCATCGACAGCGCCAGACGCAGATGATCGTTTAGCCGTTGCGGTCCGATCCCGACCACGGTGACAGAA
>CALZHR010000244.1 GCA_945787335.1 uncultured Desulfuromonadales bacterium
CGACATAGCGCAGATCGACGAGGGCGAGCGGTTGACGCTCTCCCTGCGCTCCGGAGAACAGCTGGTCTCAGACCTGCTGGTGGTCGGCAAGGGGGTGCAGCCGAATACCCAGCTGGCGATTGCGTCCGGATTGCAGGTCAACGACGGGGTCTGTATCGACCGCTACTGTTGTAGCAGTCACCCCGATATCTACGCCGCCGGTGACGCCGCTGAAGGGGCCGACTTTGTCAGCGGCGAGGCGACCATCCAGGGCAACTGGGTGACCGCCGTCGAACAGGGGGAGAATGCCGCCCTGAACATGCTTGGCCTCGAAGTGGCCTACGAGGGCAGCCTGAAGAACAATATTACCGAAATTTTCGGCATCGAGGTCGCCGCGGTCGGTTACTGCCAGGATGACGTGGCCGCGACCGTCTGCTGCTATCAGCAAGAGACCGGCCGCTTCCGCAAGCTGTTTCTGGATGTTCGGCGGCGGGTGGTCGGCGCGACCATGATCGGTGAAACCAACGATGCCGGCCTCTACTATCAACTGGTCCGTACCCGCGCAGTTTTTCCCGGCAGGGGGCTGCTCAACGGAACCGCGAACCATGCCCAGACCCAATTGCGCCTGGCATCCTGAGGACTTATGATTCAGATCCAGTTCTACAGTCTGCTGCGCCTGTTACTGAAGCAGGAAAAGCTCGAACTGCCGGCCGCTGGCGAAGAAACGATTGCTCAGCTGCTCGACCGGGTTCAGCAGCAGCTGGCGACGCCTTTTTTGCACAAGCTGCTCGACGACAATCGACAGCTGCATGCCGGGACCATCATCCTGGTCAACCGGCGTAACGTTCTGCATCTGGAGGGTTTGCAGACCAGGGTCAGCGCTGGTGACGTGGTGGCCTTTTTCCCGCCTGGAGCGGGGGGCTAATGGCGATCGCAGAGCGCTACGCCCGGCAACTGCTGCACTGGGGGGAGCAGAAACAGCAACTGATTGAGGCTGCCGTGGTGCTGGTCGCGGGGGTCGGGGGACTGGGGGCAACAGTCAGTCCGGTGCTGGCCCGGGCCGGAGTCG
>CALZHR010000245.1 GCA_945787335.1 uncultured Desulfuromonadales bacterium
GCAGATGATCGTCTTTGTCGATCCCGACTCCGCTGTCAGTGATACAGACTTCAAAAGGGTCGACCAGGTGTGTGCTGCGGAAAAATGCCGGGCAGAACGGTTCCAGGGTCGGTCTTTGAAACGAGAGCTCCGCTGCCGTTTTGTGTTTCGCCTCAAGCTGGATCAAACCTCCCGGCGGGGTGAATTTGAGGGCGTTCTTGATCAGTCTTTCGAGGGCCTTGCGCAGGTGATGATGGTCGCCGAGCGGTGAAATATGGTCCGGGCAGGGCCCGAGCTCCAGGCTCAACTGGCGGCGCAGGGCTTCGTCGCCGAACTGCAGGGCCAGTTCCCCCAGCATCAGCGGCAGGTCGATGTGCTCTTTGGCCAGGTAGATATCGTGGGCTTCAATGCGGGCGATCTCGAGCAGGTCGTTGACCAGACTGTTGAGCCGGTTGCCGCCCTTGAATATGGTCGTCAGCAGGGTCTGGCATTCATCCGGCAGCTCGTCATTATAGCTCTCCAGCATCTCGCTGGCGGTCATGATCCAGGTCAGGGGGGTACGTAACTCATGGGACGCCAGGGCGAGGAAACGATCTTTCATCTGGTTGGCCTGCTCCAGGGAGCGATTGGTCTCTTCCAGCCGATTGACATGTTCGCGCAGCTGCTGCCGGGAGCGGTCGAGTTCACGTTGGCTGGCGTGGGTTAAACGGTGCTGCCATTCCAGCTTTTCTACCAGTTCAGAGGTGTCGATGGCGGACGCCAGAAGCTGGCAGCACTCAGCGAGAAGGTCCATCTCAACGCTGAGAAAGTCCCGGGGGCTGTTCTGGTAAAAAAAGATCACTCCGAGCAGGCGACCATGGGCAACCAGGGGGTGGGCCAACAGGCTGCGCCAGCCGGCAGCCAGCAGGGCCTGACAATAGAGCTGCGGTTCATCGCTCAGGTCGGCCCAGATGCGGGGGGTGCCACTTTTCACCACCTGTGAAATCAGTCCTTTGCCGGCAGGGACCTTTTGCATTTCACGCGCCAGCTCTTTCGTGATGCCCATTTCGGCAACCAGGTGCAGGGGGGATTCCGGGTCGTGCACTTGATAAATGCCGCAGCCGCTGTTGGTAAAATATGCCTGTAGCTGGTGCAACGCCTTATCGAGCAACAGGGGACGATCGCGGACCGATGCGGTCAGCCCGGCAATCTGACGAATCAATTGCAGTCGGTTGCCGGATCCGGTGAGCCCGGTGGCGATTTCTTCTGTCGATCGCATTGCGTTTGCGCAGCTCTCTGTGCTCATCGCTCTCTTATCCTCAGCTGCCAGCATCCTGTCGGCGTAGGGCGAAGCGGCGCAGCCATTCCAGCGCCATGAACGCGCTCATCCGTTGGACTTTAGCGCGGTTTCCATTGAATTGATAGCCCTTGACATGGACTCCCTCAGAACTGGACAGGGCCAGGTAGACGGTGCCGACCGGTTTTTCCTCGGTGCCGCCGTCCGGGCCGGCGATTCCGGTAATGGCGAGGGCCAGGTCCGTGTCTGTGCTGTGGCGCAGGCCGATCGCCATGGCCCGGGCGCACTGCTCGCTGACGGCACCATGCTGGCGCAGCAGGGGCAGCGGAACCTGAAGCCAGTCCAGCTTGGCCGAATCCGCATAGGTGACTGCGGCTCGCTCAAGGAAGGCCGAGGCACCCGGTTGACTGGTGAGCATGCTGGCGAGCAGCCCGCCGGTACAGGATTCCGCCAGGGAGAGGGTCATGTCGCCGTTGGTCAGCAGCTTGCCGACATTCCCTTCCGGAGTTTCCCCGTCACCGGCCATGATATAGCTGCCCAGCTCCTGCATCAGTAATGCTTCCGCCTGGTCGAGTCTCTGTTCGGCATCCTCTCCGCCTGCCCGCAGTTTAACCAGCACCAGTGGATAGTCGAGCGCGAAGGCAACGTCAATCCCTTCCGGCAGCTGCTGGTAGGGGAGCAGGGCGTCAATTTTCGGTTCCGGCAAGCCGAACAGCTTGTAGCTGCGCTGTTGCAGCGCCTCCGCTGCCGGGTGCAGTTGCTGCAGCACCGGCATGACTTCCTGGTCAAACATCGCCTTCATCTCGCTCGGCACGCCGGGCAGAAAAAAAAGTTCGCACGCCCCATGGTACAGGCGGAAGCCGGGTGCGGTGCCGATCGGATTCCGCAGCGGACGGGCTTCGATCGGCAGCAGCGCCTGGCGTTCATTGGCCGGCTCCATCTGCCGGTTGCGACAGCGGAACCAGTCCCGCACCATCTCCAGGGCCTGTTCGTTGATGGCCAGGGCCTGTCCTGTGGCGCGGGCAGCGGCCCGGGCCGTCAAGTCGTCACCGGTCGAGCCGAGCCCGCCGGTGACAATCACTGCTTGCACATGCCGGGTCAGATAGCTCAGGGCTGCTACGATTTCCTTCTCCTGGTCCGGTACCGACAAAGAACAGCGTAAGCGATAGCCGTAACGCGACAGACTGGCGGCGATCGTTCCGGTGTTGGTATCGGCCAGTTCCCCGTTGAGCAGTTCGTCTCCCGTGGTCAGAACGGCGATATCGAATGGTGGCATGGAGCGCTCCAGAGTATTCACTGTCAGGAAAGAATGGCCAGGCAGAGGCGCAATGCCACGGCGGCGTAAATCCCTGCCACCAGGTCATCGAGGGTGACGCCGATGCCGTTTTTCATCTCCCGATCGAACCAGTTGGCCGGCGGCGGTTTGATGATATCGAAAAGTCGAAACCAGAAGAAGCCGATCAGCGCCGTTGGCCAGGAAAAGGGCAGAAAGAGAACCGTTGCCAGGTAGCCGACCAACTCGTCGATGACGATCCGGCCGTCATCCGCTTCGCCATAAATCTTGCCAGCCTCATCCGCAGTCCAGAAACTCAGAAACAGTACCGCCAGAAAAGTCAACAGCTGCAGCGGCCAACCGAAGCAGGAAAGGTAGTAGAAAAACGGTATCCCGGCCAGACTGCCGAAGGTACCCGAAGCGACCGGCGCGTAGCCGAGGCCGGCGTTGCTGGCTAGCAGCAGGATCAGTTTACGAAGCGGTCCTTGTGGCGGATGTGGTTTGCTCATTCTGTCTCCTCGGGCCGATCCAGCTTCAGCTGCCGGTAGGCGTTGTTTTCAACCAGGCGAAAAACCTGTTGCAGCGGCAGGCCGTGCTGTTTGGCCAGCATGCTGCTGTCAGCATACTCGGCCGTCAGGCTCAGGAACTGAGTACCATCATAAAGCAGCTTGACGCGGGCTGTACCGAGTTCAGTGCTGATACTGTCACTGCGGCGGAGCAGTTTGTAGCGTTCACAGGGGCTGCTGCGTACGCCGATGGCGCTGCTCTGGTGCATGATCAGGCAGGCCAGTTGAGCCGCCGATTGGGGTTCGCAGACCAGGGTCAGGCGGATCCCGGGGCGGTTTTTTTTCATCTGCAGGGGCGAGTA
>CALZHR010000246.1 GCA_945787335.1 uncultured Desulfuromonadales bacterium
GCGATCGCCGCCCGGGCCAGCTCGTCGCAGCGCTCGTTCTCGACGTGCCCGTCATGCCCCCTGACCCAGTGCCATTCGACCTGATGCTTTTTACAGAGCTCCAGCAGCCGCTCCCAGAGGTCACGGTTGGCGACCTCTTCCTTCTTGGAGTTCTTCCACCCCTTGCGCTGCCAGCCGGCGATCCACTCAGTCATTCCCTTGACCAGGTACTGCGAGTCGGTGGTCAACCGCACCCGGCAGGGGCGCTTCAGCGCTTCGAGTCCGGCGATCGCGCCGAGCAGCTCCATGCGGTTGTTGGTGGTCTCCGGGTCGTAGCCGGAGAGCTCTTTGACGTGATCGCCGAAGCGCAGAATGGTGCCATAGCCGCCTGGGCCGGGGTTGCCGGAGCAGGCGCCATCGGAGAAGATTTCGACGATATTTGCGGAGTTGGTCATGAAGTGGTCCTTTCCTGCGCGGCAAGATAGCACAGTCAAGTCGGCGATTGCATCCCGCTTGTTGCCCATCTGGCGGAGGGTACGAAAAGAAAGAACGCTTGAGCCTTTCATTAGCCTCTGATAGAAAGAAGAAGATCGTCGCTCAGTGCAGCCCCTATTCTGAGGCGAAAAGGACATCATGAATCCCAGGCCAAAGCAGAACCTGCCGCCTATTTGTCACTTTCACTCTGGTGACTTCTCGTTTGCTTTGGATATCCCCACCAACAGAATGTTCTCCCTCGATTCCGACGAAGCGGCGGTCATCCAGGCCTGGCTGCGACAGGGCTCCCTCACCGACCTGGCCACAAGGTTTCCCGAAGCGGTCAATAAAATCCAGGCCCTGCAAGAAGAGGGCATCTTCAGCCGGCAGGAACCGGAAGGATTGAAATTCGGCCTTGAGTGGCCGGCTCTGATCGATCAGATCATGCACGAGCGCGCCCGAACGGTCCTGGAACTCACCCAGGACTGCAACCTGCGCTGCCGTTATTGCACATTCGGAGGCGGCTTCTCCGACCACAGAGTCCACTCCCCCAAGGTCATGAGTGAAGAGGTCCTCGCGGCGGCGATCGATCAGGCCTTCTCTCACAGCGCCCGGCTGGATGAGATTTCCATCGGTTTTTATGGCGGCGAACCATTGCTCGCCTGGACCAGGCTCAAAGCGGGAGTGTTCCGAGCGCAAGCCCAGGCGCAGGCGTTGCAGCGCCAGGTCAGATTCTCGCTGACAACCAATGCCACGCTGATTGATGAAGAGAAAGCCCGTTTTTTAGCCCGGGCTGGCTTCTCGGTTCTGGTCAGCATCGACGGGCCGCAATTTTTACATGATCAATACCGGGTCTATCCGGACGGCCGGGGAAGCTACCGCGACAGCCTTCGGGGCCTTGAAATTCTGCTGCAGGCCTATCCGCGGGACATGCACAAAAAAATCAACCTCAGCATGGTCCTGCCGTCAGCAAAATGGGCAGCCTATGCGGAACGCCTCTGGGATGAAGAGCCCTGGCTGCCACGAACATTAGGGGCTCAGGTCACCTCAGTCAGCGCACCCCCCGGGCTGGCGCCGCCAACTTTGCCCTCCCAGATGAACACCAGCAGTTATCAAGAGCACTGGTTGCGACAGCTCGCGGATGGCTCAGAAATGAAGAGCCCGATGATCGGGGCCATGTGCAACCAGAGCATGGCAAAATTCCACCAGCGTCCCAGGTTCAACCGACCCAGAAAAACCTATTTCCCCAATGGCTGCTGTCTGCCGGGAGCGCGAAAAATATATGTTCAGGCGGAAGGCGGCTATCAGATCTGCGAACGGGTCCACGGCGTCCCACCGATCGGGTCGGTACAGCAGGGAATCGACCTGCGGGCCATCAAAGAGATTGTCGATGAATATAATCGGCGCTCCTTCTCCGATTGCCAGAGCTGCTTCGCCATTTCGACCTGCACCCTCTGCTACCTGCATGCCTTCGAATGCGGCCGCTTCAGCCTGGAAAAAAAACGCGCCGCCTGCTCCAAGGTCAAAAAACACCTCGAGTCAACCTTCAAAACTTATGGCCTGGTCAGTCAAACCTATCCGCACAAGCTCGATGACTGGGATGACGTGGAAATAAAGTGACTTGTGCCGCAGAGGCCGGCAGGAACACTCAACAAGGAGGTCAGCATGGAAGAGATCAAATCGAAAAAAGCCAGCCCGAGAAAAGCCTTAAAAGAGGATGAAAGCGAAATCACCAAACGGGTCATCGACTGCAACTGCGCCTGCTCCGGAGCAGATGCCGACGCGGATGGCGCGGCCGACCTGTCGATGGACGATGGCGAACCGTCCTGCGGCTGCGGCTGCGGCAGCGACTCCAACATGGATTCTGTTCTGGACTATATGTGGGGCGGTGAATAGGCTGAGATTCCCAAAGTAGAAATGCGCCCTCCTCCTGCAAGGGGAGGAGGACGCAGCGCCAGGATGTGTTGGATAAATAAACCGATGTCTCCTGCGGAGCCAGGGGGGATTCGCCCACTTCGTCGAGCGCATCACGCGCTCTCCTGCGTCGGCTCCCCTCCGCTCGCTGACGCGGCCATCCATGGCCGCTTATCAGGCATTCAGCCTGCGGCTGTGAGTTCATGGCGGTAAGAGAGTGCGTGTGCTTGGTCTGAATATGCGGTGAGAGAAAACGAGTCGAACCAGAAGGTTCGTCGAGGCTTTTTGTCACCGCATAGGCAGGCCAATGACGCGTGCTATCCGCCGCTGATGAACTCATTGCCGTAGGCCTGCTGCGCTCGCTTCGCTTCGAATCCCCCTTCCTGAAACCGTAAAAAAAGAAAACGGCCCTTCCGATTACTCGAAAGGGCCGTTTTCTTTTTTGGCGTCCCCAGGGGGATTCGAACCCCCGTCGCCGGCGTGAAAGGCCGGTGTCCTGGGCCAGGCTAGACGATGGGGACTTATACTTCCTAAGCACCCAGCAGGAAACGATCCTGCGGTGATTGCCTGTCAATCGCGTGCCGTGCGGGCACGGAGCGTTCTTTTACCCTAAAGCTGTTCGGCAGCGCAAGAAAAAAAAGCGCCGGGTCGAATTCTGCCACACATTCCAGCCACTCACTTGAAAACGATTATCATTTTTTCCTTGACCTCTGCGCGCAGTCTCCGTATTTTGATATTCGTTTTCAATTCCACCGAGGAGATATCGATCATGGCTAAGAATTTAGGGCAGCTCGCTGTCGGAGAAGAAGCGGTCGTCAGCGGTTTTGCGCAAGGCGCCAAGGAGTATCGGGCCAAGCTGCTGGCCATGGGTCTGACCAAGGGGATCAAGCTGCAGGTGACCCGCGTTGCCCCGCTGGGCGATCCGCTGGAGGTCAGCGTCCGCGGCTTTTCATTGAGTTTGCGCAAGGCGGAAGCAGCCGCCGTGCTGGTGGAAGGGAGTTAAGCCGATGCAGAAGCAACGCCTGACAATCGCCGTCGCCGGCAACCCGAACTGCGGCAAGACCACTTTGTTCAATGAACTGACCGGCTCACGGCAGATGGTTGGTAACTGGCCCGGCGTCACCGTCGATCGCAAGACCGGGGTCTATTCCTTCGAAGGACACGACTTCGAGCTGGTCGACATCCCCGGCATCTACGCCCTCTCGGCCCATTCGACCGATGAAAAAGTCGCCCGCGATTATCTCCTCTCTGAAGACTACGACCTGATCGTCAACATCGTCGACGCCGCCAACATCGAGCGCAACCTCTACCTGACCACCCAGCTGCTGGAGATGCGCGTGCCGATGATCATTGTCCTGAACAAGATGGATGTCGCCAAGTCGCGGCAGATCCGCATCAACGTTGAAGAGCTTTCAAACCGCCTCGGCGTGCCGGTGATTCCGATCGCCGCCGCCAAACGAAGCGGCCTGACAGAGCTGAAAAAAGCCGTCCATCAGTGCGCCGAGCGCAACCCGCTCTCCGAAGCCGATGTCATCTACCCGGTCGAAATCCAGGAAGCGGCGACCCTGCTGGCTAAACAGATTGCACCCTTGGCCGCCGCGCAGAATCTGAAGGCGGACTGGCTGGCGATGAAGCTGCTGGAGGACGACCAGGAATATGTCTCCCAGCTCGACGCCGAAGCCCGCGAGGAGGTCGAAGCCCTGCAGCTGAAGATCAATGCTCAGATCGGCGAGGACGCCGACATCGCAGTCGCTGATGCGCGCTATAACTTCATCCACTGGCTGACCAGCGGCGCCGTGACTCACGCGACCAAGGTGGCCAAGACCCTGACCGACAAGATCGACAAGCTGGTGCTCAACCGGGTGCTCGGCCTGCCGATTTTCCTGCTGATGATGTACCTGACCTTCATGTTTACGATCAACGTCGGCGGGGCCTTCATCGACTTCTTCGACATCGCCGCCGGGGCGATTTTCGTCGACGGTATGACCGAGCTGCTGAGCGGCTTCAATGCCCCGGCCTGGCTGATCGGGGTTGTGGCGACCGGGATCGGCGGCGGGATTCAGACCGTGGCCACCTTCATCCCGCCGATCGGTTTCATGTTCCTGGCCCTGGCGGTGCTGGAAGGCTCCGGTTACATGGCCCGCGCCGCCTTCGTCATGGACCGCTTCATGCGCATGCTCGGCCTGCCGGGCAAATCGTTCGTGCCGCTGCTGGTCGGCTTCGGCTGCAACGTGCCGGCGATCATGGCGACCCGCACCCTGGAGAACCAGCGCGACCGCACCCTGACCATCATGATGAACCCCTTTATGAGCTGCGGCGCCCGGCTCCCGGTTTACGCCCTGTTCGCTGCAGCCTTCTTCCCGGTCGGCGGCCAGAACGTGGTCTTCCTGCTCTACCTGGCCGGAATCGGCTTCGCCGTGCTGACCGGCCTGGTGCTCAAGCACACCCTGCTCAAAGGCAACATCACCCCCTTCGTCATGGAGCTGCCCGCCTACCACGTGCCAACGGTCAAATCGGTGCTGCTGCGCACCTGGGACCGGCTGAAGTCGTTCCTGCTCAAGGCCAGCCGCATCCTGATTCCGATGGTCGCCCTGCTGGCGCTGCTCAACACCATGTCGATTGACGGCAGCATCGGTCACGACGACAGCAAGGATTCCCTGCTGGCAACCGTGAGCCGTACCATCACGCCGATCTTCGCGCCGATGGGGATCGAGCAGGACAACTGGCCGGCGACCGTCGGCATCTTCACCGGGGTCTTCGCCAAGGAGGCGGTGGTCGGCACCCTCGACGCCATCTACCTGCAGAATGAAGTCCAGGAAGAGCTGGCGGCCGGCGGCGCGGAAGAGGCCTTCAGCCTCAGTGCCGCCCTCAAGGAGGCAGTGGCGACCATCCCTGAGAACCTGGCCGGAGTGGCCGACACCCTGACCGACCCGCTGGGCCTGAGCATCGGCGACACCAGCTCGGCTGATGCCGCCGCCGAGGGGCTGGCCGTCAGCACCGGGGTGTTCGGTACCATGGGCAAGCTGTTTGACGGCAAGATCGGCGCCATCGCCTACATGCTGTTCATCCTCATGTACTTCCCCTGCGTCGCCGCCATGGCTGCGGTTTATCGCGAAACCAACCTGCGCTGGACCGCCTTCATCGCCGTCTGGACCACCGGGCTCGCCTACATCTCGGCGACCAGCTTCTACCAGCTGGCCACCTACGCCCGGCACCCGGCTTTCTCCGGCGCCTGGCTGGCCGGGTGCGCCCTGTTCTGCATCATTGTGGTCCTGGTGATGCGCAGCATGGGCAAAGACAAGCGCGCGGTCGGCGTAGCGGTTCCGGCCAAAGGTTGAGGAGGTATTCATGACCCCGAGTGAAGTCAAACGCTACCTGAGCGACCGCAAGCTGGCCCCGTTGAACGATATCGCCCTGCATTTCGATATCGAACCGGACACGGCGCGCGGCCTGCTCAGCCACTGGATCAGAAAAGGGCGGGTGCGCCTGCACCAGGACGACGGCTGCGGCAGCGGCGGCTGCTGCAAGGGGTGCGGCGACCACGGCAACGAAGTCTACGAGTGGCTGCAGTAGCAAAGCGGAACAATTAAATGATTCGTAAGGGGACAGGCTCCAATGGTGCCTGTCCCCGTTTTTGCAGTGAGGGATCTGATGCACATTCACAAGCTCGAACAATGGCAGCACGGACACCGCTTTTTCGTCCATCGCGAGGAAAACGAGAAGAACACCCAGAAGGTGATGGGGCTGACCGCCGTGACCATGGTGGTCGAGATCGTCGCCGGGCTCGCCTTCGGCTCGATGGCGCTGCTGGCCGACGGCTGGCACATGGGCACCCACGTCGCCGCCTTTTTGATCACCCTGTTCGCCTACCGCTACTCGCGCAAGCACGCCGACAATCCAGACTTCACCTTCGGAACCGGCAAGATCAACGTGCTCGGCGGCTTCGCCAGCGCCGTCGCCCTGGCGGTGGTGGCGCTGATCATGGCGGTCGAGTCGGTGGGGCGCTTCTTCGCCCCGGTGGAGATCCATTACGCCCAGTCGATGCTGGTCGCGGCCATCGGCCTGGCGGTGAATATCGCCAGCGCCTTCCTGCTCCACGGTGCGCACGGTCATGACCATCATCACGGCCACAGCCACGGGCACGACCATGGCCATCACCACCATGAGGATCACAACCTCAAGGCGGCCTACTTCCATGTGCTGGCCGATGCCCTCACCTCGGTGCTGGCGATCGTCGCCCTGCTGTTCGGCAGCCTGTTCGGCTGGTGGGCGCTCGACCCGCTGATGGGGATCATCGGCGCGCTGGTCATCAGTCGCTGGGCCTGGGGGCTGCTCAAAGAGAGCAGCCGCATCCTGCTCGACGCCGGCGTCGACGGCGCGGTGCGGGGCCGGATTCAACAGATCATCGAAGCCGACGCCGACAACCGGGTCACCGACCTGCACGTCTGGAAGGTCGGCCCGCACCACCTGGCGGCGATCGTCACCCTGGTCACCCACTACCCGCGGCCGGTGGAAGAGTACCGGCAACTGCTCGCCGAGTTGCCCGAGCTGAAGCACGTCACCATCGAGGTGATCGAATGCGCCGACGCGCCCTGTATTGGGCTGCAGCAGGCAGGCTGATGCCAGTCGGGCAGTAAAAAGAAGGCCCCCACAACCCCAACCCTGAAAAGTTCAATAAACATAAACAAGCATTAGCCACCAGGGCACCAAGTCTCAAAGAGAATTAAATAGTGTTCAGATTTTCTTGTTACCCGTGGTGGCCTGTTGGCTGCTACCTTTGTTCAGGTAATCGTTCCGAAAAAAAGAGGCTGGTTCATCGCCAAGGATGAACCAGCCTCCAACCAAGCTCAGAAAATATTTTCCGACTTGCCGCGCTATCTGATCTGAACCGACTGCGTCCGACTGCCTTCGGGGCCGGATACCGTGACGCTGGCCGGAGCGCTCGGCAGATAAACGATCTTTTGCCAGAAACCTTTCTTCCGGCGCCATTTCATAGCGCCATAACCTTCCAGGGTTAAATCGGCCGCAGCGCCAAAATCGCTCGTCGCGCGTACAATCAGCTTGTCTTTTCTTGCCACATATTTTGCCAGAATTATCTCTATCGTGCTGGCAACCGGGGCAATGTAGGAGATGCTGGTCTGTGCTTCGGCGGTTTGACCGTAAGCACCTTCAGCGGAAACGAGTACATTGTGCGTAATTCCCTCGATGAAATTGCTCAATGAACACTCCCAGGTTGTCGCGGAAGTCTCCACCACATTCCCGGCCACGGCCCCGCCATCGATCGAAACATTCACACTCGCTCCTTCCGACATCGTCCCTGTTATCAGGTGCGGGTCTGTGCTGACCGGATTCGCGATCGGATCGATCGTCACGCTCACAGCAGGCCGTGAGAGCACGAAATCCTGGGCCACCACCTCGTCTGGCAATGGCGCTACTTGAACTGGAGATACCGGAAGATAGCCAAGGGCTTCGGAATCCACGGCAACGTCCCAGGGGCCGCTGTACAGGCCGATACGATAAGTCCCGTCGATTGCAGTTTTAGAGGACACGCCGAGGGCCGTTGAAACATTATTGGCAGAAACCGGCACTCCGGCGATGGGAACACCGCTCTCATCAGCGACTGCGCCCGTGAGCCAGGCATCGACCGCCTTGACTGAAAGGTCATTCCCGCTGAAAGGACCTGTGATTCCGGAGACATCTTCGATCGCCCCGGCGATATAGCCAAGCGCCTGCGCCCCATCATCAAGGCCGATGCGCCAGCCATCGTCTGCACTAATGGCGAGGCAATAGCGGCCAGCGGCGTCGGTCAATCCGTGAGCCATTGAAGCATCCGGCCGGTCCGGCACCTCGGCTCGTAGCGGCAGGCCGGGTACCGCCAACACCGCCTCATCGGTCACCTGACCACAGACCAGGGACGGCCCCTGGTTAAGCAACAGTTCATGCCCGCTGCTGTCTCCTGTGACGCTGATATCCAGCAACGCGGCAACCGACCCAAGGTAGCCCTTCGCCGCCGGGCCGGCACTCGAGATGCTGTCGATGTGGAGTGCAAAGTCCCCGTCCGGCAACGCAAGAGTGAATGTCCCATCGGCGTCAGAATAGCAGCCGGTCACATATTGCTCATTGCGCGCCTCAATCCAGAGGCCACCAATACCGGTCGCATCGGCGACGTCTTTTACCTGCCCCGAAACCTGACTGACTTGATCACTCAGAGTCAGATCGATTCCGACCAGCGCTTGGGACGGGGCCAGGACAACAACGGACTGCGCCGTTTTATCGAAGACATAGCCCTGAGCCCAGGGGGTCAACAGATACTCGCCGGCGTCCCGGACATTGAGCAGATAATATCCATCCGCATCTGTCAGCACGTATCCGAACACCTGCCCCCACTTATCCGCGAGGCGGACAAAGGCTCCGGGAACGGGGTTGCCGAGCAGGTCCTGGACCCGGCCGGAAATCGTTTGCGGTTCGCTGACAGGAGTCACCGCGAACGGCATATCGATCTGTTCACTGTCGGCAACAACTCGGAATATGTAGTTCCCCGCTGCGTGGTAGCGATCTGTTCTCAAAGCGTAGTTCAAGTCGGTGGTTATCTGTCCATCGGCCTGACCATCGGTATCACTCTGAAGGTTGAGGTTCGCCGTAGAAAAGCCATCGCTCAGATCGAAAGAGCGGATCATCGGTTCGTTCGCATCAACCCTGCCGTTCCCATCGCTGTCGACGTATTGCGCGACGCTGACAGTCCCGCCGACCAGGCTCAGGTTACTCACCGAAAGCGAAACCGTCGTGGCGGCGTGCTGTCCGATTTCAGTCGTGGACAACTCCGCTGACATCCCCGGCAAGACTGCAACCGTCAGCAGGCAAACGTCACTGTCAGCCAGGCCATCATTCACTGTCACCGGAACCTGCAGATCTCCGGAGAAACCCGCATCGGGCGTGACCGTGTTGCCGCTGAGGCTGTAATTGGCCCCATTTAGCACTGTCAGACTAAACTCTTCCGGATAGCTGTTATCCGGATCGACGACAAGCAGATCGGACAATTTGATCTCCAGCGGCATACCGGCGGCGGTTTCCAACACCCTTTGCCCGCTGATCGCCGGGGTATCGTTGCTGGCACTGATCGTCAGGGATACGTTTCCCGGCGCGGAATCGCCCACGCCATCGTTCGCAGTAAAGGTGAAGCTGTCGCTGCCGCTGAACTCGGCGACAGGCGTGTAGCGATAGGCTCCGGTCAAGGGGTCTGTGATCTCCAGGGTTCCGTTGGCCGGGGTCGCCAGAACCCTGAATGTCAACGCATCTCCGTCAACATCGGTGGCGATCAACAGATCTTCAACCAGCACATCTTCGCTGGATGAAACATGCGTATCTGCAGCGACCGGAAGATCATTGACCGCGGTAACGGTGACGGTTGCCGTCCCGACAACCGAAAGTCCGCCGCTGTCGGTGGCCCGGTAGGTAAAGCTGTCGCTGCCGTGGTAATCAGCCGCCGGGGTGTAACGCAGTTGATTCCCAACCACTTCGGCCACACCCTGCGCCGGCTGCGTTTCGATGCTGAAGCTGTGGGTGTCTGCTGAATCGGCATCAATCACCGTCGGCGTGACCGCAGGGCTCGTTGTATCCTCTGCGGTGAGGATGCTGGAACTGGTGGCCGTCGGCGCTTCGTTGACATCGGCGACCGTGATACTCACCATTGAGATGTTCGAATCCAGCTGCCCGTCATTGGTCTTGAAGCTGAAGCTGTCGGAGCCGACAAAGCCCGGTTCCGGCGTGTAGGTATAAGCGCCGGTTCCGGCGTCATCGATCACCACCACCCCGTGGGCCGCATGCGTCTCGATCGTGAAAGTCAGCGCATCCCCTTCGACATCACTCCCCACCAGACTGCCGCTGCCGGCGACGTCCTGCTGTGTCGTCAGGCTGGCTGAAGCGGTGGTCGGGGCATCGTTCACGGGGACGATCGTGATGCTGACCTGCACAGCCTCTGAATCGATTACACCGTCATTGACCTTATAGCTGAAACTGTCCGTTCCGCTGAAATCGGCCTCCGGCGCATAGGTATACTCTCCCGTCGCGGGGTTGAGTTCAGCCACGCCATGGGCCGCCGAGTCGACCAGAAGATAGGTCAATTGATCGCCATCGACATCCTCCGCCGAGACCGAACCGCTGACCTGGTCATCTTCGTTCAGTGCAGCGACACCTGGAACGGCGAGCGGAGCATCGTTGACTGCTGTGACGGTGACACTGGCAGTACCCATCACGAACAATCCGCCGCTGTCGGTCGCGCGGAAAGTAAAGCTGTCGCTGCCGTTGAAATCAGCATTCGGCGTATAAACCAGCTGGTCTTCGATGACCTGGGCGGTCCCGTTGGCGGCCTGGGTTTCTATGACGAAGCTGTGCTGCTCACCGCTGTCGACGTCGATCACCGTCGGAACGACCCCGGCGCTGGTGACATCCTCATCGGTCAGGATGGCAGAACTGGCGGCGGTTGGCGCATCATTGACCGCATTCACCGTGACGGTTGCCGTCCCGACGACCGCCAGCCCTCCCGAATCCGTGGCCCGGAAGGTGAAGCTGTCGCTGCCATTGAAATCGGCATGGGGGGTGTAGACCAGCTGATTGCCAACCACCTGAGCGGTGCCCTGGGTTGGCAGCGAATCAATGGCAAAGCTGTGGCTGTCGCCAGCATCGGGATCGGAAACAGTCGGCGTCACCGCGCCGCTGGCCGTATCTTCATCGGTCACGACAACGGCAGAAGCGGCAGTCGGGGCATCGTTCTGATCAGTGACTGTAATGCTGACAACCGAAAGGTTCGAGTCGACCATCCCGTCATTGACCTTGAAACTGAAGCTGTCGCCGCCCACGTAACCGGCACCCGGGATATAGGTGAACACCCCGGTTGCTGCGGCCA
>CALZHR010000247.1 GCA_945787335.1 uncultured Desulfuromonadales bacterium
ATCGAAACCACCGGCAAAGGCAAAGTCCTGGTGGTCTGCGCCGGCACCTCCGACATCCCGGTCGCCCGCGAAGCGGCAGTCACCGCGCGGATGCTCGGCAACCAGGTCGAGGAATTGGTCGACGTCGGCGTCGCCGGCATCCACCGCCTGCTGGCGAAAAGCGACCAGCTGCAGAACGCCGCCGTGATCATCGTCGTCGCCGGCATGGAAGGCGCCTTGCCGTCGGTGATCGGCGGGCTGGTCGCGGTGCCGGTGATCGCCGTGCCCACCTCGGTCGGCTACGGCGCCGCCTTCGGCGGCATCGCCGCGCTGCTCGGCATGCTCAACTCCTGCGCCAGCGGCGTGACGGTGGTCAACATCGACAACGGCTTCGGCGCCGCCTTTGCGGCCAACCGCATCAATCGGGAGAGCTAGCCCCCTTCCCGTGTGACGCAGCCGGAGTGCAGTGAAGCTTGGCAGGATTTCGAGGGAAAATGTCTGAGCCGCAGGCGAGTTTTTTCCCGAGCTGCCAAGCGTAGCGAATCGCAGGGAACCCGCCACAGGCGGGCAAGGAGGTCGGGCGCGTTTTTCTGCTTACTCTTTTGCCGCGCAGCAAAAGAGTAAGGCGGCGTGCGGGGCCGCAACCCCGCGATTTTGAATTTGCTTTTGCCGTGGTGGTACGGAATAGTTAAAACCATGCGAACACTCTACCTCGACACCTTCTCCGGCATCTCCGGCGACATGTTCCTCGGCCTGCTGTTCGACCTCGGCGTCGACGCACAGCAGCTCGAAACCGAACTGCGCAAACTGCCGGTTGAGGGATTCGAACTCAAAATCGGCCGCGAACAGCGTCACGGCATTGCAGGCTGCCGCGTGCAGGTCTGCTGCCAGGAAACGCACCAGCACCGCAGCTGGAGCAGCATCGACCGCATGCTTGCCGAGAGTTCTCTGGCGCTGCCGGCCAGGGATCTCGCCCGCCGCTTCTTCCGCCGGCTCGGCGAAGCCGAAGCCAAGGTGCACGGCATTCCCATCGATCAGGTTCAGTTTCATGAGGTCGGCGCCGTCGACGCCATCGTCGACTTATGCGGTGCGGCAATCGGCCTGCAGCTGCTCGGGGTAGAGAAAGTCATCTGCGCGCCGCTGCCGCTCTCGCGCGGCATGAGCCGCTGCGCCCACGGAGCGCTGCCGCTGCCGGCGCCGGCCACCCTGGAGCTGTTGACCGGCCAGCCGGTTGTCGACAGCGGCTGCGACAAGGAGCTGGTCACCCCGACCGGAGCCTGCATCGCCCGCGAGATTGCTGAATTCGGCCCGCTGCCGCAAATGACCATCGAGCAGACCGGCTACGGCGTCGGCGGCTGGCAGCTGGAGGACCGCCCAAACCTGCTGCGCGGCATCCTTGGCGAGCTGGCCAGCGTCGAGCAGCCGGCCAAAGACCAGGTGCAGCTGCTGGAAAGCCACATCGACGACAGCAGCCCCGAACAGCTCGGCTATCTGCTTGAGCAACTGTTCGAAGCCGGCGCCCTGGATGCCGGCTACACCGCGCTGCAGATGAAAAAGAACCGCCCCGGGGTACGCCTGACGGTGGTCTGCCGGCCGCAGCAGGCCCCGCAGCTGGCCAGGCTGATCCTGCACCAGAGCAGCGCCATCGGCGTGCGCAGCAGCTTCTGCGAGCGCTACAAGCTGGAACGCCAGCTGGCCAAGGTCAGCACCAAGTACGGCACGGCCCAGGTCAAGCTGCTGTTCGACCGGGGACAGTTTCTGCGCCTGACCCCGGAATATGAAGATTGCCGCCAGCTGGCCAGAACCAGCGGCCAGCCATTGGAAAAAATCTACCGCCTGGTCGACGAGGCAGCCGCCGAACAGCTGGAACCACTGATCAGCAAGGATGATGACCATGACTGATGGGCAAGCGAGCGGCGCCCTGCGCAAACTGATCCTGCTGCTCTCCAGCAACGCCGGCCTCGGCTACGCGCCGATCGCTTCGGGCACCTTCGGCAGCCTGGCCGGCATCCCCTGCTTCTACTACCTCTCATGCTTCAGCTGGCCGCTGCAACTGCTGACCCTGGTGGCACTGCTGTTCCTGAGCTTCTGGGCCTGCGAGCAAGCGGGCAGGCTGTACGGTGAAGCGGACGACGGCCGGATCGTCATCGACGAGCTGGTCGGCTACCTGGTGACGGTGGCCTTTCTGCCCTTCTCCTGGGGTATCGCGCTGCTCGGCTTTTTCTGGTTCCGCGTCTTCGACATCCTCAAACCACCGCCGGCCAGCTGGTTCGACAAGAGAATGAAAAACGGCGTCGGCGTGACCATGGACGATGTCGCTGCCGGGGTTTACGCAGCGCTGGCGCTGCGGGTCTGCCTGGCGCTGTTTTCCTGATTGCTATGTTCTGGAGCTGCTATGCCACCCTTTGACATTGCCGTACTGACCACCGGCGACGAGCTGCTCAGCGGCGACCTGGCCGATACCAACACCGGCACCATCGCCGCGATCCTCGCCCGCCACGGCTTCCGGCTGCGTTGTTCCCTGTCGGTGCCGGACCAGGAGAAGGAGATCGAGGCGGCGTTGCGCTACCTGAACCAGCATGCGCAGGCGGTGATCGTCACCGGCGGCCTCGGCTCGACCGGCGACGACCTGACCGCGCGCGCCGCGGCGCGGGCCCTGGGGCGGTCATTGGTGATCAACGAAGAGGCGCTGGAGATGGTGCGCAGCTGGTTCAGCAGTCGCAACCGGCCGATGGAGCCGAACAACGAGCGCCAGGCGCTGCTGCCGCAGCACGCCATCCCGCTGCCGAATCCGCTCGGCACCGCGCCCGGCTTCTGGATCAAGGAGCGCGGCTGTGAGCTGTTCTTCCTCCCTGGGGTGCCGAGTGAAATGCGGGCGATGTTTGAACAGGCGGTGCTGCCGCTGCTGCAGAGTCGCCACCCCGGCCGTGAACCGTTGCAGCAGCGCAGCTACAAGTTCTTCGGTCTGCCGGAGCCGAAGATCGAACAGCTGATTCCTTACCACCAGCTGCCGGAGGGGGTCGAAGTCGCCTTCGGCCTCGACTACCCGCTGGTGGTGGTCAAGCTGAAAGCCGGCGGCGAGGGGGCCGATTTCCGCCTCGATCAGGCCGAAGCGCTGCTGCTGCAACAGCTCGGCGATTACCTGATGGCGCGGGACGGCCAAACCCCGGAAGGAAACGTCGGCCAATTGCTGACCGGCGCCGGATTGACTCTGGCGCTCGGCGAATCCTGTACCGGCGGGCTGATCGCCTGCATGCTGACCAGCCAGCCCGGCGCCTCGAATTTTCTCGAGCGCGGCGCGGTCACCTATGCCGATTCGGCCAAGCTCGACTGGCTGCAGGTGCCGCTGCCGATTCTGCGCCAGCACGGCGCTGTCAGCGAACCCTGCGCCAAAGCCATGGCCGAAGGGCTGCGGCGGGTCGCCGATACCGACCTGGCCCTGGCGGTCACCGGCATCGCCGGCCCGGACGGCGGCACGGCCGACAAACCGGTGGGCACGGTCTTCATCGCCCTGGCCAGCCCGCAGGGCACCCATGTCAAACGCTACCGCTTCCACGGAGAGCGACAGAAAGTCCAACGCATGACGGCCTACATGGCGCTTGAATGGCTGCGCCGTTATGCCCGCAACAGCTTGGCCGAAAGCGCCTGACGGCCAAAAGGATCGCTGCAATGCAAAAAGAACCTTTCCCGCCCAAAGTGGCGGCAGATGAGCACCGCGCCCTGCAGCGGCAGATCGCTCATCTGCAGGTCGTGCAGCGCATCGCCCTGCTGGCAGCAACCACCCGCAACCGCAGCCGCCTGCTGGATGAAGCGCTGTTGCTGATCCAGAACTCATTTCAGGTCTCCGGCTGCGGCATCTACCAGTTGCACGACCCCGACTCGCCACTGCACCTGGTGGCCGAACACGGCATCGGTGACCAGCTGGTGCGCGAGCTGCAAAAGGTTCCGGCCGGCAAAGGGCTGATTACCCAGGTGGTCAAGAGCGGCATCCCCCATCATTGGGTGGATCTGCACACTGAGACCGGCCTGTATTGCCAGGCGGTTCTCGACGCCGGCTGGCGCAGTCTGCTCGCCCACCCGCTCACTGCCCACGAGCGGCTGCTCGGGGTGTTGTTTTTGTTTCAGGACCAGGCCCGCCAGTTTGCGCAGGAAGAGATCGACCTGCTCGGCCAGTGCTGCCAGATCCTCGCCGCGGCCATCGATTCCTTGGAGCTGGTGGAGAAACTGGAATGGCAGCATCGCCTGACGCATGCCAGCCAGCGGGAACTCGACCGGTCCCGCAAGCAGCTGCGCGAGCATGTCAATCGGCTCGAAGAGAGTAATCGCTCCCTGGAACAGAACAACCGCATGAAGGACCGCTTTCTCGCCCTGGCCTCTCACGAGCTGCGCACCCCGCTGACCTGGATCACGACCGCCACCGAGCTGCTCGCCGGGCAGCGGCAGGGACTTCCCGCCGACAGCAAGCATCTGCTGGAGACCATCTTCAAGGGCGGGCAGCGGCTCACCAGCCTGGTCGATGACCTGCTGGAAATGGCGCGCATTGAATCGCGCGACATCTACCTGGCGCAGGAGAGTCTGGACCTGCCGCTGCTGCTGAGCGAACTGGCCCAGCAGTATCGCGATGAGGTCCAGCGCCGCCGACTGGACCTGCAACTCGGCCCGATCGACGACCACCTGTCGCCGGTCGGTGATCACTATCATCTGCGTATGGCCCTGGATCGGCTGTTGAAAAACGCCGTCAAATTCACCCCGACCGGCGGCAGAATCCGCCTAACCGCAGTGCATATCAGCCCAGCGGAACTGCGCGAAAAACGCCAGGAAATGGAACCCTTCTGCCCCGACTTTTTCCGCCGCACACCACTGCGAGATCACCTCGCTGTCTCGATCATCGACAGCGGCGTGGGGATCGCCGAGCAGGACCGGCTGCCGATCTTCGACAAATTTCACGGCGCCGGCGACATCAGCCTGCACGGCAAGCAGCGCAACGGGGTCCAGGGGCCGAGTGTCGGCCTCGGCCTGCCGCTGGCCAAGGGGATGATCGAGGCCCATGGCGGCATGATCTGGGTGGAGAATGCCCCCGGAAACGAATCCGGAAGCTGTTTCCACGTGCTGCTCCCGCTCTATCGACCGGGGCAGGACGCTCATGGCTGAACAGCAGGCGGAGCTGATCCGGGCGTTTCTTGCCATCCCGCTCCCGGAAGAGCTGCAGCAGAGCATATTCCGGCTGCAGAAACGGCTCAAAGGGGCAATCCCGGAACTTAAACCGGCGGCCATCCACAACCTGCATCTGACCCTGCACTTTCTTGGTGATCGCACGCAAGAGCAGCTTGCAGAGATCGCTCGAATTATGGTATCTACAGGAGAAAAGAAAAAAAGTTTTAATGTCCTGGTAAAGAATCTTGGCTGTTTCCCGCAGCAGCGCAAACCACGGGTTCTTTGGCTCGGAGTAGAACCCCCGGAGCCGCTGATCGCTTTGCAGGCCGAATTGGCCGCAGAGCTTGAACAACGCGGCCTGCTTGATGACCGCCGCCCCTATCGACCGCATCTGACCATCGGCCGGTTCAAGCAGATTCCGCGGGACCCCGACGCATTGTGTCCTTTTCTGTCACAAGGGTGCGGCAGTTTTAAAGTCGATCAACTGGTGCTGTACCGCAGCCGCCTGACCCCCAGCGGCGCCGTTCACACCCCGCTGCAGCAGGTCGGCCTCGCGCAACCTGGATGATTGCTTGCTGATATCTTCATTCTTTTATAAAAATGCAACTGCCAAGGGAGGCACAAATGTCTGACGAAAATCGGAATCGCGCACTTGAACTGGCCATGGGCCAGATTGAAAAACAGTTCGGCAAAGGCAGCATCATGCGCCTCGGCTCCGACTATCAGATGCCGGAGATCGCGACCATCCCGACCGGGGCGCTGAGCCTCGACCTGGCGCTGGGAATCGGCGGAGTTCCCAAGGGGCGGATCATCGAGATCTTCGGCCCGGAATCTTCAGGGAAGACCACCCTGGCCCTCCACATCGTCGCCGAGGTCCAGAAACAGGGCGGAATCGCCGCCTTCGTCGACGCCGAGCACGCCCTCGACATCCAGTACGCCGGCCACCTCGGTGTCAAGGCCGACGACCTGCTGGTCAGCCAACCGGACACCGGCGAGCAGGCGTTGGAGATCACCGAGATGCTGGTGCGCAGCGGCGCCATTGACGTGCTGGTGGTCGACTCGGTCGCCGCGCTGACCCCGCGCGCCGAGATCGAGGGGGAGATGGGCGACTCGCACATGGGCCTGCAGGCGCGGCTGATGTCGCAGGCGCTGCGCAAGCTGACCGCCACCATTTCAAAATCGAACTGCTGCATCATCTTCATCAACCAGATCCGCATGAAGATCGGCGTGATGTTCGGCAACCCGGAAACCACCACCGGCGGCAACGCGCTGAAATTCTACTCCTCGGTGCGCATGGATATCCGGCGCATCGCCGCGCTGAAGAACGGCCAGGACGTGATCGGCGGCCGCACCCGCGTCAAAGTGGTCAAAAACAAGGTGGCGCCGCCTTTCAAGCAGGCCGAATTTGATATCATGTACGGAACCGGCATCTCCCGTGAGGGGGATATCCTCGACCTCGGCGTCGACAACGACATTGTCGAGAAGAGTGGCGCCTGGTTCTCCTACAACGGCGAGCGGGTCGGCCAGGGGCGTGAAAACGCTAAGCAGTTTCTGAAGGAACACCCGGAAATGACCAACGAGATCGAAGCCCGGTTGCGGGAACTCTATGGCCTGGGCGATGCGAAAGTCGCTTCAGCCGAAGCGGACGAATAAACTGGCGGGGCACCACGGCCCCCCCACTGACAGGATGGCAGCATGAATCTGAATGACATTCTCGGCATGGCTCTCAAGTCGAACACCTCCGACATCCACCTCAAAGCCGGCCTGCCGCCGGTGTTCCGCATTGACGGCAACCTGCGCCCGCTCCCCAAAGCGCCGCGGCTGACCGCCGAGGCGGTGCGCAGCATGTGCGAAGGGATCATGAACGAGCGGCAGAAGGCCAATTTTGAGGAGACCTGCGAGATCGACCTGGCCTATGGGGTGCCCGGACTGGGGCGCTTCCGGGTCAACATCTTCTCGCAGCGCAACTCGGTCTCGGCGGTGTTCCGCGCCATCCCCTACAAGATCGCCTCTCTCGATGAGCTGCTGCTGCCGGATGTGTTGAAGAAGATCGCCATGGAGCAGCGCGGGCTGGTGCTGGTGACCGGCGCCACCGGTTCGGGGAAATCGACCACCCTGGCGGCGATGATCGACCACATCAACAACACCCGCACCGCCCACGTGGTGACCATCGAGGATCCGATCGAATACCTGCACCGCGACCGCAAGTGCATCATCAACCAGCGCGAGGTCGGCTTCGACACCGCCGGCTTCGCACCGGCGCTGAAGAGCTCGCTGCGCCAGGACCCCGACGTGATCCTGGTTGGCGAGATGCGCGACGTGGAAACCGCGGAGACCGCCCTGGCGGCCGCCGAGACAGGCCACCTGGTGCTCTCGACCCTGCATACCATCGACGCCCCGGAAACCATCACCCGGATCGTCTCCATGTTCCCGCCGCATCAGCAGCGACATATCCGTCTGCAGCTGGCAGGGGTGATCAAGGGGGTCGTCTCCCAGCGGCTGATTCCCCGCGCCGAAGGCAAGGGGCGGGTCGCCGCGGTCGAGGTGATGGTCTCCACCGCGCGGGTGCGCGATATGATCGACGATCAGGAGCGCACCGCCCAGCTCAAGGACGCCATCGCCCAGGGGTACACCTCCTACGGCATGCAGACCTTCGATCAGGCGCTGATGAACCTGGTCAAAGAGGAAATCATCACCTTCGATGAGGCGCTGCGCCAGAGCTCCAACCCGGACGACTTCAAGCTCAAGTTCTCCGGCATCGATTCAACATCCGATGCCTCCTGGAGCGATTTCGAACAGGGCAAGGCCCAGGAAGGTGTGGCCTTGAAAGACGATGGGGAACTCAAAGTCGAGCGCTTCTGATCCATTTGCCGCGGCCCTGAGATTGCTCACGCGGCGCGACCGGAGCGAAGCCGAACTGCGCGAAAAACTGCTGCAGTTCGGCTTTTCTGCAGCTGCGGTCAACGACACCTTGGCCAAATGCCGGGAGTACGCCTACCTCGACGACCGCAGGTATGCCCTTGAACGCGCCCGCTCCCTGCTGCGCAGCGGCCGCGGCGTCGGCCGAAAGGTGCTACTCGACCTGCGGCGCCGGGGCATCGAAGAGAGCACCGCCGAACAGGCGCTGGAAAACGCCAGCAGCGAGTTCGATTCCGCAGATCTGCTCCGCGACCAGCTGCAGCGCCGCTTTCCCGACTTCGCCTATGCGACCGCCGATGAGCGGCAGCGGCGCCGGGTGATCGGTTTTTTTCAGCGCCGCGGCTTTACTCTCGGGGAGATTTTCGCCATTCTGAAAGAAAACCACGACTGATCCGCCAGCCGCAGGACAAAAAACCGCAAAAGGCTTTTCAAAACCAGGCTTCTTCGATTATCATCCCTGATTCAATCGCATCGGTTGCGCCCCTGGCAGCGCCCATTGAACAATTTGAAGTCGCAGAAAGGCAGTTGAAATGATCACCGGACATGAGATCCGCGCCCGTTTCCTGAAGTATTTCGAAGAGCGGGGCCACCGCGTCGTCGCCTCCTCCTCGCTGGTTCCGCACAACGACCCGACCCTGCTGTTCACCAACGCCGGGATGAACCAGTTCAAGGACTGCTTCCTCGGCGCCGAAAAGCGTGATTACCTGCGCGCCACCACTTCGCAGAAATGCGTCCGCGCCGGCGGCAAACACAACGACCTGGAAAACGTCGGCCGCACCGCCCGCCACCACACCTTCTTCGAAATGCTCGGCAACTTCTCCTTCGGCGATTACTTCAAGAAAGAGGCGATCGCCTACGCCTGGGAATTCCTCACTGTCGACATGGGTCTCGATAAAGACAAGCTCTACGTTTCGGTCTACACCGACGACGACGAGGCGGCCGACATCTGGCACCAGCAGGAGGGCGTCCCCCGCGAGCGGATCTACCGTTTCGAGGAGGACAACTTCTGGGCCATGGGCGACACCGGCCCCTGCGGCCCCTGCTCGGAGATCTTCTTCGACAACGGCCCCGAGATCGGCTGCGACTCGCCGGACTGTGCCGTCGGCTGCGACTGCGACCGCTACATGGAGGTCTGGAACAACGTCTTCATGCAGTTCGATCGCCAGCCGGACGGCGAACTGGTGCCGCTGCCGAAGCCGGCCGTCGATACCGGCATGGGCCTGGAGCGGCTGGCGACGGTAATGCAGAAGGTCCAGTCGAACTACGACACCGACCTGCTGCGCGACATCATCGCCTACATTGAAAAGCTCTCCGGCAAGAGCTACGGCGCCGATGAAGAGAATGACGTCTCGATGCGGGTCATGGCCGATCACAGCCGCGCCACCGCCTACCTGATCGCCGACGGCGTGCTGCCCAGCAACGAAGGACGCGGCTACGTGCTGCGGCGGATCATGCGCCGTGCCATGCGCCACGCCAAGATGCTCGGCTTTGAGGATCCGGTGCTGTATAAGACCGCGGTTTTCGTCCTCGAATTCATGGCCGCGGCCTACCCGGAAGAAGCCAAGCGGACCGATTTCGTCGCCAAGGTGGTGCAGAACGAGGAAGAGCGGTTCATCGCCACCCTCGGCAACGGCCTGCGCATCCTGCAGGAGGAGGTCGCCCAGCTGAAGCAAGCCGGCCGGACGGTGATCCCCGGTGAAACCGTCTTCAAGCTCTACGACACCTACGGCTTCCCGGTCGACCTGACCGCCGACATTGTTGAAAAAGACGGCTACAGCCTCGATGAGGCCGGCTTCGAGACCTGCATGGAGGCGCAGCGCGCCAAGGCCCGCGAACACTGGAAGGGCTCCGGCGAAGAAGCGGTATCGGCGATCTACAAGCAGCTGGTCGACCAGGGGGTCAAAGCGAACTTCAGCGGCTATGAAAAACTCGAAGACCGAGGCGAAGTTCTGGCGCTGATAAAAGCCGGCGAGCTGGTCGAAGAGGCGCTCTGCGGCGAAAGCGTCGAAGTGATCACCTCCGCCACCCCCTGCTACGGAGAGTCGGGTGGCCAGGTCGGCGACATCGGCGAAATGACCACCGCTGAAGCCAGCTTACGGATCATCGACACCAAGAAACCGCTGGAAAACCTGTTCGTTCACGTCTGCGAGGTGGTCACCGGGGCGGTAAAAAAGTCGACCCGGGCAACCATCAAGGTCGATGCCGAACGCCGCCAGCGGATCGTTCTCAACCACACCGCCACCCACCTGCTGCAGGCGGCGCTGCAGAAGATTCTCGGCAACCATATCAAGCAGGCCGGCTCGCTGGTCACCCCGGAGCGGCTGCGTTTCGACTTCACCCACTTCTCCCCGGTGACCACCGAAGAGCTCATCAGGATCGAGGAAGAGGTCAACCGGCAAATCCGCGTCAACGCCCAGGTCGACTCCCAGGTCATGGCCGCCGACGAAGCCCAGACGGCCGGGGCCATGGCGCTGTTCGGTGAAAAATATGGCGATGAAGTCCGCGTCATCAGCGTCGGCGACTACAGCATGGAGCTGTGCGGCGGCACCCACGCCAGCGCCGCCGGCGACATCGGCCTGTTCCGCATCCTCTCCGAAGGCGGAATCGCCGCCGGAGTACGGCGGATCGAAGCGGTCACCGGCGACGCCGCCCTGGCCCAGGTCCACCAGCAGCAGCAGACCCTGCAGCGTCTGGCCGGGCTGGTCAAAAGTGAGCCGCAGCAGCTGGAGACCCGCCTGCAGAAGCTGCTCGAACAGCAGAGGCAGCTGGAGAAAGAGCTGGAGCAGCTGCAGGCCAAGGCCAACGCCGACCGCAGCGGCGAGCTGATCAACCAGGCGGTCGAGGTCGAAGGGATCAGGCTGCTGGCCACCAAGGTCGAAGGAATCGACGGCAAAGGGCTGCGCGAGTTCTCCGATCAACTGCGCGACAAGCTCGGCTCCGGAGTGTTGGTGCTGGTTTCAACCGAAGGGAGCAAGGTGGCCCTGCTGGTCGCGGTGACCAAGGACCTGACCGGCAAGGTCAAGGCGGGCGAACTGATCAAACCGCTGGCCGAGATTGTCGGCGGCCGCGGTGGCGGCAAACCGGAGCTGGCCCAGGCCGGTGGTCCCGATGCCGAAAAGGTCGAGGCGCTGCTGCAGGCGGCCCCCGTCCAGCTCAAACAATTGCTCGGCTGAACAAATCCGCGACATTTTTGGTAAAACCGCAAACAGCCGGTGGACATCACCGGCTGTTTCGCTATATTTTTCAGAGTAAGATGAATCATTTACACAGCGCTTATTCCACCATGCCTGAACGCTTTTTCCTTGCCAACCTGCAATGGGAGCTTGCCGCGTGCAACCGGAGTTATTGAGCAAACTGGAACAGGAACCGGCCCAGGAGAAAAGATCGCTGCTGGTCGTCGATGACGAACCGATCATCCGCCAGCTGTGCGCCCGCGCCCTGAGCAATTTCCAGATATTCGAAGCCGCCGACGGTCAAGAAGCGCTCAAAATTCTGGAAAAGCAGTCGGTCGACATCATCCTCAGCGACGTGATGATGCCGAACCTCAGCGGCCTGGAGCTGCTCAGCAAGGTCAAACAGCAGAGCCCCGACCAGGCGGTGGTGCTGATCACCGGCTACACCGAAAAAGAAGTGATCCTCAAGGCGCTGCAGTCCGGCGCCGACGATTTCATCAGTAAACCGATCAATCTGCTGCAGCTGCGCACCACCGTCGACAAGGTGCTCGACAAGCTCGTCCTGCGCAGGGAGCTGAACAGCTTAAAAAGAGTCGACAAGCTGAAAAGCAATTTTCTCGGTCTGATCTCCCACAAGCTGAAGACTCCGGCCACCGCGATCTCCCTGTTTATCCAGAATATCGCCGACGGTATCGACGACCCGCAGGCGGAAGAGTTTCAGAAAATGCTGGCGATGGTCCAGGCCGAGACCCTGCACCTGGAGCATTTGATTCAGGATTTGCTCTACTTCAGCAACGTTATCCTGCAAGATAGCGAACCGCAGTTGGAGCCGGTCGAACTCGGCCGCATCGCCCGCCAGGTGGCGACCGCCCTGGGACCGGCGGCGAACAGTCGCCAGCTGCAGTTCGAAATCAAGATCACCCCACCACTCCCACCCGAACCCATGGTGCTCGACCGCCAGCGGATCACTTTTGCGATTCGTGCCCTGCTCGACAATGCGATCAAATTCACCCCGCTGGGGGGCTCTGTCCTGCTGGAAGGCAAGCTGGAAAACAATCGGGTGCTGCTTGAGATTCGCGACACCGGAATCGGCATTGCCCAGCAGGACCTGCCCAAGGTCTTCAGCAAGTTCTACCAGATCGATCCGGATGGAACCGGCCAGGTGCGCGGCTTCGGCCTCGGGCTCTTCTATGCCCGCGAGTTCATCCGCGGCATGGGGGGCACGCTGGAGCTCGACAGTCGCCCCGGTCTGGGGACTGTTGCAACCATCGCATTCCCCCTGCCCGCCTGAGCCAGGGAATAATTCGCCCAGCCTGCGGCGACAAAGCAAACCCTTTTTTTCCAGCGCTTTGTTATGTTATATATCGTCCTTTCCCCAAACCGGGGAGCTGTTTCCAGGGAGATCGTCAATGTTCAAAGGAACCACCATCTGTTGTGTGCGCAAAGGGTCCCAGGTCGCGCTGGCCGGCGACGGTCAGGTCAGCCTCGGCAACACGGTGATGAAGCACGGCGCACGCAAGATCCGCCGTCTCTACGAGAACCAGGTGCTGGCCGGGTTCGCCGGCAGCACCGCCGACGCCTTCACCCTGTTCGAAAAATTTGAAGCCAAACTGGAGGAGTTCCGCGGCAACCTGCCGCGCGCCGCCGTGGCCCTGGCCAAGGATTGGCGCACCGACCGGGTGCTGCGCCGCCTGGAGGCGCTGCTGATCGTCGCCGACAAGGATGTCAGCCTGGTCATCTCCGGCGCCGGGGATGTCATCGAACCGGATGACGGCGTCGCCGCGATCGGCTCGGGGGGCAGTTTCGCCCAGGCCGCCGCCCGGGCGATGCTCGCCCACTCGGAGCTCGAGGCGGAAATGATCGCCACCGAGGCGCTGAAAATCGCCGCCGAGATCTGCATTTATACCAACGACCGGATTGCTGTTGAGGTTATTAAGTGACCAACTTTACCCCGCGTGAAATCGTCTCTGAACTTGATCGTTACATTATCGGCCAGAACGACGCCAAACGGGCGGTCGCGGTTGCGCTACGCAACCGCTGGCGGCGCCAGCAGGTGTCGGACGACCTGCGCGACGAGATCGTGCCGAAGAACATCATCATGATCGGCCCGACCGGGGTCGGCAAGACCGAGATCGCCCGGCGTCTGGCCAAGCTGGCCCAAGCCCCGTTCATCAAGGTCGAGGCGAGCAAGTTCACCGAGGTCGGCTACGTCGGCCGCGACGTCGAGAGCATGGTCCGCGACCTGCTCGATCTGGCGATCATCATGGTCAAGGAGGAAGAGGCGCAGAAGATGCGCATCAAGGCCGAGGCCAACACCGAAGAGCGGCTGCTCGACCTGCTGCTGCCGGGGCAGACCGACCAGTCCCCCGACAAGCTGGAGCAGCAGCAACATACCCGCGACAAGCTGCGCAAGCTGCTGCGCATGGGCGAGCTGGACGAGCGCTTCGTCGAGCTGGAAACCGAGACCAGCAGCATGCCGCAGATGGGCATCTTCACCCCGCAGGGGAACGAAGAGCTGGGAATGAACATCAAGGAGATGTTCGGCAACCTGTTCCCGAAACAGACCAAGCGCAAGCGGATCAAGGTCAGCGAGGCGCGCGAGATCCTCATCGAGACCGAGGCGGAGAAGCTGGTCGACATGGAGAACGTCACCGCCCTGGCCCGCGAGCGCACCGAGCAGAGCGGCATCATCTTCATCGACGAGATCGACAAGATCGCCAGCCGCGAGGGGCTGGGCGGTCCCGAGGTCTCGCGCGAAGGGGTCCAGCGCGACATCCTGCCGATCGTCGAGGGGAGCACCATCAACACCAAGCACGGCCCGGTGAAGACTGACCACATCCTGTTCATCGCCGCCGGCGCTTTTCATGTCAGTAAGCCGTCTGACTTGATCCCGGAGCTGCAGGGGCGCTTCCCGATCCGGGTCGAACTGCACAGCCTCGACGAGAAGGAGTTCTACCGCATCCTCACCGAGCCGAAGAACGCCCTGATCCGCCAGTACTCGGCACTGCTGAAGACCGAATCGATCGACCTGGAGTTCGCCGACGAGGCGATCCGCGAACTCGCCAGTATGGCCAAGATGGTCAACGAGCGCACCGAGAACATCGGCGCCCGGCGGCTGCACACGATCATGGAGAAGCTGCTCGAGGAGCTCTCCTTCAACGCCTCCGAGCTGACCGAGCGGCACGTCGTGATCGACGCCGAGGAGGTTCGCCGCCGGCTGGCCGAGATCAGCAAGGACGAGGATCTCTCGCGGTATATTCTTTAATCGTATGCGGGCGCCCCATCGGGTCGCCCCTACAGGGTCATAAACATGGAAGAACTGATCAGCAAAGCAAAAGTTCTGATGGAAGCCCTGCCGTGGATCAAGCGGTTTTACGGCAAGACCATCGTCATCAAATACGGCGGCAACGCCATGGTCGAGGAGCAGCTCAAGGAAGGCTTCGCCCGTGACATCATTTTGATGAAGTACATCGGCCTCAACCCGGTGGTGGTCCACGGCGGCGGTCCGCAGATCGGCAAGGTACTCGAGGCGATGAAGATCGAGAGCCGCTTCGTCCAGGGGATGCGGGTCACCGACAGCGCCACCATGGACGTGGTCGAGATGGTGCTCGGCGGCAAGGTCAACAAGGAGATCGTCAACAACATCAACCGCCACGGCGGCAAGGCGGTCGGCCTGACCGGCAAGGACGGCGGCCTGCTCCAGGCGCGCAAGCTGGAGATGACCGCGGTCAACCCCGACACCCTGACCCCTGAGATCATCGACATCGGCATGGTCGGCGAGGTGGAGAGCGTCAACCCGCAGGTGATCGCCGCGTTGGAAGAGAGCAACTTCATTCCGGTGATCGCGCCGATCGGCGTCGGCCTGGAAGGTGAGACTTACAATATCAACGCCGACCTGGTCGCCGGCCGGATCGCCGGGGCGCTGCAGGCGGAGAAGCTGATCCTGCTCACCGACATCGAAGGGGTCAAGGACAAGCAGGGCAAGCTGATCTCGACAATCGACGTGCAGCGGGTCCCCGACCTGATCAACGACGGCACCATCTCCGGTGGCATGATCCCCAAGGTCAACTGCTGTGTCGATGCCGTCGATGAAGGGGTGGCCAAAGCCCACATTATTGATGGCCGGATGGAGCACGCCTGCCTGCTGGAGATCTTCACCGACAAAGGGGTCGGCACCGCGGTGGCGAGGTTCAACCCGTGAGCACCACAGAAACCTGGATCGCGCGGGGACTGACCCACGTCGCCGCCACTTACGGGCGCTACCCCCTGGTCGCCGTGCGGGGCCAAGGGAGCTGGCTCTGGGATGTCGACGGCAAGAAGTACCTCGATTTCCTCTCCGGCGTGGCGGTCAATAACCTCGGCCACTGCCACCCGAAGGTGGTCGCCGCGCTGCGCGAGCAGGCGGAGAAGCTGCTGCACTGCTCGAACTTCTATCATATCCCGCAGCAGATCGAGCTGGCCGAGCTGCTCTGCGAACACTCCTTCGGTGACCGGGTGTTTTTCTGCAACTCCGGCGTTGAGGCGAACGAGGCGGCGATCAAGCTGGCCCGCAAGTACAGCGTTGAAACTCATGCTCCCGAGCGCAGCGAGATCGTCACCGCGCTGGCCTCTTTTCACGGCCGGACCCTGGCGGGCATCAGCGCGACCGGTCAGGAGAAGGTCAAAGCCGGGTTCTCGCCGCTGCTGCCGGGCTTCAAGCATGTTCCCTTCGGCGACATCACCGCCCTGCGCGCCGCGATCACTCCACAGTGCTGCGCCATCATGCTCGAGCCGGTGCAGGGGGAAGGCGGCGTCAACCTGCCGCCGGCCGGCTACCTGCAGGCGGTCCGCGAGCTCTGCGATGAACATCAGCTGCTGCTGATCTTTGACGAGGTCCAGGTCGGCTGCGGCCGGACCGGCAGCCTCTTCGCCTACCAGCAGGAAGAGGTCGAGCCGGATGTCATGACCTTGGCCAAGGCGTTGGCCGGCGGTCCGCCGATCGGTGCCATGGTGGCGAAGGAGAAGTACGCCGCGGCGCTGGGCCCCGGCAGCCACGGTTCAACCTTCGGCGGCAACCCGCTGATGGCGGCCGCAGGACTGGCGGCGCTGAAAACCATCCTCGAGGACGGCGTGCTGAAGAACTGCGTCGCCATGGGCAGCTACCTGCGTGAGCGGCTCGAAACGCTGCAGGAGAAATTCCCTTTCATTGTCGAGGTGCGCGGCCGCGGCCTGATTATTGGCCTGGAGCTGTCGATCGCCGGCGGTGAGATGGTCAAGACCGCTCTGGAGCGGGGACTGCTGATCAACTGCACCGTCGACAGGGTGCTGCGCTTCCTGCCGCCCTTGACCGTGAGTCAAGATGAAATCGATCAGATGCTGGAAATCCTTTCCGGGATTTTCACCGATTATCAGGAGTAAACCGATGACCAAAGACTTCCTCTGCCTCTCCGACTGGTCCCTCGACGACCTCGAGGCGATCTTCGACCTGACCCGCGAGCTGAAGCTGAAGCAGAAAGAGGGCACCCCGCACCAGCTGCTCGCAGGGCAGACCCTGGGGATGCTTTTCGAGAAGAGCTCGACCCGCACCCGCGTCTCTTTCGAGGTCGGCATGTTCCAGCTCGGCGGGCATGCGCTGTTCCTGCATTCCGGCAACACCCAGATGGGGCGCGGCGAGCCGATCAAGGACACCGCGCGGGTGATGGCCCGTTACTGCGACGGCATCATGATCCGCACCTACTCTCAGGACGCCATCGAAGAGTTCGCCGAAAACTGCTACGTGCCGGTGATCAATGGCCTGACCGACCTCTACCACCCCTGCCAGCTGATGGCCGACCTGTTCACCGTCAGCGAGCACAAAGAGGACTACAAGAACCTCAAGTACTGCTGGGTCGGCGACGGCAACAACATGGCCAACAGCTGGATCAACGCCGCAGCGATCTTCGGCTTTGAGCTGCGCGTCGCCACTCCCAAGGGGTACGAGCCGGACGCCGGGGTGATTGCCCGCGCGAAAGAAGCCGGCGCGAAGCTGCTGCTGAGCAACGATCCCAAAGTAGCAGCGGCCGGGGCCGACGTGCTCAACACAGACGTCTGGGCGAGTATGGGGCAGGAAGAAGAGCAGGCCGAGCGGGAAAAAGCCTTCAAGGGCTTCCAGATCAACGCCGGGCTGGTGAAGCTGGCCAATCCCGATTGCGTCGTTATGCATTGCCTGCCGGCGCACCGTGACGAAGAGATCACCGACGAGGTCATCGAAGGGCCGCATTCGATTATTTTCGACGAGGCGGAGAACCGGTTGCACGTACAGAAAGCGATCATGGCCACGCTGATGGCCCGCTGATTAAGCCCGATGCAACTGTCCTGCCCGCACTGCGGCTTCAGCAAGCAGATCGACCCGGCGCAACTGCCCGCGACCGCGACGCGGGCCAACTGCCCGCGCTGCAAACAGAGCTTTGCCCTGTCACAGCAGAAGGCCGAGCCGGCGCCAGCAGCACCGCAAGTGTCTGCTGCCCAGCAACGGCCGCCCGGCGCTGTCAGGCACAGTCAGACCGAGGTCGATGCGCAGCCGAAGGCGGGCTTCTGGATCCGCCTGGTGGCGACCCTGATCGACGGTTTTCTGGTGTTTCTGCTGCAGGTGATCCTCGGGATGCTGCTGGCCTTCACCGGCTTTGTCACCACCGGCGGCAGCGAGGGGGAAGTCAGCGCCCTGATGCTGCTGGTGCAGCTGTTCACCTACCTGATCAGCTTCGCCTACTACGTTTTTTTCACCGGCTATTGCGGCCAGACCCCGGGCAAGATGGCGGTGCGGGTCAAGGTGATTCGCCGCGACGGGGCACCGATCAGTTACCTGCGGGCGGCTTTCCGTGAAGTCCCCTGCAAGTTCGTCTCGGCGATCATCCTCGGCATCGGCTACCTGATGGTCGCCTTCGATGAACAGAAACAGGGGCTGCACGACCGGATGGCCGACACCTACGTGATTAAACTCTAGCGGCCCGGGCAGGCCGCCAATTCCATACAGGAGTTCTGCACATGAGCAAACATGGACAAGTGAAAAAAGCGGTTCTCGCCTATTCGGGCGGATTGGATACCTCGATCATCCTCAAGTGGCTGGTCGAAGAATACGGCTGCGAGGTGGTCGCCTACTCGGCCGACCTCGGTCAGGGGGAAGAACTGGATCATATTCCCGAGAAGGCTAAGCAGACCGGCGCCAGCAGCTGCCACATCATGGACCTCAAGGAAGAGTTCGCCCGCGACTTCGTCTTCCCGATGTTCCGCGCCAACGCCATCTACGAGGGACGCTACTTCCTCGGCACCAGTATCGCGCGGCCGCTGATCGCCAAGGCGCAGATGGAAATTGCTGCTGCCGAAGGCGCCGACGCGGTCTCCCACGGCGCTACCGGCAAGGGCAACGATCAGGTGCGTTTCGAGATCGCCTACTACCACTTCGACCCGGCGGTCAAGGTGATCGCCCCCTGGCGCGAGTGGGACATGAACAGCCGCACCGCGCTGGAAGAGTACGCCAAGAAGCACGGCATCCCGGTGCCGACCAGCAAAAAGAATCCCTGGAGCTCGGACCGTAACCTGCTGCATATCTCCTTCGAGGGGGACGTGCTTGAGAACCCCTGGGCTGAAGCTCCGGAACATATGTACGTCATGAGTGTCGCGCCGGAAGCTGCGCCTGACGCTGCCGAATATGTCGAGATCGAATTTGAAAAAGGTGACGCTGTTGCCGTCAACGGCGAGCGCCTTTCGCCGGCCAACCTGCTCGCCAAACTGAATGAACTGGGCGGCAAACACGGCATCGGCCGCATCGACCTGATGGAGAACCGCTTCGTCGGCATGAAGAGCCGCGGCGTCTACGAGACCCCGGGCGGCACCATTCTCGAAGAAGCGCACCGCGCCGTCGAATCGATCACCATGGATCGTGAAGTGATGCACCTGCGTGACTCGCTGGTGGCCCGCTATGCGGCGATGATCTACAACGGCTTCTGGTTCGCCCCCGAGCGCACCGTCCTGCAGGCGCTGATCGACGAGAGTCAGCAGACCGTCAACGGCATGGCCCGCATCAAGCTCTACAAGGGGCACTGCCGGGTGGTCGGCCGCGATTCGGCCAACGACAGCCTGTTTAATATCGACTTCGCCACCTTCGAGGCGGACGAGGTTTACAATCAGGCCGACGCTGAAGGCTTCATCAAGCTCAACGCGCTGCGGCTGCGGATCGCCGCGATTCAGCGGCAGAGCAAGAAATAACCAGCCAGGATCAGTTCGGGGCGCGGCAGACCGGGCCCCGATTTTCAATCAGCATCAAGAGAAAGCATAACCAAGATGAGTAAACTCTGGGGTGGCCGCTTTACCCAGCCGACCGATAAGTTTGTCGAGGAGTTCACCGCCTCGATCGAATTCGACCAGCGCCTCTACGGCTACGATATTCAGGGCTCGAAAGCCCACGCGGAGATGCTCGGACGCCAGGGGATCATTGCCGTCGATGAGGCAAATCAGATCATCACCGGTCTCGATGCCATCCGCAAAGATATCGAGGCGGGCAAGGTCGAGTTCTCGGTCGAGCTGGAAGATATCCACATGAACATCGAAGCGCGGCTGATCGAACGGATCGGCGCCGTCGGTGGCAAACTGCACACCGGCCGCAGTCGCAACGATCAGGTGGCGGTCGATATCCGTCTCTACCTGCGCGACGAGATCGACACCGTCCTCGGCTACCTGGAAAAGCTGGAAGCCTCACTGATCCGGCAGGCCGAAAACAACCTTGACGTGATCATGCCCGGCTACACCCACCTGCAGACCGCCCAGCCGGTGCTCTACAGCCACCACATGCTCGCCTACCGCGAGATGATCGCCCGCGACATTTCACGATTGCAGGATCTGCGCAAGCGCTTCAACCAGATGCCGCTGGGCGCCGGTGCCCTGGCCGGCACCACCTTCCCCATCGACCGGGAATGGGTGGCGCAGCAGCTCGGCTTCGACGGCGTCACCCGCAACAGCCTCGATTCGGTCTCCGACCGTGACTTCGCCATCGAGTTCTGCAGTTTCGCCGGCATCCTGATGATGCACCTGTCGCGCCTCTCCGAGGAGCTGATCCTCTGGTCGAGCGCCGATTTCAACTTCATCGAACTCTCCGACGCCTTCTGCACCGGCAGCTCGATCATGCCGCAGAAGAAGAACCCCGACGTCCCGGAGCTGGTGCGCGGCAAGACCGGCCGGGTCTACGGCAACCTGATGAGCATGCTGACGCTGATGAAGTCGCTGCCGCTGGCCTACAACAAGGATATGCAGGAAGACAAAGAGCCGCTGTTTGACACCATCGACACGGTCAAGGGCAGCCTGAAGATCTTCGCCGACATGATCGCCGAGATGCAGGTCAAGGGGGACAACATGCGCATCGCCGCGGCGCGGGGCTTCTCCACCGCCACCGACGTCGCCGACTACTGCGTGCGCAAGGGGCTGCCGTTCCGGCAGGCGCATGAGGTGGTCGGCAAGACGGTGCGCTACTGCGTCGAGAACAACAAGGACATCCCCGAACTAACTCTCGCTGAGTTCAAGGAGTTCTCCGACCTGATCGAAGCGGACATCTACGATTTCGTGACCCTTGAGGCTTCAGTCAACGCCCGCAAGGCGACCGGCGGCACCGCCCGCGAAGCGGTCGAGCGGGAACTGGCGCGACTGAAAAAGCCCAACCGCTGACACCTCGCTGGGGCGCCCGCGGCAACAGGTTCTGGATAATATATCACGGGCGAGCCACCGGCTCGCCCCTACAAAAGCAATGTAACTACCATGCGCATAAGATCTCTGTTTATTAGCTTATTGATCCTGACCACCCTCAGCGCCTGTGGCAACAAAGGCCCGGTGCGCCCGCTCGAAACCCTGCTGCCGGGCCCGGCCAGCGAGCTGGAACTCCGCCAGCAGGGTGAAGCGCTGCTGCTCGGCTGGCGGCTGCCGACCCAGAACCTTGACGGCAGCGCGATCAACAGCCCGCCGCAGCTCGATATCTACCGGATGACTTTCGATCCAGGCAACGACTGTCCCGAGTGCTTTGACCGTTCGACCTTACTGGTCAGCATCGACCCGGAGCTGCCCGTCCCGGCCCGCAAGGTTGGCGAGCGCTACCTCTATCTTGATAATCAGATCGACCCCGGGACCGGTTACCAGTACAAATTGATTGCGCGCAATGCTGACGGCGAAGCGGGCCGGCCGGTGGTCCTGCGCCAGGCGGCAACTCTTGCGGTCGCTGCACCTGCTGCACTGCAGGGAGAAGCGCACGACCGGTCGGTGCTGCTCAGCTGGCAACCGGTCTCGCTCGAGCCCGGCGACAGCCTGCTCGGGTACCGCATCTATCGCCGGCGCGACGACTCCCCCAGCGCCCCCTACCCGCTCAGCGCCAAGCCGCAGCCGGAAACCCGCTTCGAGGATTTCAGCCTTGAGAACGGCGCCCGTTATCACTACCAGGTCCGGGCGCTGATCAAGCGGGGCGAACTGCAGATTGAAGGGCTCGCCACAGCTGAACTGACCATCGTTCCCCAAGCGGGCCGTTGAGCCGCTCAAGCTCCTGAGAAACAGGCCGATTCCCGGTCTTCGGCAGCGCTCCGGACACTTTACTTTCCCCCGGCGCTGTGTTAGCTATACTGATTATTTCCGCCGCTCTTTAGAGCGGCTGCTTTTATTTGCATCTTCGTTTTTTTAGAGAGACAACCGCAACAGCTTAATGCGAACAGCCAAACATGCCTGTTCGCCAGATGGAGGAGAGAGCTATGTTTCAGGGATCCATGGTTGCCATCATCACCCCCTTCGACGCCGAAGGAAATTTTGATGAAGAGAGCTACCGTCAGCTGATCGAATTCCAGATTGAGAACGGCACCGACGTCATCGTCCCCTGCGGGACCACCGGCGAATCGGCGACCCTGAATTACGCGGAGCATGATCGGGTCATCAAGACCTGTATCAATCAGGTCAATAAACGGGTCCCGGTCATCGCCGGCACCGGCTCCAACGCCACCGCCGAAGCGATCGAAATCTCCCAGCACGCCAAAGAGCTCGGCGCCGACGGCCTGCTGCTGGTCTCTCCCTACTACAACAAGCCCTCGCAGGAGGGGCTCTACCAGCACTACAAGGCGATCGCCGAGGCAGTCGCCCTGCCGCAGGTGCTCTACAACGTTCCGGGGCGGACCGGCATGAACATGACCGCCGCCACCACCATCCGCCTGGCCGAGTTCGCCAACGTCGTCGCCATCAAGGAAGCCTCCGGCGACCTGACCCAGGCGAGCGCGATCATCGCCGCCGCCGGTAACAAGATCGACGTGCTCTCCGGCGACGATTTCCTCACCCTGCCGCTGATGGCCTGCGGCGCCAAGGGGGTGATTTCGGTGACCGCCAACATCATGCCGAAACAGGTCAAGCAGATGGTTGCCGCCATTCAGCAGGGACAGTGGAACGACGCCCGCAAGCTGCATCTGCAGCTGCTCGACGTCCACCAGGCGATGTTCCTCGAGAGCAACCCGGTGCCGGTGAAAACCTCGGCGGCTATGATGGGCAAGTGCCAGGCCGATGTGCGCCTGCCGCTGGTGCCGATGCAGCCGGCCAGCCGGGAAAAGCTCCAGGCGGTGCTGAGCAAGCACGGGCTGATTTAATTCTGCTCGGGCGTGCTGAAGGCACGTCCCTAGGCATAGAGGAAAGATTTATGAACATCGCAATTGTCGGCGCCGCCGGACGTATGGGTGGTCGCCTGATTCATGCTGTCCTTGAAGCTGAAGGGCTGGAACTGACCGGCGCCATCGAGCGGCCCGGCCATCCGCAGCTCGGCATGGACGCCGGACTGATTGCCGGGGCTGGCGAACTCGGCGTGAAAATCAGTGATGATCTGGCCGCGACCCTGGCCGGCGCCGATCTGCTGATCGACTTCACCTTCCCCGATGTCACCCTGAAAAACCTCGCGGTCTGCGCCGAGCTCGGCAAGATGGTGGTCAGCGGCTCGACCGGTTTCACTCCCGAGCAGCGCGCCGACGCTGAGAAGTACGCTGAAAAGATCCCGGTGGTGCTGGCGCCGAACATGAGCGTCGGGGTCAACGCCTGCTTCAAGCTGCTCAAAGAGGCGGCGAAGATCCTCGGTGATGATTTCGATGTCGAGATCGTCGAGCTGCACCACAACAAGAAGAAGGACTCCCCGTCCGGCACCGCCGTGCGCATGGGCGAGGTGGTCGCCGACAGCCTGGGGCGCGATTACAACCAGGTCGCCAACTACCACCGCGAAGGGATGTGCGGCGCGCGGACCCACGCAGAGATCGGCATGCAGTCCGTGCGCGGCGGTGACATCGTCGGCGAGCACACCGTCTACGTCATCGGCATGGGCGAGCGGATCGAGATCAGCCACCGCGCCATGAGCCGTGACATGTTCGCTCGCGGTGCCGCCCGTGCCTGCAAGTGGCTGCAGGGAAAAGCTCCCGGCATCTATGACATGCAGGATGTTCTCAACTTAAAATAGTACGACACACAGGAGTCATGAAATGAAACGGATCCTGGCACTGCTGCTGATCCTCTCGGCCCTCGTCCTGTCCGGCTGCGAAACCTTCCGCGGGCTCGGCAGAGATGTCGAGAACGCCGGCAAATGGGTTCAGGAGAAGGCCAACTAGGCCTTTGCAGACGATCACAAAACATGCATGGGCGGCCTGAAGATCGGGCCGCCTTTTGCGCAACAGTTTGATTATTCAGGAGATTGAAGACATGGCACGTATCAACGACAACTATCTGAAACTGCAGGCCGGCTACCTGTTCCCGGAGATCAGCCGCCGCGTCAAGACCTTTACCGACGCCAACCCGGGCGCAAAAGTCATCCGCCTGGGGATCGGCGACGTCACCAGGCCGCTGGTCCCGGCGGTGCTCAAGGCCTTCCACGAGGGGGTCGACGACCTGGCCAAGGGGGAGAGCTTCCACGGCTACGGCCCGGAACAGGGCTACGACTGGCTGTGTGATGTGATCATCGAGAAATCGTACCAGCCGCTCGGCGTCGAGCTGAAGACCAGCGAAATCTTCATCTCCGACGGCTCCAAGTGCGACAGCGCCAATATCCTCGACATCTTCGACCTGGGGAATAAAGTCGCCATCGGCGATCCGGTCTACCCGGTCTACAATGACACCAACGTCATGGTCGGCCGCAGCGGCCAGGCCAACGAGAAGGGCTATTACGAAGGACTGGTCTACATGCCCTGCACCGAGGAGAACGGCTTCACCCCGGACTTCCCGAGCGAAAAGGTCGACGTCATTTACCTCTGCTTCCCGAACAACCCGACCGGCACCGTCGCCACCAAGGAGCAGCTCAAGGCCTGGGTCGACTACGCCATCGCCAACGACGCGGTGATCCTGTTCGACGCCGCCTACGAGGCCTTTATTACTGAGCCGGGCATCCCTCACTCGATCTACGAGATCGAAGGCGCCAAAAAGTGCGCTATCGAGTTCCGCTCCTTCTCCAAGACCGCCGGTTTCACCGGCGTGCGTTGCGGCCTGACCGTGGTTCCCGAGGAGCTACTGGGCACCACCGCCAGCGGCGAGAAGTACAGCTTCAACAAGCTCTGGAACCGCCGCCAGTGCACCAAGTTCAACGGTGTCTCTTACCCGGTGCAGAAGGCCGCCGCCGCCGTCTACAGCGACGAGGGCTGGGCTCAGGTCAAAGAAATCATCGACTACTACATGGAGAACGCCCGGATCATTCGCGAAGGCCTGACCGCGGCCGGTATCGAGTGCTTCGGCGGCGTCAACGCCCCCTACATCTGGCTGAAAACCCCGGAAGGGATGAGCAGCTGGGACTTCTTCGACAAGCTGTTGAACGAGTGCTTCGTCGTCGGCACCCCGGGCAGCGGCTTCGGCCCGAGCGGCGAAGGCTACTTCCGCCTGTCGGCCTTCGGCGAGCGCGCCAACGTCGAGACTGCGGTTTCCCGGATTCGGGAGAAGTGGGGCAAGTAAGCGAAAATACCGCATCGACAAAAAGGGCGACCCGGGACGGGCCGCCCTTTTTGTCGGCCTTTTCCCGGCCACCAGCGACTTGGCGCCGACCCGGATACTCAGGAACTTGCTGGCACCCCGCCCCCCTTGGCGCCGCTCTGCTCATGCAAACTGGTGATCAGCTCACAAAAACGGTCCGCCGCCAGCTCGAGAAATTCCTGGTTGACCGGGATAAACTGACGAAGAATTTCGGGAATTTTTTTCACATCCTTGTCGATGATCGCTTTATCCAGAGTTCCCGTGCCCTGCGGATTTCGCGCCTCATGCCAGGTCGAGAACATATTCACGATGATCGGCTGCTGCTCTGCGGGAAAGAGGCTTACCACATCAGCCATGACCCCCTCGCCGCTGATGCCGCGCGATTCAGCTTCGATGGAAATGCGCCGCATGCTGTTATCCAGCCGCCCGGCGTCATCTTCCTCAAGCGGGCCCTGGGAAAATTTCTCCAGAACCTCCCAGCGGAATCGATAGGTCAGGCGCATGATCATGCCAAGCACGTAGAGTTCTTTCGGGATTGCCGAAAAATCTCCGTGGGTCACTTCTTCGGTGAAAGTAATATGAAAGGTTTGAATCGGGCCATTGTCAGCGGCGCGATCCACCGCACAGGCGATCGGCCGATAAAATTTGTTGTCACGGGTCTGAAAAACGGCCTGCACCGTGAAAAATTTTCTCCCGGTGGCAATTTTTCTGACCACATGAAACAGTTCTTCCCGCCACCTGTCATCGCCGGCACCATTGAGCCCTTGCCTGAGCTCTCCCAAAGTCGCCGGTTTTTCGATAAAGTCGAAAAGGTCCAGCGCCCTGGAATTGGCCGAGATGATTTTGGCTTGATCAAGATCGTCTTTGCTCTCCAAGCCACCCGGATTATCGATCACCAGTTCCAGCCAGGGTTCATAAATTTCGCGAAAAATCTGCTGGCGTTTTTTCATCGCCTTTTCCAGGTTATTGGCCAGAGTCGCGACCTGATCTTCGAGCGCCGGATTGATCGCCGCCATTCCTGGCACCGGATTCGGTTCGACAAACACCAGCTTGAGGAATTTGCCGAGCTCTGATCTGGTCGCCTGATAGGCCTGGTACTCTTCGAGAGGGCTGGGCGGAGAATCACCATGGTGCAGGCAAATGAGCCGGTCGGCCCTGGTCAACTGCGCCTCGAACAAGCCGGTTTCGTAAAGGCACCAGTCCCAATCGTCGGAAGGGTCGGTGAACAGCAGAATGAACCAGTTCGCCTTGCAGATCTCCTTATGGATCTTCGACCGCCACTTCTCCCCGCCGTACTTTTCACCGAACTCCGCCTGAAAGGTCACCTGCAGCTTGCCGGCGGAGTTCTTGCGCAAAACATCGACAACCTCCCGGGCAATCTCCTCGTCCTTACTCTTGTAGCTGAGAAAGACGCGAATCTCTTTGTAGCCGTGTGCATGGAACAGCTTCTTCATCGCCCTGACCGCATCAGGGTCACGGTAAAGCAGCTTTGCGGCTTTGCTCAACCCTTCCAGCGCCCCCTGGTGAGTCTGGGTAAATTCCTGAATTTCTTCATTGTTCAGCAGGTCTTGATAGGTTTCCATGGCCACTCCCCCGGTTAGATTGCGATTGAGAGCATTCCAGCAGTATGCAGCACTTCGCCAAATCTCATTAAACTCTTAACAGACAGTCAGGAAAATGCAATCGTTGCGCCTCGGCACTGGCAGCGGGCTCCAGATGAAAGAATTTCCCCTGCCCACTAAAGAAGCGAAGGTGCCAGCCTGATCTGAGCTGCTACAATTACATAAACCCCTACTGAATCCGGACCGCCATGCTGCTACTGATCATCTACATCCTGATCGCCCTCGGCTTCTCCTTCCTCTGCTCGATCGCCGAGGCCGTGCTGCTGAGCGTTTCTTCGGCGCATGTGGCGCTGCTGGTGAAGCAGGGGAAAAAATCGGGCAAGCTGCTGCGCACGCTCAAGGCCGACATCAACCAGCCGCTGGCGGCGATCCTGACCCTGAACACCATCGCTCACACGGTCGGCGCGGCCGGGGCCGGAGCGCAGGCGGTGAAGGTCTTCGGCAGCGCTTATGTGGGCGTTGCTTCGGCGGTGTTGACGCTGTTGATCCTGATCTTTTCCGAGATCATCCCGAAAACCCTGGGCGCCCACTACTGGCGGCAGCTGGCGCCACTGACGGCGGTCACCCTGAAAGGGCTGGTCTGGATCCTCTACCCCTTCGTCAAGCTCTCCGAGCAACTGACGCGGGGGCTGACTCACGGCCCGACCCTGGCCGGCTTCAGCCGCAGCGAATTCGCCGCCATGGCCGAATTGAGTGTCAAGGAGGGGCAGCTGGCGCCACGGGAATCGACCATCCTGAAAAACCTGCTGCGGCTGCGCAAGACACCGATCGCCGATGCGATGACCCCGCGCACCGTGGTCTTTTCCCTGCCGGAAGAATCGACGGTCGCTGAGTTCTTTGAGCAACACGGCCAGGTGCGCTTCTCCCGCATCCCGATCTATGCGGAAAATCAGGATCAGGTGACCGGCTTCGTGTTGCGCAGCGACCTGCTGCTGGCCCAGGCGCGCGGCAATGGTGAGAATCCCTTAAAAACCTATCTGCGCACCCTGCCGGCGCTGCTCGATAAAATGTCCATGTCGCAGGCGTTTGACGAGTTCATGCGGCTGCGGGCGCATATCATGCTGGTGGTCGATGAGTATGGCGGGCTCAAAGGTCTGCTGAGCCTGGAGGACTTGCTCGAAACCCTGCTCGGGCTGGAGATCGTCGACGAGGGTGACAACGCGGTCGACATGCAACAGCTGGCGCGGCGCCTGTGGCGGCGACGCGCCAAGGAGATGGGGCTGGAAATCGACAACCTTTAAGAGCGGTAATAAACCTTTCACAAAGAGGCTGCGATGAAAAAACTCGGTATCTTTGCCCTCGGCCTGTTCTGCCTGGTCTACCTGCTCAACCCGAGCGCCGGCATCTTCGAGATCATCCCCGACAACCTGCCGCTGATCGGCAACCTCGACGAGGCGGCCGCCCTGACCACCCTGCTGATGTGCCTGAAATATTTCGGCTTCGAGCTGCCCGACCTGTTCCGCCGTGACGATAAGGATAAAGACATCACCATCAAGTGAGACAATGGCTAAGGCTGCGCGAAACCGTAGATGCCGGCGGTCTTCCCCGGCAGTTTGACCTCGGCCTGTCCGTCGGCCAGCAGCAGGTCTTCGGTTCCGGCAAAATAACTCGTCAGCTTCTGCCCATCCGCCAATAACTGCTTGACCCGCGGCGGCATATTGCTGTTGGCGGCGATCTGCAACGCGACCGGCTGCGGCATCGCCTGCTGGCCATTGTTCAGCACCACCAGCACCAGGTTGCCGCGGTATTCCCGCAAATAGGCATAGAGGAACTGATCGACATAGAGGGTGTACAGGGTGCCGTAGCGCAGGGCCGGGTGGTTTCGGCGCAGGGCGATCAGCTGTTGCAGATGCGCGTAGATCTGACCGGAAAAGGGCTCGCTGGCGATCGGCCGCTGGTCGGCGCCGATCCACTCCCAGGGCAGATCGCGCCGCGTGTCCGGGTCGCCCCAGCCCTCCATGCCGAGCTCGGTGCCATAGTAGATCTGCGGGATGCCGCGGGTGGTGAAGAGAAAACTGAGACAGAATTTCAGGAGTTTGACCGCCTGACTGCGGTTCTCGTAGCCGACCCGGTCGAGAATTTCACTGTAGATCCGCCGCTCGAGGTCATGATTGTCGAGCAGGGTGACCAGCCGGTTGGCGTTGGCATAGGGCCTGTCGCGGTCGAGAACCCCCTTCGGCTCGTCCCTGTGCAGCCGCGGCCGGGCCAGGCGGGTGAGCGGCTGATCCCAGATCAGGCAGCCCTTGAGCTGACCACAGAGGGGAAAGTCGAACAGGCTGTCGAAATCGTGCTGCTGCTGGTAGCGGCCGACAAAATCGGGATCGTAGTGCAGCACCTCGCCGAGCAGCGTCACCTGCGGGTGGCTGGTTTTGACCTGCGCCTTGAACAGGTACCAGAAGCGGTCGTCGACATGCTTGACCGTATCCATGCGGATCGCGTCGATGCCGGTCTGCTCGATCCAGTCGAGGATGTTCTGAATGAAATAGTCGGCCACCTCGGGCTGGGCGTGATCCAGGTCGGGCAGCCCGGCCAGCCAGTCGGTGGTTTCAGCGCCGCTGCTCTCCGGCGGCGTGAAGTGCTGCGGGTAGTGCAAGCGCTTGTGGGGATACATTTGGTACTCGGGGGTGTGGTAACCGGTGTGGTTGACCACCATATCGAGGATCACCTTGAGCCCGGCGGCGTGCAGGTCATCGACCAGGTCCTTCAGATAGGCCTTGCTCCCCTCCGCCCAGCCGGGCAAGGGGGTGTAGAGGTGCGGATCGATCCGTTCGAAATCGATCGCCCAATAGCCATGGTAGCCGTCGCTGTTGAAAAAATCGCTGATGTTCAGATAGACCGGAGTCAGCCAGACGGCGGTCACGCCAAGCTCCTGGAAATAGGGAACCTTCGCCCGCAGCCCGGCAAAGTCGCCGCCGTGAAAAGCGCGTGAATTCTCCGGATCGACCGCTTGGTTATTATGCGGATCACCGCTGCAGAAGCGATCGGTCACCACGAAATAGATGATGTCGTCTTGCGTCAGCATGCCCACCTCCCATAGAATACCTCAATAGCCAACTGCTAAATATCTAACAGGCAAATGGAAAAGAGCAACCGAGCGCGATGAAAATACTGCCGGCCGACTCCCCGCCTTGCTGACTGGGACGAACAGACGCTGCCGCCGACGTCGATCAAAATTCATCGTAGCTCAACAAAAATTTACTCAAGATAAATACGCCAGCTGCAGCTCCACCGCGACCGACAACTCTGACAGCTGCATTTATTGATCTTTATCTTTATCTCGTGGCGAGGAAACAAAACCCTTGCCACAAGCTGTTTAGCCTGATTAAAATACCGTTCTGCCCAACCAGACAGCGACTGCCGAAGAAAGGCTGCCATGAACCGCATCGAAATTGATGAAAGCTATTGTAAAGGCTGCGCCCTCTGCACCCAGGTCTGCCCGCACCAGCTGATCGAGATGAGCGACCAGCTCAACGCGCAGGGCTTCATGCCGGCGCTGATTCCACCCGCCAAACTGGCCAACTGCACCGCCTGCGCGCTCTGCGCGCGGATCTGCCCCGACGCCGCGATCAGCGTGTTCCGCGAAATACAACCCGCCGCCGCGATCAGCAACGCCTAGGACGAAGCGATGCAACGTCTGTTCGTCAAAGGCAATGAAGCTGTCGCCATGGGCGCCATCGAGGCCGGCTGCCGCTACTACTTCGGCTACCCGATCACCCCGCAGAGCGATATCCCCGAATACATGTCACGCGAACTGCCGAAGCTGGGCGGCGAATTCATCCAGGCCGAGAGCGAAGTCGCCTCGATCAACATGCTGCTCGGCGCCAGCGCCTGTGGCGTGCGGGCGATGACCTCCTCCTCCAGCCCGGGGATCTCCCTCAAGCAGGAGGGGATCAGCTACATGGCCGGCAGCGAACTGCCGGGACTGATCGTCAACATCTGCCGCTCCGGCCCCGGCCTCGGCGGCATCGACGCCTCGCAGGCCGATTACTTTCAGGCGGTCAAGGGGGGCGGTCACGGCGGCTACCGGATCATCGTGCTGGCGCCGGCCTCGGTGCAGGAGATGTACGACCTGACGATCCTCGCCTTCGACCTGGCCGACCGCTACCGGATGCCCGCGATGCTGCTCGGTGACTCGGTCATCGGCCAGATCAAGGAAGCCCTCGCCCCCCACCCCTATCAGCCGCCGGACGACCTGCCGGAGAAAGACTGGGCGGTTCGCGGCATCGGCACTTCGGGAGAGCAGAAGATCGTCAAGTCGCTGTTTCTTGGCGATGGCGAGCTGGAAGCGCACAACAACCGGCTGCACGCCAAGTTCCTGCAGCTCAAAGAGCATGAGGTGCGCTTCGAGGCACAGCAGCTGGAAGACGCCGAGCTGACGATCGTTGCCTACGGATCGACGTCGCGCATCGCCAAGACGGCCATCCAAATGGCGCGTGAAGCTGGCCTGAAAGTTGGCCTGCTGCGCCCGATCAGCCTCTCCCCCTTCCCGGAGCGGGCAATCGGCCAGCTGGCGCAGCGCTGCAAAAAACTGCTCTGTATCGAGCTGAGCAACGGGCAAATGGTCGAGGATGTCCGGCTGGCGGTAAACGGGACAGCCCGGGTCGACTTCTACGGCCGCCCGCCGGGCGCGGGGTCACTGCCGACGCCGGAAGAGCTTTTCCAACAGATTCGCAACCATTATGAGTGAGATGATGACAACCTACCAGCAGGTGTTTTCCCGTCCCGAGTCATTAAAGGACGTCGCGACCCATTTCTGCCCCGGCTGCCACCATGGCACCTTCCACCGCCTCTGTGCCGAGGCGCTGGATAAACTGCAGCTGCAAAAAGAGACCATCGGCGTCGCCTCGGTCGGTTGCAGCGTCTTCTTGTACGGCTATTTCGACATCGACGTGGTCGAGGCGCCTCACGGCCGCGCCCCGGCGGTGGCCACCGGCGTCAAGCGTGCCCGCCGTGACAAGGTGGTCTTCACCTACCAGGGGGACGGCGACCTGGCGGCGATCGGCACCAGCGAAATCATCCATGCCGCCAACCGCGGCGAGCCGTTCACAGTCATTTTCGTCAACAACACCACTTATGGGATGACCGGCGGGCAGATGGCGCCGACCACCCTGCCGCAGCAGCAGACCTCGACCTCGCCTTACGGCCGCGACCTGCAGCGCGACGGCTACCCGATCAGGATGGCCGAGCTGATCGCCGGGCTCGACGGCTCTGCTTACGTCGCGCGGGTGGCGGTCGATACGCCGAAAAACCTGATCCAGGCCGGCAAGGCGATCCAGAAAGCCTTTGAATACCAGGTCAAGCAGCAGGGCTTTGCCTTTATCGAGGCGCTGGCCGCCTGCCCGACCAACTGGGGCATGCAGCCGCTCGAAGCAAACGCCCGGGTCGGCAGCGAGATGATCCCCTATTTCCCCCTGGGCACCTTCAAGGATCGCTTCGCCGAGCAAGGAGCGCACTGATGACGTATGACGTGTTCATGTCCGGTTTCGGCGGTCAGGGGGTTCTCCTGGCGGGCAACCTGCTGGCATTTGCGGCGATTCAGGCGGGCAAAGAAGCCTGCTTCTTTCCGACCTACGGGGTGGAAAAACGGGGCGGGGCAGCCAACTGTTCGGTGATTATTGCCGATGACGAGGTCGGTTCGCCGGTGGTCGGCCAGCCGAGCGCCCTGCTGGCCCTGAACCAGCTGGCGGCGAAGAAATACTATTCGCAGGTCAAGCC
>CALZHR010000248.1 GCA_945787335.1 uncultured Desulfuromonadales bacterium
CGAGAAACTGGATGAAGAATCGGCAGACCGGACCGACAGTCTGCTCCGCCGCATTCACAATCTGCCCGAACCGGCTGGCGAGGAAAAAAGCAGCAGCTCTTTTGCCCACTGAAAACACCGCTGACAAACCGGCTGGCCGGTTGGCGCAAAGAATAAATTTGCTGGGCCCAATTTCTCGGTGGTAAACTAAAGGCTGGTTGCGAAAAGGCAATCGGCCTTTTCCTTACCAGCTTCAGCTTTGCACCTTTTACGGGAGCCGCTTCATGGGCATCATGCACCTGCGCGACACCGAGCCGTTCACCCATCTGCCCGAGGCCCTGTTTCAGGAGCTGCGCAGTGCGGCCATCAAGCAGCCCTTCGCGGCCAATACCCAGATCTTCAACCAGCAGGACCCGCCGACCGGCTACCTCTATGTCATCTTTACCGGGATGGTCGAAATCACCGCTGCGGTTCCCGGCGGCGCAGAGATGGTCGTCGATTTCCGTAAAGAGGGGGATTTCTTCGGCGGCACCCCGGTCTTCACCGGCGAGGCCTACACCGGCGGCGCCCGTACGGTGACGGAAACCACCTGCTACCTGCTGCCGCAAGCGATTCTGCAGAAGATCGCCAAAGATTATCCGCAGGTCAGCGACTACTTCACCCGCGCGGTTCTCTCACGAGTCCGCAGCCTCTACGCCGACATTGTCAAAGAGCACACCGGCAACGCCATCACCCAGATGGAGGCCTACCCGTTCAAAAAACGGCTCTCCGAGATCATGACCACGCCGGTCGAAACCTGCGCTCCGGATGCGACGGGACGCGCCATCGCCCGGCAGATGACCGAAAAGGCAACCAGCTCGATCCTCGTCCTCGATGACTTCGACAGCCCGATCGGCATCATCACCGAGCGCGACCTGATCGCCAAGGTGCTCAGCCCCGAGGGGGTGAACTGCAGTGAGATCAACGCCAGCGAGATCATGACCCGCTATCCCCATTCGATGCCGCCGGAAACCTACATGTACGAGGCGATGGCCTATCTCACGACCCAGGGCATCAAGCACCTGCCGGTGGTCGATCGCGAACAGCTGGTCGGCCTGGTCACGCTGCGCGACCTGATGCGCTTTCGCAGCCAGAAGGCGATGCTGCTGGTCGGATCGATCGGCGAGCAGCAGACCCTTGACGGACTGGCCGCGGTGAAAAGGGAAATTTTCACCGTCGCCCGCTCTCTGCTGACCGAAACCCACTCGACCCCCGAGGTGGTCGAAATCATCTCCTACATCCACCACAACATCATCCGCAAGGCCTATGAACTCTGTTTTCAGGAGATGCTCGACGCCGGACACCCGCGCCCGTCGGTGCGCCACTGTTTCCTGCTGATGGGTTCGGCAGGGCGGCGGGAGATGCTGCTCGGCCCCGACCAGGACAACGGCTTTGTCTTCGAAGACGTGCCGGAAGAGCAGATGGCTGAGGTCGAAGGTTTTTTCGCTCGCTTCGGTGATAAACTGGCCGCGGCCCTCGACCAGATCGGTTATCCGCGCTGCGAGGGGCAGGTGATGTGCAGTAACCCGGCCTGGCGCGGCCGGCTGCAGGACTGGCAAAAACGGATCCACGACTGGGTCAACGATCCGGCACCACAGAAGGTCCGCTACTCCTCGATTTTCTTCGATTTCGTGCCGATCGCCGGAGATCCGACCCTGGCAACAGAGTTGCGCGAGATTGTTTTTGCCGAAATCCGCAATTTCGAGGCCTTCCTCTACCACATGATGTCTCTCGACCTGCGCAACAAGGCGCCGATCGGTCTGCTCGGCCGTTTCATCACCGAGAAGAGCGGGGAGCGCAAAGGCACCCTCTCTCTCAAGCAGGGGGGGAGCATCTCCATCGTCGACTGCATCCGCATGTTCGCGCTGGAAAAGGGGCTGCAGGAGACCACCACCCTCGATCGGATCGATGCGCTGGTGCAGCGCAGGGTCTTTGAAACCGACACCGCAGAGCATATCAAGGCGGCCTTCGAAGCCCTGACCTTTTTGCGCCTGCGCAATGAAATCCAGTTGCTCGAAGCCGGTCGAGCACCGAGCCACTGCCTCGATCCGAATCGTTTGAGCCGCAGCGAACAGGAGCTGCTCAAGGAATCTTTTCACGCCGTCAGCAAACTTCAGGACGCCACCAAGCGGCACTTTACCAAAGCGTTTATCTGATGAAAAAGCTGCTGCCCGTTATCGTCATCTTCTTCTGTCTGTCCGCCTGCACCGATCTCAACTACTACCTGAGCTCGGCGACCGGGCACTTGCAGGTGGTCAGCAAACGGCAGTCGATCAAAGACCTGCTGCAGAAACCGGACACCGAAGCCGAGTTACAGCAGAAACTGGCCCGGATCAACGCCATCCGCGATTTTGCCAGCTATGAGCTGCGGCTGCCGGAGAACAACAGTTATCGCAGCTACGTGGAGCTCGATCGCCCTTATGTGGTCTGGAATGTGGTCGCCACGCCGGAGTTCTCTCTCGAACCGCTCCAGTGGTGCTTCCCGATCGCCGGCTGCGTCAGTTATCGCGGTTACTTCGCTCAGCAGGACGCGGAAGAGTTCGCCGACAGCCTCGACGCCGACCGTTACGACACGGCGATTGTCGGCGTTCCCGCCTACTCCACCCTCAACTGGTTCGATGATCCGGTGCTCAGCACCTTCAGCAACTGGCCGGTCCCGTCGATCGCCAAGCTGATCTTCCATGAGCTGGCCCACCAGAAACTCTACGTACCGGACGATACGGTGTTCAATGAATCGTTCGCCACGGCGGTTGAGAAGATCGGCATCGAACGCTGGCTGAAGCGGGAGAACGACCTGGAGATGAGTCGCCAGCTGGCCAAACAAAATGAGCGCCAGCAGCAGTTTCAGCTGCTGCTGCGGCAAACCCGCCGCGAGTTGGAGCTGCTCTACAAACTCCCTCTGCCGGAGGCCGATATGCGCAGCAGCAAGCAAGCGATTTTCGCCAGCATGCAACAGAGCTACCAGCAGCTGAAGGCAGGGTGGAACGGCTACCCCGGCTACGACACCTGGTTTAAAAAGGTCAACAATGCCCGCTTCGCCTCGCTCAACGCCTATCATCGCTGGGTGCCGGCCTTCCGCCTCGCCCTGGAGCAGGAGGAAGAGGATCTGGCCAGTTTCTACCGCCGCGCCCAGGCGATCGCCGATCTGCCGAAATCGGAACGGCATAATCTGCTCGATCGGCTGACTGCCGCCTATCAGTCCAGAACCCCCAACACCAAAGTCGCCACCAAAGATGAGTCTGCAACTGACGATTCTCTGTGAAAACAGCGTCGAGCAAATCCTGCCCGGCGGCCTGATCGGCGAACACGGCTTTGCCTGCCACCTGCGCACCATTGCGGGCGATTTCCTGTTCGACACCGGCAGCGGACTCGGCCTGCTGCACAACTGCGCGCAGCTCGGCATCGACCTGTCGTCCCTGCAGGGGGTTATCCTCAGCCATGGCCACGCTGACCACTGCGGCGGCCTGCTCGATGTGCTGCAGCAGACTGGCCCCATCCCGGTCTACGGCCACCCCGACCTGTTCACCATCAGGTACAGCCGCTCGAATAATCGCCAGCGCGACATCAGCATCTCCTGGCCGCAGGCCGAACTGGAACGCAAGGGCGCAGATTTTCGTCTGCAGGAGACTCCGCTCCAGCTGACCGCGCAGCTGCTCATCTCCGGTGAAATCCCCCGGCAGCAGACTGGCGGACAGGACCCGAACCTCTGCATTACAGATAAATCCGGGCAGCAAGTCCCCGATCCGCTCAACGATGATCTTTCGCTTTATCTTCTTTGTGAAAAGGGCCTGGTGATTCTGCTCGGCTGCGCCCACGCCGGCCTCTGCAACATCATCGAACATGCCATCGCCAGCACCGGGGTGGAGAACATCCACCTGCTGCTCGGCGGCACCCACCTGATGGCCTGCAGCAATGAGCAACTGACCGAAACAATCGAACAACTTGATGGATACAGCATCGAAAAAATCGGCGGCGCCCACTGCACCGGGCGACACCAGGCCCGGCACCTGGCCGAGCACTTTGGCGAGAGATTTTTCTATGCGTCAGTGGGAACGCGGATCGAACTATGAAATGATTGCGCGGTTGCAGAGCTGTGTCATTGATGACAGTGAAAAAGACCTTGCGGTTTAGCGCAAAAAACTTTTTCTCTGCTATATTGTGACGTTGCCATGAAAAATGCAGCTGTGCCCGGTACCATCAAAAAAAATGGCCAGCGGAGATCCACTAACCCATTTACCATGTATATGGCGCGCCCGAGAGGATTCGCCCACTTCGAATTGGACCTCCCGTCCAATCCTGCGTCGGCTCCCCTGCGCTCGCTCCGCTTCGAATCCTCACTGCGGAGAACAAAAAGACCTGTACCGCTGGCTTGAGCAGTACAGGTCTTTAAATTGATATGGCGCGCCCGAGAGGATTCGAACCTCTGACCTCTGCCTCCGGAGGGCAGCGCTCTATCCAGCTGAGCTACGGGCGCATAAGGCTGTACTATATACTCTATCTCCGGGTACAATGCAACTGGAAATCCCCGCTGATTTGGACGACATAAACGAGGCTATTCATGCGACAGAGATCGGTCCTACTTTTCTTCCTGCTCTTGGCTCCCCTCTCTGCCATTGCGCAGGATTCCTACCGCATCGAAGAGGTTGCCGGCGGGGTCTATGCGGCGCTGGCGGTTCCCGGTGGCGCGGCGACCTCGAATGCTTTTGTCGTCGATCTCGGCAGCCAGCTGGTGATCGGCGGCGCTCACTTCAGCCGCAAGGCGATCAATGATCTGATTGCCGCGACGACCGCGGCCAATCCGAAGCCGATCCGGGCCGTGGTGCTGGCTCACCATCATCCCGGCTACAGTTTCATCGATTTCGACATCCCGCCCAGCAAGGACCTGATCATGACGATCGACACCCGCCTGGTGATGAAGCGGGAAGCCCGCAAACTGAAGAACCCGCAGATCTTCTTCAAAGAGGGGCTGACCTTTGAAGGAACTGAGCGCACCCTGATTCTGACCAATATCGGCTCCGCACACAGCGAAGGAGATCTGATTGCCTATGTCCCACAGAGCAGGACGATCTTTACCAGCGACCTGGTTTACATCAACAGCGTCGGCTTTCTCGGCGCCGGCTCGCTGCGCAAATGGGCCCTGGCCCTTGAAGGGGTGAGTGCCCTGCAGGTCGACAAAATCATCCCCGGCTTCGGACCGATCGGCACAGCTGCGGATATTGATAGTTTCAAGCGCTACCTGAAAAATTTCCTCACCGAAATCATTCGCCACATCGACCAGGGCGACAGCCTGGAAACGACCCTGGAATCCTTTTCTCTCCCGCAGTACGAGAGCTTACCCGGCTACCAAAGCTTCACCCCCGGGAATGTCGAACGCGCCTACCTGCAGTTGAAAGCGAACTAAGAATATTTGTTTTTTTAAATTAGACTGATTTTATTTTATTCTATGATTTGATTTAACTTTCTGCTAATCTTCTGTCTAAATTCCACCGTAGCAGGGAGGCATAACATGAAACGTGTTCTGATCGTGGATGACAGTATCGCTGTCGCACGTCAGCTGGAGAAGATCGTCAACAGCGGCGATGAGTTCGAAGTCATCGGCCAGGGTCGCAATGGCGCCGAGGCCATCAAGCTGTGCCAACAGGACAAACCGGATATCCTCTGCATGGATATGAACATGCCGGTAATGGACGGCCTGACCGCCCTGCGCAACCTGATGCAGTTGCTGCCAGACCTCAATGTCATCATGGTGACCTCCCTCGGCGGGGTCGGCGACAAATTTACCGAAGCGATAAAACTGGGGGCGAAGGACGTCATCTCCAAGCCGTTTGAAAAAGAGACCGTCCTTTCTCTGCTGCGTCGCCTTTAATCGGCCTATATCTGCAAGGAGACAGCAATGGCAGTTAAATTTTTTGGCCAGTTTCTAATCGAAAAGGGCGCCGTCACCCGCACCGATCTGCTCAAGGCGATCGATCTGCAGGAAAGAACCAATCTTAAATTCGGTGAAACGGTCGTTGAAATGGGTCTGATGACCGCCGTAGAAATTGCCCGGGTCCATCAGGGGCAACGGTCCGAAGATCTGCATTTTGGCGAGATGGCGGTCAAGCTGGGCATTCTGACCGAAGCACAGGTGCAAGAAATCCTGACCCGCCAGCGCAACAGCCACTTGTATATCGGCGAAGCGCTGGTCAAGGTCGGCGCCCTCTCCGAACACGAACTTGAGTCCTACCTGAAGGAATTCAAGGACGACCAGCTGGCCTACATTGCCGAAAAGATCGAGATCCCGGCCGGAGTTCAGCATAAACCGATCTGGGAAATGGTTGCCGATCTGACCTACAAGATGCTGACCCGGGTTGCCGGCATGTCGATCCGTACCGGCCCCTGCACTGTGATCGACAAGCTGCCGAAGCGACCGATTATCGCTGAAATGGGCTTCTCCGGTTCGGTCAGTGCCCGCTATATGCTCTCTGTTTCGGAGAACACCCGCTCGCTCGTCGCCAAAGCGATCCTCGATGAAGAATCGGTGGAAAACGAAACGGTCGAAGTTCTCGACGACTCGGTCAAAGAATTCGTCAATATCGTCTGTGGCAACATTGCCGCGAAAGCGGCACAGCTCGGGCACAGCATCGACATCACCCCGCCGGAAATGCGCGATTGCGAAAAATCGGGACTCGACGTTCCGGAAAATCACACCGGCCTGATGTTCCCGATCTATCTGTCGGATGGGGAGGTGTTCGAGCTGTCGATTTTCATTCCCACCGAGTAACAGGTCCCGATGCTTAAGCCGTTTGTGCTGCTTCTGGCAATAAGTTTAGGTGCGACAGGCGGCTGGCAGGCCGGGGCGGCGGGCGGCCTGATGGGGTCTTACCTGGCCGCGGTTGCCGGAGCGTCGCTCGGGCTGTTCGTCGGGCGGCGAATTCAGCGCAATATGGATGGCGACTGAAGGGGACGTTCCAGGAAAAAAGCAGCGCTCCAAAATGGAACGCTGCTTTTTTTTGTTACTCAGAGCGCATCCAGCCAATCGGAATCGGTGCGTTTCGGTCTGCTGCGGCGCAGCAGGTGGGCGAGATAGATCACGCAGCTGTCGAAATCATCCGAGCAGCAGAGCCTGCTGCGGTGCGCATCGATCCTGAGCGCTGAAATGGAGACCTGACAGACCTGCTGCGCTTCGCACATAAAGGGACAGCAGGCTTCCGCCAAACGGCTTTGCTGCGGCCCAAAGCGGCCCAAGACAGCTTGCTTAGGTTTAACATCCAAACTGGTGGCACTTTCAACCATCATCATGCATCTCCTCTACCGACAACCTTTTGTCGGGCGTTTTTTCAATTCCTTATTGATTGCCTACCTTCTATACGGTCAGCGTTAGCAGATCGTGAGTGAAGAGTTACTTTTTCACGACGTCCCCGCCGTTACTCCGACAAGCAGTCAGGCCGGCGACACCGGTTCGGCACGCACCTCGAGAATTTGACAGGCCCCTCTTGCCTGTTATGCTCAAAACATCCTTCTTTTAATGATAATCTCCGGCCATTCTTATCCTGCAGGTAGATAATGAAGAAACTGGTGCTCCCCTTATTGCTGCTCTGTGCTTCCGGTCTCACCCTGGGCGCTCTTGCCTTGCTTTACAACCTGCCCCTGGATACCCGCGATCGCTCGCCAGCACAGCCAATCCCCTTCAGCCATAAATTGCATGCCGGCGATTACCAGATCGATTGCCGTTTCTGCCACCGCCATGCCGAATCCGGACCGGTGGCCGGCATTCCCGATGTTGCCCTGTGCCGCAGCTGCCATGAACATATCGCCACCGAAAAAGCGACCATCGTACAACTCAAAGGTTACTGGGAACGGGCAGAGCCGATCCCCTGGCTGCGGCTTCATCAACTTCCCGATCATGTCTATTTCACCCATGTGATGCATCTGCGGGCGCAGATCGATTGCCGCTACTGCCATGGCGAGGTCCGAACCATGGTGCAGATGCGGCGCGTCGCCAGTTTGAAGATGGGCTGGTGCCTGAACTGTCACCGGGACAACCAGGCCAGCATCGACTGCTGGACCTGCCACATTTAAAGGACGAACGATGAAACGACGGAGCTTCCTGCAGTTGAGCGGCATGTCACTGGCGACCAGCATGCTGGCCGGCTGCCGCAAAGGGAATGAAAAACTGCTCCCCTTTCTGGTGCCGCCCGATGACGGAATCTCCCCGGGAACCGCCAACTATTATGCCAGCACCTGCCGCCAGTGCCCCGCCGGCTGCGGCATTCTGGTGCGGGTTTCAGAGGGACGGGCGAAAAAGATTGAAGGCAATCCGCGCCATCCGCTCAACCAGGGGAAGCTCTGCGCCCGTGGGCAGGCGATGCTGCAGGAGCTCTACCACCCGGACCGCATCAAGCAGCCGCTCGCCCGATCCGGCCCGCGCGGCAGCGGAGAATACACGCCGATCAGCTGGGATGCCGCCTTGCAGCAGCTGGCTGAGGATCTCGCGCCTTATCGGCAGTCGTCAAGCGCCGGGATGGCCCTGCTCACGGCTCCGCTGCGCGGTTCCATGGCAACCCTGACGCAGGACTTTCTGCGCCACTTCCCAGGTGCGACCCACCTCGCCTGGGAGCCACTGCATCCCGAGTGGTTAGCCGAGGGGATGCTCGGAGAGCTCGGCAGCCCGGATTACGACATCGAAAACACCCAATACCTGCTCAGCTTCGGCGCCGATTTCCTCGAAAGCCATCTGTCGCCGGTCCGATACGGGCAGGGTTTCGGTCAGTTCCGCCAGGCCCGGCCGACCATCCGGGGGCGCTTCAGCTACATCGGTCCGCGCTTATCGATGACGGCGGCTTCGGCGGATCGCTGGCTGCCGGCCAAATCCGGCAGCGAATGGGCCCTGGCGCTGGGAATCGCCCGCCGCCTGCTGCAGACCAATCGCCAGGATCCGGCCGCGATGCAGGCGGCAGGTTTATCTGCTGCCGAAATCGCCAACCTGGTCGCCGCTTTTGACGAAGCAAAAGTGGCGGAAATCACCGGCGTCAACCTGGCTGATATCCGCACCACCATCGACGAGGCAGTCAGCATTTCACCGGCCCTGGCCATCGTCGGCGAGATGGTCGCCTGGCAGAGCAACGCTCCCGCGGCGATCGCTGCGGTAGAACTGCTGAATGTCATGCTCGGCAATCTGAACAAGGCGGGCGGCATCTACTACAGCCCCACCAGCAGCGCTCAGCTCTCCAGCGGCTACGGAGACCTGCAGCGGCTGATCGGGCAGATGGAGCAGGGCCAGCTGCAGCTGGCGCTGGTCTACGGCAGCAACCCGGTTTACAGCCTGCCGCCGAGCAGCCAGTTTCAGCAGGCCTTTGCCAAAGTGCCTCGGATTGTCAGTTTCGCTTCGTTCCTGGATGACACCAGCCGCCAGGCGGACCTGATCCTGCCGGGCCACAGCAACCTGGAGAGCTGGGGCGACATCATCCCGCCAGCCGGAGTGCGTTCAGAGGTGATCGGGCTGATGCAGCCAGTGGTCAAACCGCTGCATGACACCCTGGCGTTCCCCGATCTGCTGCTGGCGGCCGCCAAAGCCCTGGGGGGGGAACTGGCTCAAGAGTTACCGCAGAACTCCTACCTTGAATATCTGGAAACCGACCTGACAAAGCGGATTCCGGCTCTGTCCACTGGCGATTCGCGCCAGCAGCTGGACCGGCTGCTGCAACAGGGCGGCTGGTTCGGTCCGGAATCTGAGCCGGCCAGGCTCGGTCGGCTGATGCCGGCCAAATTACCGGATGAAGCAGAATTTGCCGGTGCTGCAGAACAGTTCCCGCTGCAGTTGCAGATCTACCCCTCAATCAACTATTACGATGGCCGCAGCAGCCACCTGCCCTGGCTGCAGCAACTGCCCGATCCGATGAGCACCGCAGTCTGGGGCTCCTGGCTGGAGATCAACCCGCAGACCGCCGCACAGCTTGGCATCGCGCAGGGGGAGCTGGTCGAAGTCAGTTCAGCGGCCGGAAGCATCCAACTGCCGGCAGTGCTCTACCCCGGCCTGCGCCCGGAGGTGGTGGCCTGCCCGCTGGGTCAGGGGCACTCGGGAGGCGGCCGTTATGCTGAGGGCCGCGGCACCAACCCGCTGCAGTTGCTGGCGCAGCTGGAGAATCTGCCGCAGCCAAGACTGAACCTGGGAGCCACCCGGGTGCGGATCAAACCGCTTGCGCAAGCCGGTGCTCTGGCCACCTCCGGGCACCCCGAGGGCAGTTACCGCCGCGAGCTGCTCGGCCTGTAAAGGATGGATTGAATGACGACTGAAGCCAAAGATATCCGCTGGGGGATGGTCATCGATCTGGACCGCTGTACCGGCTGCGGTGCCTGCGTCACCGCCTGCCAGGCGGAGAACAACATCGCCCTGACCGACCAGCAGGGCTTTGCTCAGGGGCGCAACCTGCAGTGGCTGCGGATCGAACGCTATTGGGAGGGGGAATTCCCCCACGTGCGGGCGCGCTTCCTGCCGATGCTCTGCCAGCACTGCGACGATGCCCCCTGCGAACCGGTCTGCCCGGTCTATGCCAGCTATCATACGGCAGAAGGCCTCAACGGCCAGGTCTACAACCGCTGCGTCGGCACCCGCTACTGCGCCAACAACTGCCCTTACGCGGTGCGGGTATTCAATTTTACCGACCCGAGCTGGCCAGAGCCGCTCGAGCAGCAGCTCAGCCCGGATATCACCGTGCGCAGCCGCGGGGTGATGGAGAAGTGTTCCTTCTGTATCCAGCGGATCCGCCGGGGGAAAGAGGAGGCCAAGCTGGAGAATCGCGGCCTGCGCGATGGTGAGGTACAGCCGGCCTGTGCCCAGACCTGCCCGCCGGGAGCGATCTCCTTCGGCAACCTGGACGACCCGAACAGCCGCGTCGCAAGGATGGCCCGTAGCCCGCGCCGTTTCCGCCTGTTCGAGGATCTGGGCACCGAACCTTCGGTCATCTATCTGAAAGGGGGCGGCCATGAACACCCGGGATAAAACCTACAGCGCCGCCCGCATGAACGAGGCGATGCTCTCGTCGATGCAGCCGCCGACCTTACGCTGGTACCTGCTGGCCCTGGTATTGGGAGCGGTAGTCGCCGTCGGGCTCTACGCCTTTACCGTCCAGCTGACCACCGGCATGGTGGTGACCGGCATCAACCGCCCGGTAATGTGGGGGCTCTATATCATCAGTTTCGTGTTCTGGGTCGGCTTGTCCCACTCCGGCACCATGGTCTCGGCGATCCTGCGCCTGTCCCAGGCCAGCTGGCGACGGCCGATCCTGCGTGGCGCCGAGGCGATGACGGTCTTTTCCATCGCCGTCGCCGGGCTCTTTCCGCTGATCCACCTGGGGCGCAACTGGATCTTCTACTACCTGATCCCCTACCCCAGCCAGTACGGCCTCTGGCCCAACTTCCGCTCGCCGCTGCTGTTCGACATGGTAGCGATCAACACCTACATCATCGGCAGCGGCATCTTCCTCTACATCGGCATGCTCCCCGACCTGGCTCTGGTGCGGGATCGTTCGACCGGCTGGCGCCGGAAGATCTATGGTCTGCTCGCCATCGGCTGGCGCGGCACCGCCGAGCAGTGGCGGGTCTTCTCGCGCGGTTCGACTCTGCTCGCCTGTCTGATCATCCCGGTGGCGGTTTCCGTTCATTCGATCGTCGCCTGGGACTTCGCCGTCACCCTGGTACCGGGCTGGCACAGCACCATCTTCGCCCCCTACTTCGTCATCGGCGCGATCACCTCGGGTGTTGCGGCGGTGATCACCCTGATGATCGTCATCCGCAAGGCCTTCAAACTGGAAGAGTTCCTGCTGCCGCTGCACTTCGACAATATGTCCAAGCTGCTGCTGGCGGTCTGCCTGCTGTGGAGCTATTTCTACTTTGCCGAGGTCTTCACCACCTGGTACGGCCACAAGCCGATCGAGTGGGAGTGGTTCAGCTATATGCATGACCACTACGGCCTGGCGCTGTTCATCATGATCCTCGGCAACACCATCGTGCCGATTGTCGGCCTCTGCTTCCGGCGGGTGCGCCGCTCCACCGCGGCGCTGCTGGGGATCACTCTGCTGGTCAACGTGGCGATGTTCATCGAGCGCTTCCTGATCGTGGTGCCGTCGCTGTCGCATAAGAACATCCCCTTCATCTGGGGCAGCTACACCCCCTCCTGGGTTGAAATGTCGATCGCCCTGGCGGCGTTCGCGCTGTTCTTCCTGCTCTACACGCTGTTCACCAAGTTTTTCCCGATCCTGGCGATCACCGATGTCCGCGAGCAGGAAGAGGCCCTGATCGGTCAGCAGCAGCTGGGGCGAGCCCGGGTCGAAACCCTGGTCAATGAGGAGTGAGGCGATGGAAATCTTAGGCGTCTTTGCTGATCTGGACGAAGCCGCGCGGGCCGTCGACGACCTGCTCGCGATCGGGATTCCGGAAACCAAGATCACCTCGCTCAGCTCGGTCCCCTACCCGGACGGCGTTCTGGTTCGGGAAAAGCACCAGCCGCGCTTTTATCTCGGCAGCCTGGCCTTCGGCGCCGTCGGCGCGCTGATCGGTTTTTCGCTGGCCGCCGGCACCGCCTGGCTTTACCCGCTGCAGACCGGCGACAAACCGATCATCTCGATTTTTCCGGTCGGCATCATCACCTACGAGCTGATGATGCTGTTCGCGATCATCGGCACCCTGGTCGGGATGTTCTGGTGCATGGGGCTACCCGATTTCAGGCCCAAGCCCTACGCCGCCGAAATTGCTATCGGCGCCATCGGCATTCTGGTCCAAACCGAGCATCCCGGTGAGGTGGAGGTGGCCAGACGAGCCATGCAGAGCTCCGGGGCACAGCGTCTCTGCACTGAGGAGGATGAGGAATGAGCAAACCCTGGCTGCCCCTGCTGCTCGGCATCTTCGTGATGACCGCGGGTTGTGATGATATGCATGACCAGGTTGCTATTCAGCCTCAGGAAGCGCCACGTCTCTCCGCCCCGGCCGAGGCCGTGCCGGTAACAGGCAAAGAGCGCCTGATATTCGGCCAGCAACAGAATAACCCGCAAGCCAATAGCGCCGAATCTCGCCAGCGGGGTGCGGCGCTCTATACCATCAACTGCGCCACCTGTCATGGCGGCAAGGATAACTATCCCAACCAGGTCGGGGGCCACTTCAACCCTCCGCCGCCCAACTTGCGCGATGGCCACCTGGCCGGGTACGACGAAGCCACCCTCTACCAGATGTTCTCACTCGGGTTCGGCCGGATGCCAGCGTTTCAACTGCGCCTGTCAGTGGAAGACCGCTGGCACCTGGTCAACTATCTGCGTTCGGACGATTAGGGCAGTGGAATGTCGCCCGGCCGATTTCAAAACAAGCTTCAACGGGGATGTTTAAAAAGCAAAGAACACGCAGTTATTCAATCAACCTGGCGGAGGCAACAATGGGAACTCATTACATTACGGCAGAGGAATGCATCAACTGCGCGGCCTGCGCGCCGGTCTGTCCGGTCGAGGCGATCAGCGAAGAGGGGGAGGTGCATGTGATCGACAAGGAGACCTGCACCGACTGTGGGGCCTGCGACGACATCTGTCCGGTCGACGCCATCCATTGGGACTCCTGATGTACCTGTAATCTCAACCACCCGCGAGGCCCACCTGTCAAGGCGAGTCCTCGCGGGTGGTTGAAGTGGACCGACTCAGGATCTCGCGTCCTCTTCCTGCTGATAGGTTTTGCGCAGCAAGTAACAGATCAGGCTGGCGACAAAGAAGAGCGCCGCGACAATCCCGCCGATCAGCTTGCGCTGGTCCATTTCGGCGTAAATTGCTTCGACCTGCTGTTTGATCTCCTCGCCCCGTTGCAGAAATCCTGCCGTCTCACTGCGTACCCGGTCGATGTTGACGCTGTGAAAAACCCGGCGGAAATCGTTGCGCAGGGCAAAACTGGCTGCCTCCATCTGCTGGACGGTGACCCCCTGCCTGGCCAAAACCTGCAGATCGGTCTCGAGGTCAGCCAGCATCTGGTCGGTTCCCACAATTGCCGTCTTGATCTCTTCGGCCTGGCCATACTCGTGGCAGCGGCTGCAGTCTTCAGAGTTGATGAGTTCGGGTGAGGCTTTCTGTATGCTGTGGTTGCCATGGCAGACCACGCACTGCGCCCCCCCCTCGGCGAGGGCCTTGCCATGGGCGCTGGCCAGATAGTCCTCCTTGACACCGACATGGCAGCGGCCACAGAAATCGGGCACCGCGGTATAGTCGGGAACGCCGATGAAACCGCGCTCCGGACTCATCGCCATGGCGAAATCGGTCGGGTCGCCGCCGTGGCAGTCATGACAGGAGATGCCGTTGGCAGCATGAATACTCCCGCGCCACTGCCCGACCGGTGTACCGAGCCGCCCTTCAAGTCCGCCATGACATTGGATGCAGACGGTCTCCTCGGCCCGGGCCTGTGGGGCGAACGCCAACAGCGTTGTCAGCAGCAGCAAACAGAAACGGAGTGAAGTGGTCATCATGAGTAGTGCCCCCAGACGGAAATGGCCACGAACAGCAGGATCCCCAACAGGTAGCAAGAGACAAAGATCGGTCGTCGAACCGGCCGCCGCTCGCTGCCGCGGTCCAGAA
>CALZHR010000249.1 GCA_945787335.1 uncultured Desulfuromonadales bacterium
CCCGACAAGGACCTCTCCAACGAGGAAGCGTCGGCGCCGTTCTTCAAGCCCTCATTTGAACAGGACGGCAAGCAGGTCCACGTCAGTGAAACCTACATGTCAGCCGACTCCCTGCGCTGGGTGATCTGCTATGCCACGCCGATTGTCCTCGACGACGGCAGCAAACCGGGCATCTATCACTACGAGATGGCCCTCTACTCGCTACAGGACACTGTCAACAAGCGACTGAATAAAGAGCAAAGCTACCTGCTGCTGGTCAACCGGGACGGGTACGTGATGTCCGATTCGCGCCAGAAGTTCAAGCTGGAGATCCAGGAAAAAGACCAGGAGAAAGATGAGATCCTGCTCCAGGACTATTTCCCCGGTCTCAGCAGTGGCGACTATGCGGCGCTGGCGGGCAAAGTGCAGCTCGGCTCGACAGGCAGTGATCAGTTTTCCGATGGCGGGCAGGAGTACATGGTCGCCTATCGTCCCCTCGGCTACGACGACTGGACCGCGGTCTTGGTCCAGCAGAAAAAATAGCCGCTGAGACGCGCCCACAACGTTGCAAAGAAAGGGTTCGACAATGACCCTGAAGAGCAAATTCATCTCCATCACTCTGTTGCTGTCTCTCGTCCCCCTAATGGTTTTCGGGATGATCGCCTATCAGAGTGCCAAAACCGGCCTTGAGGAAAAAATCGGTTCCGGCCTGCTCGCCCTGGCCCAGGCCGGAACCGATCGCCTCGACCGGACCCTGCACGAGCGGCTTGCCAACGTAACCGCCTGGTCTTCCCTCGGCAGCCTGCAGGATATCATGATCGACGATGACGACGGCAGGATCGCCGCCGAGCTCGAACGCCTTAAGGCCGATTACGGCGTCTATCAGGAGATCTACGTCGCCAACGCCAGTGGCAGCATCCTGGCCGTCAGCGGAGGTGAGCCGCCGGAAGAAGCGGTCAGTGAAGCCGACTGGTTCCAAAAGACGCTGGCCGGCGACGTCGACGTCAGGGATGTCCGCCGCTCCAGCCTCACCAGTGAGTTGGCGATGGCGTTCTCCAGTCCCGTGCGCGCCGATTACAACAAAAACAAGATTATCGGTGTCCTCAGCGCCCGTTTCGACTGGAGCAGAATCCATCAGCTCATCGAGAGCATCAAGATCAACGGCAGGGAGCAGAACGAAGAGGCCTTGGTTCTCCTCGTTAACCGGGCAGGACAGGTCATTTCGGGGCCTGAGTTCCTGGTTCAGCAGGGCTCAGTCTTCAACCTCGACTTGAGTGCCCATGAGGCGGTCCGGCTGGCCCTGGAAGGCCGGCAAGGATACCTGATTGAGCAGATCCTCGACCAGGAGATGCTGGTCGGCTTTGCCCCCCTGGCAGCAGAAGGGGTCTTTGCGGAGCTCGGCTGGGCGCTTCTGACCCTCCAGGATACGCGCCAGGCCTTTGCCGAGGTCGCCGCCCTCAAGCTGAAAATTTTCGGCGTTCTGGGGGTTACCCTGCTGCTGGTTCTCGCCATCACCCTGCCAATCGCTGGCAGGTTTGTCCGCCCGATCAAAAAGGTGGCGTCTCTGACCAGACGGATCGCTGATGGCGACCTGGATGTCAAGATCGACTATCAGAGTCGCGATGAGCTGGGCACTCTGGCCGAAGAAATTAACCGGATGTCGGCGAAACTCTGCCAACGCGCAGAACTGGCGGAAAAGATCGCCAACGGCGACCTGTCGCAGGAGGTTGAACTGTTATCGCCGAAAGATAAACTGGGCAAGGCGCTGGGAACGATGACCGGGCGCCTGCGGCAGATGCTTGCTGAAATCAGTGACGCCGCCGAGCAGATTGCCGCCGGCTCCGGCCAGGTCGCCGACACCAGTCAGACTTTATCATCCGGATCGACCCAGCAGTCCAGCTCTCTGCAGCAGGTATCCAGTTCGTTGGTTGAGATGACAGATCGGGTCAGAAACAACGCAGCAAGTGCCGATCAGGCCAATCAATTTTCCACGCAGACCAAAGAAGCAGCGGAGAAAGGTCGCGCCGAAATGGAAGCGATGGAGATCGCCATGGCGGAAATCAATACCTCGAGCCAGGATATCTCGCGGATCATCAAAACCATCGACGAGATCGCCTTCCAGACCAACCTGCTCGCTCTCAACGCGGCGGTTGAAGCCGCCCGTGCCGGACATCATGGCAAGGGGTTCGCCGTCGTCGCCGAAGAGGTGCGCAACCTGGCTGCCCGGAGTGCTAAAGCGGCAAGCGAGACCACTGAACTGATAGAGGGCTCGGTGCAAAAAACCGAGAATGGGGCAGCTATCGTCACCAGCACTGCCACCGCCCTGCACCAGATCATCGCCGGGATTACAAGTGTCTCCGACCTGATCGGCAAGATTGCCTCGGCAAGCCATAATCAGGCAGAGGGGATTTCACAGGTCAGTCAAAGTTTGACACAGATCGAAGAAGTCACCCTGGAGAACACCGGCACGTCTGAAGAGAGCGCCGCAGCCGCGGAGGAGCTCTCCTCTCAGGCCGACCAGTTACGTCAAATGCTGCGTCAATTCAAGCTACAGAACGATTCGTCTGCTCTTCACCAGCAACATCCGTCAGATAATAATTCAGCGCAAATCACCTGAAATCGTATTGCCCGCCAAGGGCCCAAGCTCAAAAAAACCTTGGCGGGCAATAATTTCAGCGATCCGAGTTCGTTACCCGGTGGTCGAGTTCGGCAAGCTCGCCTGGTATGCCGGCGTTCCTTTTCTGCTCGACGCCTGCCAATCCCTCGGCCAGCTGCCGATCGACGTGCAGCAGATCTTCTGCGACATCCTCTGCGGCACCGGCCGCAAGTTTCTGCGCGGCCCGCGCGGCACCGGGCTGCTCTACGTGCGCAAAAAGTTGCTCGACAAGCTGGAGCCGCCGCTGCTCAATCACCACGCC
>CALZHR010000250.1 GCA_945787335.1 uncultured Desulfuromonadales bacterium
AAATGGAGGTCGCATGTCGGGTTTGGTAAAGGCCGTTGCTGTGCTTGCCGGGATTCTGGTGGTGCTGTGTATTGTCACTGTGGTGCTGGTCAAAGTTCTGGTCACGCCGGAAAAGATCAGGGAAACGGTCCTGCCGCTGGCGGAAGAACAACTCCAACGGAAGGTCGAACTTGGCGAAATCAAGATCGGCCTCCTGTCCGGGGTGTCGCTGAAGGATCTGAGGGTTCAGGAGAAGGACGGATCGGGAAATTTTCTCACCGTCAAAGCTCTTGAGCTCAGCTATCAGTTCTGGCCGCTGCTGTCCGGCAAAGTGGTCATTGACAAGGTTCTGCTTGATGAACCGAAGATTTCGGTCATGCGTTATGCCGATGGCAGCTTTAACTTCAGCGATCTGATCAACGTAGGGGTTCAGCCGGCCAAGACAGAAAATCAACAACCGGAAGCAACCAGTGAGCGGGCCTCAGGTGGCGCAGCGATCGATCTGCTGGTCAATGCGGTTTCGCTCAAAGGCGGGGAGCTGTTGTTTGTCGACCGGTCGCAGAACGCCCAATCCCCCTACCGCTACAGCCTGGAGCAACTGAACCTGAGCGCCGAGCAGATCACCCTGGATAAATCTTTTCCGATCAATTTTTCCGCACGGCTGAACAAGAGCTCTATTGAGCTGAAGGGGCGTTACGACCTCAACCGGCAAGCCGGCAACTTCAGCGTGCAGCTTACTCCTCTCGACCTGCTGCAGTTTGCCCCTTATTACCGCACCGCGCTGCCTGGCAAGCTTGATTCGGCGCTGCTGGCGCTTGATCTTGAGCTGGAACTTGGCGCCGAGCAGATCGATTCCAAGGGCAAGCTCACCCTTGAGCAACTCGATTTGCGTTTGAACGATCTGCCGGAAGCGCAATTCAAGCAAGCCAGTCTGATCGTCGATCATGTTATCGGCTACCAGCTCGGCAAACAGCAAATCGAAATTGCCGCTCTGCTGATTGATCTGAATGGTATCAAGTTAAAGGCCGATGGTTCCGTTGGCCTGGCGAGTGATGATCCCGATCTGCGTATGACGGTTGCGCTCGATCAGTTTGATTTGCGCAATGCGGTTCAAAGGCTGCCGGCGGGCTTGACCAGCAGTATTGAGCCTTACAGCCCGTCCGGTCTGGTCAATGGCCGGGTTAATCTGGCCGGCAAGGCCAGCGGCGGGGCAAAACTTCTGCAGGGCGCTAACTTTGACCTGGCCGATGTGCAGGCCAGCGTCAATGGCCTCCGGACGGGCGTCAGTGGCGCGGTCAATTATGCGAACGCCGCCCTGGAGGCCAAACAACTCAAGCTGAAGCTGGGTGACCAGAGTGCTGAGCTGAGCGTCAAGGCCAACAACCTGTTCGGCAAAGTCATCCGCGGCGATTTTCTCCTCACGGCTGAGCAGCTCGACATCAATAAGCTTCTGCCCGCAGGTTCGGATCAGGGCGCGGTCGCTTCGTCGCAGGGCAGCAGTGAACCTACTGTCGAGCGGGTTAAGTCGAAGGCAGAAGATATCGGCCCGTTCGATATCCCGCTCGATATGAACGGATCGCTCTCGGTGAACAAGCTGCTTTACAAACAGCTCGCCCTCGACCAGGTTCAAGCCGACCTGCGTTTGAAGGGTAACCGGCTGCAGATGACGAAACTGCGCAGCGGGATTGCTGGTGGTGAGCTGCAGGCCAGCACAGACATCGACCTCGGGGTCAAAGGGTTGGCCTACCAGGGGCAGATGAGCCTGAGCCAGTCGAACCTGGTCACGCTGGTTGCCGGGATTGTGCCGGAAGCGCGCGAAAGCGTCAGCGGTCTGCTACAGATGCAGAATAACTTCTCCGGACGCGGTACGATCCCCGCTCAGCTTCTGCAGGCTCTGCAGCTCAAAGGCGCGTTGAATCTGCAGAAAGGCAAACTAACCGGTTCACCACTTCTCGAACAGTTTGCCAGCTTCCTCGGCAGCCCCGATCTGAAGGTCCTCAGTTTCAACGCTTTCAGCGGCAATTATGATCTGCGCAACGGTCTGATGAACCTGACTGCCGATCTTGACAGCTCCAAGGCCAAGCTGAAACCGGAAGGGACCGTCGGAGTTGACGGTGCCTTGAATCTCAGCCTCGACGCCCGCCTGGCACCTGAGGTGATGGCGAACTTCGGTTCCGGTGGTGGGTTGCAGCGGGCGCTGACCGATGAGAACGGGTGGGGAATGCTGCCGCTGAAAGTCAAAGGGACCTACGCCAAGCCGTCATTCGGTCTCGACGAAAAGATCCTCAAGCAGCAGGCCGCCAGCAAAGCCAAGGAGGAGGTCTCAAAGCGGGTGCTGGAAAAAATCGCTCCCAAAGGTGACAGCAACAATGAACCTGTGCGTCAGCTGCTGGATGGGACCTTGAAGAAAATGTTCGGTAAATAATCCGCAAAGGCTAGACCATTTGACTGCCCAATGGTCTGGACAAGAAGGCGTGAAACGGTTAGGCTAGCGAACTTTGAATGAGGTTCGCTAGACGACAGGAGTGAAGAGATGCCAGGGACTGATTATTTTAGCGGTTTTGAAGTGATTCGCGCCGCGATGGAAGTGGAAAAGAATGGTCACCGCTTTTATGCGGCCATGGTCGAAAAGGCCTATACCGGTCTGGCCAAGGAGATGTTCGCCATGCTGGCTCAGGACGAGGTCGCGCACCTGCGCACCCTGGAAAATCTGGTTCCCAAATACCAGGACGGGGCCTTCTGGGACAATGAAGACGAGTTCCTGCCGTATCTGCAGCAGTTTGATGACAAGTCGATTTTTCCCAGCACAGAGCAGGTAGAAAAGGCGCTGGTCAGTGAAGCCGGGGATATCCGCGCGCTCGACCTGGCGATCAAGGCGGAAGAGAAATTCGCCGCCTACTTCCACAAGGCCGCCGCACATGCCCGCACCGATGACGGGAAAAAGGCTTTTTCCTGGCTGGCCGCCGAAGAGGACCGGCACGCAGCAATCCTCAAGCAGCGCAAGGCCCAGATTGTCGGCAAGTAATCCCAGGTAATGTGCGATTTAAAAGCGGAGCTGCGATCAAGGCTCCGCTTTTTTGCGTTCAGGGAGCGCTTCTGGTCTTAGTGCGCATGGTCACAAACTCTTCGGCGCTGGTCGGATGGATGCCGATGGTGCGATCGAAATCCTGCTTGGTTGCACCAGCCTTTAAGGCGATGGCGATCCCCTGGATGATCTCGCCGGCCTCTTCTCCGGCCATGTGCGCGCCGAGCACGCGATCGGTCTGCGGATCGACCACCAGTTTCATCAGTACCCGTTCGTGGCTGCCGCTCAAGGCATGTTTCAGCGAGCGGAAATTCGCCGTGTAGATGTCGATAGTCGGGTACTTCGCAAGCGCTTCCTCTTCGCTCAGGCCGACCGTGCCGATGTTCGGCTGGCTGAAGACCGCCGTTGGGATCAGGTCATAATCGAGCGGCTGCGGATTGCCCTGATAGAGGTTGCGCACCAGCGTCATCGCTTCAGCCAGCGCCACCGGGGTAAGCTGCATGCGATCAATCAGGTCGCCGAGGGCGTAGAGCGAGGGGACAGCGGTCTGGTACCGATCGTTGACCGGGACGGCGCCGCTTTCGGAAAGTTCGATGCCTAACTTCTCAAGCCCCAGGTTGGCGCTGTTCGGGCGTCGCCCGGTGGCGTAGAGAACGCAGTCGATATTGAGCTGGCCGCCATCGGATAACGCGGCGCTCAAGCTGCCGTCGGCTTGTTTTGTGATCTGTTCAACGTTCAACCCGAAGCGCAAATCGATTCCGCTCTTTTGCATCTGTTTAGCGACGAATTGGCGAATTTCGTTATCGAAGCCGCGCAGAAACAGCTCGCCGCGGTAGATCTGGCTGGTCGTGACGCCCAGGCCGTGAAAGATGCCGGCGAACTCGGTGGCGATATAGCCGCCGCCGACGATCAGCATCCGCTTGGGGAGCTGTTCCAGGTCGAAGATCTGATCGGAGGTCAGGACGTGTTCACGGCCGGGAAACTCCGGGACGAAGGGGCGGCCGCCGGTCGCGAGCAGAATCCGCTCGGCACTGTAGCTGGTGCCGGCGACGTCCACAGTGTGTGGATCACTCAGGCGGGCGGTGCCCTTGAGCAGCTGCGCCCCCGTTTTTGCCAGCATCTCCTCGTAAAGCCCGTTCAGCCTGCCGATCGCTTCACTCTTGTTGTCGCGCAGGGTCGGCCAGTCGAACAGCGGCAACTGGCTCTGCCAGCCGAAACCGGGCGCCTGAAGAAAGCCAGCCCCGTATTCCGAAGCATGCACATAGAGTTTTTTCGGCACGCAACCGAGGTTGACGCAGGTGCCGCCGGTCGGACCATGCTCGGCGATGGCCACCCGGACATCTTCGGCCGCGGCCATTCGAGCCGCCCTGACGCCGCCAGAACCGGCGCCGATGACAAACAGATCATAATCGTAGCGGGGCATGAGTTCCTCCTCTGATGATCAACCGACTTCCTGGTACTCCCGGGTGCGGAACTGCACTCCGAGCTGTTCCGCAACCTCCCGGCAGGCGGCAATGTCGACGCCGGGGTAAGTGACCGCGCTGGCCGTCACCTCCGGGATGTATTCGCTTGCCTGGCACAGGAAATCCTTCACGGCCTGATAGCTCTGCTCACCATAGCTCGACTGGCAGAGATGTTGATAGTCGGTGGCGTTGGCGGCATTCAGCGAGATCGAGATTGCGTCGACCAGCCCTTTGAGCTCCGGCAGGATGTTGCGGCCGTGGACCAGGTTGGCCTGGCCGTCACTGTTGACGCGCACCTTGACCCCTTGCGCTTTGAGCCAGCCCGCCAGTTCCTTGACCAGCTCGAGCCGCAGCAGCGGCTCACCGTAGCCGCAGAAGACCACCTCGGCATAGTCATTCGGATTGCCGATCGCCTGCTTGATCTCGTCGAGGGATGGTTCATGATCCAGCTTGAGTTCATGCCCTTTGACGACGAAATCGTCGAACTTGGCGCAGAAGATACAGCTGTTGGTGCAGCGGTTGGTGATGTTCAGGTAGAGGGAATCGCGAATCTGATAGGCGATCTTGCTCGTCTGGTCGACCGTGCCGAAGCCGAACAGGTCGAAGCTGTTGCGGCTGGTGACCCGGGCCACGTCCTCAATCGACAGCCCCTTGATCTCGGCGACCCTCTCGGCGGTGTAGCGCACATAGGCCGGCTCGTTGCGTTTGCCGCGGAACTGCTGCGGCGACAGGTAAGGGCAGTCGGTCTCGACCAGCATCCGGTCGATCGGGATCGCTCTGACCACCTCGCGGGCGGCATCGTTTTTCGGGTAGGTGATGGTCCCCGGGAATGACAGGTAGAAACCGAGCTCCAGGCATTTGCGGGCCATCGCCAGGTCTCCGCTGAAGCAGTGCAGCACCCCGCCGACTGCGGCCGCATCCTCCTCCTGCAGAATCTGCACTACCTCGTCATGGGCGTCGCGATCATGGACGATGATCGGCTTGCCGACTTCTCTGGCCAGCTGAATCTGCTGGCGGAAAGCGCTGCGTTGCGTTTCGCGCGGCGAGCGATCACGGAAGAAATCGAGACCGATCTCCCCCAGGGCGACGACTTTGGCGTGGCTGAGCAGGTCTTTCAACTGTGCCAGGGTTGCCGGGGTGATTTCCGTGGCGTCGTGGGGATGAACGCCAACAGAGGCGTATATCTGTTCGTACTGTTCGGCCAGGGCCACGCTGGCGAGAGAGCTCTGCAGGTCGCAGCCGACGGTGAGTATGTGGCTGATGCCGTTCTGCAGGGCGCGCTGAATGGTTGCTTCACGGTCGCTCTCGAATTGGCGGCCGTCTAGGTGGGCGTGGCTGTCGACCAGCGCCGGCAATTGGGTTGCCATCTGTTTCATGTCTCCAAAAAAGAACGGGGCGCCACAGGCGCCCCGACAAGTGACTTGGTAAAAATTGATTCTACTCGGTTTCGATCCGCGGGAAAAGGGGCGCCGCTTTTTCAACCTGTGCGCCGGCCTGTAAGCCGCCCCACTGATCCTGCCCTTCGAGATTCAGGTTGTTGCTGTCGCTACCGAGAATCTGCATGATCCGCGCGCCGGTTTCCGGCATGAACGGTGCGACCAGCAGGCCGATGATGCGGATCCCTTCCAGCAGATTGTACATCACGGTCCCGAGCCGCTGCTGCTGCGCGGGGTCTTTGGCCAGCGCCCAGGGGGCTGTGTCGTCGATATATTTATTGCTGGCCGAGATCAGCTCCCAGATCGTCATCAGCGCTTTGTTGAAGGCCATCTCTTCCAGTTGCTTGTCAACCGTCTGCAGCGCGACCGGGAATTTATCGACCAGCGCCTGGTCGACCTCGTCGAGTGCGCCCGCCTCGGGCAGGGTGCCGTCGAAATACTTGCTGAGCATCGCGGTGCTGCGGCTGACCAGGTTGCCCAGGTCGTTGGCCAGGTCGGAGTTGATGCGGTGAACCAATGCGCTGTGGGAGAAGTCGCCATCGAGGCCGAAGGGGACTTCGCGCAGCAGGAAGTAGCGGATCGCATCGACGCCGTATTTGTCGACCAGCATGTTCGGCTCGACCACGTTTCGCAGGCTCTTGCTCATCTTCTGCCCCTCAACGGTCCACCAGCCGTGGGCGAAGACCGTCTTCGGCAGTGGCAGTTCCGCCGCCATCAGGAAGGTCGGCCAGTAGACGGCATGAAAGCGCAGGATGTCCTTGCCGATCACATGCACTGCCGGCCAGAACTTCTTGAAGTCGCCATCCTTGTCTTCCGGGTAGCCGAGGGCCGAGATGTAGTTGGTCAGCGCGTCGAACCAGACGTAGATGACATGCTTGTCGTTGTCGGGGACCGGGATCCCCCAGTTGAAGGTGGTCCGGGAGATCGACAGATCGCGCAGCCCTTCGCGGACGAAGCTGAGAATTTCGTTGCGCCGGGTTTTCGGCTGGATGAAGTCGGGGTTCTCCTCGATGTACTTGATCAACTGGTCCTGGTACTTGCTCATCTTGAAGAAGTACGATTCTTCTTTGAGCTTCGAGGTCTCCCGGCCGCAATCGGGGCAGGTGCCGTCGAGCAGCTGGGTTTCGGTCCAGAAGGTCTCGCAGGGGGTGCAGTACCAGTCTTCGTAATAGCCGAGGTAGATGTCGCCTTTCGCCTCGATTTTTTTGAACTGTTTGCAGACGGTGTGCTTGTGTCGCTCCTGAGTGGTGCGGATGAAGTCGGTGTGGGTGCAGTTGAGCTTGTCCCAGAGCGCCTGGAAACGTTTCACTACCCGGTCAGCGAGCTCTAAAGGGGTCTCGCCGTTGGCCTTGGCCGCGGTTTCGACTTTCTGCCCATGCTCGTCGGTCCCGGTCAGAAAGGCGACCTCGTAACCGCGGGAACGTTTGTAGCGGGCCATGACGTCGCAGGCCAGGGTGGTGTAGGCGTGGCCGATATGCGGAACGTCGTTCACGTAATAGATCGGTGTGGTGATGTAATAATATTTATCCATGAACAGCTCTCCTTAACGGGATTGCACAAAACTTCAAGAGGACGAATCCGGCTGATTCGGACGATTCGGCCGGCGCCTCGGCCGGCGCCGATTGCGGCGGCGCTGCCGACCCGGATCCTGTCCGTCCGACGAGTCCTGGGCCTTTTTCTGCTCCGGTTGAGCTGGTTTCGTCTCAGCCGGCGCCTGTTCCTGACGCCCTTCGGCTGGCCGGCCGCCGCGTTGATTGCGAGCGGAAGTGCGGCGGTTGCGCTGTTTGCTTTTCTTCGGCTGCTCTTCCTGCCGTGCGTCGGATGCGGCTTGCGGTTTCTCGGTTTTGACTCTGGGTTTCGCTGATTGTGGTTTCTCCGTCGCGCATTTGTCCACTCCTTTTTTCAACTCCTCGGCGGTGATTTGACAGCGATCGCCGTTGGCGCAGCAGACAGTCATTTTCTGTGCCAGCACATCGATCGCGACCACTTCGGCGGGGCCAGAGTCGAGCTGAATTTTCTTGCCGCATTTCGGCAGGTTCTTGCGCAGGTCGCTGTAGGTTTCGTATTCGTAAGCCAGGCAGCAGAGCAGCCGGCCGCACTGTCCCGAAATTTTACTCGGATTCAGCGCCAGGCCCTGAGCCTTGGCCATTTTCACCGAAACCGGGGCGAAGTTACGTAAGTAGGAACAGCAGCAGAGTTCGCGCCCACAGATGCCGATTCCGCCAACCAGCTTGGCCTCATCGCGCACGCCGATCTGGCGCATTTCGATCCGGGTGCGGAAGTGCTGGGCCAGGTCCCGCACCAGTTCGCGGAAGTCGACCCGCCCATCAGCGGTGAAATAGAAAATGATCTTCGAGCCGTCGTAAAGAAATTCGGCGCGCACCAGCTTCATCTCCATCTTGCGTTCGGCGACCCGCTGCTTGCAGAACTTAAGCGCCTCTACTTCCCGCTCGCGGTTGCTGGCGGACATCTTCAGATCGGCCTCGTTCGCCAGGCGCATGATCGACTTCAGCTTCGGCGGCGCCTGGTCCGGGTTGATCTCGCGCACTTCGCTGACAACGCTGCCCATGGCCCGGCCACGTTCGGTTTCCACGATCACCTGATCGCCCGGTTTGAGTTCCAGATCCCGCGCATCGAAATCGAACAGCTTGCCGGCTGAGTGGAATGAGATGCTGGCAATGCGTAATTTATCCATGGAAAATTATCCTTTATTTAGAAATGCTGCAGTTGTCGACGACTTCAGGCAGCGTTCATGCGCATCAGCATGATCTCCATCGCCAGTTGCCGATTGACGTTCCTTTGCAGGTAGTAGCGGCCAGTATCGAGGGCACGCAATTTCTGCAGCAGACTTTCGGTGGTTTCCTGATCGACCTGTCGGTGCAGAGTCTCCAGCAGGTCGAGGTTGACCAGATCGGTTTGCGGCCGACCGTGCTTGAGCAGCAGCAGGTCGCGATAATAGGCCTGAAAGATATCAATAATCTCAGGCAGTATTTCTTTTTCCGCGGCAAGCTCGTCCGCCAGCTTGAACAGCGGAATGGTGCTGCCGGAGGAGAGTGCCGCCAGTGAGCGGAGCAGCTCGCGCCGCCGCACCAGATAGAGTTCCCGGTTCTGCCCGAGCGCCTTCTTGAAGCTGCCTTCCGAGAGCGCGGCGAGGACCGCGGCTTCGACCTCGGTCAGATCGAGGCGGTTGACCAGCACTTCACTGAGCCGCTGCTTCGGCAAGCGCTGAAACGGTAAGCGCTGGCAGCGCGAACGGATGGTGACCAGCAGGCTTTCCGGGCGGCTGCTGAGCAGGATGATCACCGTGTTCGGTTGCGGCTCTTCCAGCGTCTTGAGCAACGCGTTGGCCGCGGCCGGGTTGAAAAATTCGGCGCCGTCGATCAGGCAGATGCGGTAGACCCCTTCGAGCGGCTTCAGGGCCAGTTCCCGCTGCAGTTCGCGAACCTGATCGATCTTGATGGTCGCCCCATCGGCATCGAGCAGATGAATGTCCGGGTGGTTGTTGTGATCGACCTTGCGGCAGGAGGTGCAATCGCCGCAGCCGGTGCGGTGCTGGCAGAGCAGGGCGCGGGCCATCGCCAGGGCGACCAGGCGCTTGCCGACGCCGTCCGGGCCCTCAAACAGATAGGCGTGGGCGATTCGCCGGTTCGTCAGTGCCTGGCGCAGAATATTCTTCTGTCGCTCGTGGCCGATGATGCTCTCAAAGGTCATTTTATTTCTTGACTCGCTCATGCAGATAGTCACAGGTCACCTGCTTGACACGGTCGGCGATCTGCGCCACTGTTTGCGCCGCGTTGATGATTCTGAACCGCTGCGGGTCGGCGGCCGCCAGCTGCTGGTAGCCAGCGCGGATCCGTTGATGGAATTCCAGGGTTTCCCGCTCAAATCGTCCTTCCGAGACGTCCTGCTGCTCGGCTTCCCGCTGCAGGGCTCGCCCGAGGCCGATCTCGACCGGCAGATCGAAGAGCAGGGTCAAGTCGGGGCTGTGGTTCCCTGCCGCGAGGCGGTTGAGCTGCTTGATCAAAGCTGCGTCGAGGCCGCGACCGAAACCCTGATAGGCGAGGGTGGCGTCGGTGAAGCGATCACAGAGGACGATTTTTCCCGCGGTCAACGCCGGCTTGACGATCTCTTCGACATGTTGTGCGCGGGCCGCGGCGTAGAGCAGCAGTTCGGCCCGTGGGACCATGGCCGCGTTCTCCGGGTGCAGGAGAATGCCGCGGATCTGATCGGCGATGGCACAGCCGCCCGGTTCGCGGGTCAGCAGGACCTGGTGCCCGAGCGACTCCAGGGTTTTGCCGAGTCGTTGAATCTGAGTGGATTTTCCCGAACCTTCGATTCCTTCGAAGGTGATAAATGATGCCATCGGCGGCCGGTCCAGTGCTGTATAGCGGCAGGTCAGGGTTTGTTGAGCGTGCCCGGCAATAGCGCCGGCAGCCCGGAAACGAGCATTATAGGGAATGCCCTTGGCCCGAATCAAGTTTAAAGGCTGAATTTCTGAATGATTTTGCTTGGTAAACAGTTTGAACTGGCGAGGGCTTTTGGCTATACTCCGCGACAACTTCTGGCTTTGGGGAGAGGGATCGGTGACTTCTAGACTGGAACACCTTGAAACGGCACTGAATTATCACTTCACGGACCGGCAGCTGCTGCAGCAGGCTCTGACGCACAAATCATTCAGTAACGAGCAGAATGAAGATGTCCTCCACAATGAGCGGCTTGAGTTTCTCGGCGACGCGGTGCTCGAGCTGACCGTCAGCGAGAAGGTCTATCGCCAGTATCCGGATATCCCGGAAGGCGGGCTGACCCGTATCCGTGCTGAAGTTGTCAGCGAAAAAGGGCTTTCGGCGATTGCTCTGCAGCTCGATTTGGGGGCAGAACTGCGCCTGGGCAAGGGTGAGGAAAAGAGCGGCGGCCGGGAGAAACCGAGTCTGCTCTCCGATGCCCTGGAAGCGCTGCTGGGGGCTGTTTATTGTGATGGTGGTTTTGCCGCCGCCTGCCAATCGGTCGACCGGCTGTTTTCTGCTGCGATTCAGCAATCGGCACAGAACCGTTACGGAACGGATTACAAAACCCGTCTGCAGGAGCGCCTGCAGGCCAAGTTCGGCCGGCTGCCCGAATACCGCCTGGTGCAGGTCACAGGCCCGGATCACGCGCGGAACTTTTCGATGGAGGTCCGCTTTGATGATAAACTGCTCGGTAAAGGGCGCGGACCGAGTAAAAAACGCGCCGAACAGCAGGCTGCGGCCTGCGCCCTCGATCACCCGCTGGTGCGGAACAGTGAGACTGAATGACTGCAGAGAACTTTAAATCGGGTTTCGTCGCGATTATCGGTCGGCCGAATGTCGGCAAGTCGACCCTGCTCAACCGGATACTCGGGCAGAAAATCGCGATTACCTCCAATAAGCCGCAGACCACCCGGAATCGGATTCTCGGCGTGCACAATTTTGCCGGCGGTCAGGCTCTGTTTGTCGACACCCCCGGTATCCACAAGCCGAAAGGCAAGCTCAACCGCTACATGGTCGAGCAGGCGGTCGGAACCATTTCCGATGTCGATCTGGTGCTGTTTCTGGTCGAGGCGAACGACCGTCCCGGCGGTGGTGACGAGTACATTCTCAAACTTCTCGAGCGGGCCGGAACGCCGGTCTGCCTGGTGCTCAACAAGATCGACCTGATCGAACCGCCCAGCCTGCTGCAGCTGATCGAGGCTTACGCCGAGCGTTTCGCGTTCAAGGAAGTGGTGCCGATTTCCGCGCAGACCGGCAACGGGGTTGAACAGCTGCTCGGAGCCATCGAGCCTTACCTGCCGGAGGGGCCGCAGTACTACCCGGAAGATATGCTCACCGACCAGCCGGAGCGGTTCATCGTCGCCGAGATGGTGCGGGAGAAGGTGATGCGCCGCACCAGCGAGGAGATCCCCTATGGCGTGGCGGTCAAGGTTGAAACCTTTGAAGAGAAGCCGGAGAAGAACCTGGTGGTGATTCAGGCGACCATCCACGTCGAGCGGGACAGTCACAAGAAGATCATCGTCGGCAAGGGGGGGCAGATGATCCGCAAGCTGGGACAGGATGCCCGCAAGGAGATCGAACGGTTTCTCGGCACCCGGGTGTTTCTGGAGTTGTTCGTTCGGGTTGACAAGGACTGGAGCCAGAGTGAGCGGATGCTGCGCGAACTCGGTTATGAGTAAGCGCTGCTTGGAAAGATAAAAAAATGTTACCTGTTGTTGCCATTGTCGGCCGACCGAACGTCGGCAAATCGACCCTGTTTAACCGGATTCTCGGTCAGCGCAAGGCGATCGTCGAGGATTTCCCCGGCGTAACCCGCGATCGGAACTACGCCGAAGTCACGCGCTTCGGCACCCCTTTTCTGCTTATCGATACCGGTGGCTTCGAGCCGGCCAGTGAAGACCGGCTGCTCAGCCAGATGCGCGAACAGTCGCAGCTGGCGGTCGAAGAGGCGGACATCATCTTCTTTGTCATGGATGTGCGCGACGGCCTCACTCCTTCCGACGAAGAAGTGGCCAACCTGCTGCGGCGGGTGGAGAAACCGGTCTTTTTCCTGGTCAACAAGATCGACGGCGAGAAGCAGGAAACGGCGATCGGCGAGTTCTACGCCCTGGGGATCGAGACCCTCTATTCCCTCTCGGCGGAGCACGGGCGCGGGGTCAACGACCTGATGACCGACCTGCTCGAACTGCTGCCGCCGGCGCCGGAGGCTCAGGAGAAAGAGGATGAAGTGCGCATGGCGGTGATCGGCCGGCCGAATGTCGGCAAGTCGTCGCTGGTCAATCGGCTGCTCGGCTTCGAGCGGGTGGTCGCCAACCCGACCGCCGGCACCACCCGCGACAGCATCGACACCCCTTTCACTTACAACAAAAAACGCTACGTGCTGATCGACACCGCAGGCATCCGCCGCAAGGGGAAGGTCAGCCAGACCCTGGAGAAATACAGCGCCGTCAATGCCCTGCGGGCGATGGATCGGGCCCATGTGGTGCTGATGGTCATCGACGCCGACGAGGGGATCACCGACCAGGATCTTTCAGTGGCCGGCTACGCTTTTGAAAAGGGGCGGGCGCTGATCCTGTTGGTCAACAAGTGGGATCTGCTCGAGAAGGATGATCGGACCATGGGGCGGTTTGTCGAAGAAGTTCGCTGGCGTTTCAAGTATCTGCCCTTTGCTCCGATCCAGTTTGTCAGCGCCCTGACCGGGCAGCGGGTCGCGAAGATCATGGCGACCGTCGAAGAGGTCGCCGAGGAGTTCAACCGCCGCGTGCCGACCCCGCAGCTGAACAAGGCGCTGGAAGAGTTTGTCGAGCGCAATCCGCCATCCTATGTGCGTGGCAGGCGGATCAAGTTCTACTATGTTGCTCAAGGAGCCGTGCGCCCGCCGACTTTTGTCCTGTTCACCAGTCGCCCCGAGGATATCCATTTCTCCTACCAGCGCTATCTGACCAACTGCTTCCGGGAAAAGTTCGCATTTGACAAGGTGCCGATCCGACTGCAATTCAAAGGTCGCGGAAAGCAGGGCTGAAAAACGAACTAAAACTTTACTCCGGGTCATTTCTTCGTTATCTTAAGCTATCCTTATAAATAACGATTGAGGGTTTTGGCTGAAACCGGTTCGGGAGTTCGCCTCAACTGTCTGCTCAGGATACATTTCACTATGAGCCTGGAAGGCTATCTGGAAGATCTGGGGATCAGCGATATTCTGCAGATCGTCAGTTTAAGCAAGAAATCGGGAACCCTGACTCTGGAATCGAACCAGGGAAAGGGGACGATCACCTTTGTCGACGGCCAGGTGGTGCGAGCCGCTTGCGACCAGTTCCCTGAGGAGCTCGGCCAACTGCTGCGCCGCTGCGGCCTGGTC
>CALZHR010000251.1 GCA_945787335.1 uncultured Desulfuromonadales bacterium
AAGATCTTACCGTCGCCGATGCGGCCGGTGCAGGCTTCACGCTGCACGGCGGCAACCACCTCGTCCACCTGGTCGGCAGGTACGACCAATTCGAGCTTGACCTTGGGGATGAAGTCGATCTGATACTCGGCGCCGCGGTAAAGCTCGGTGTGCCCTTTCTGGCGGCCGAAGCCCCGCACTTCACTCACGGTCATCCCGTTGATCCCCAGATCACAGAGAGCAGCTTTGACGTCGTCCAATTTGAATGGTTTGATGATGCACTCGATTTTTCTCATGTTCCTAAATCCCCTTTCCAGAGAGATCAAATATAAAAGGCACTCTGACTCCACCTGGAGTTCAGAGCGCCTTTGCCCTGTCGAACCAGCCTTTACCCGGAACCTCGTTGTTCCAAAGACTGCTCAAATTGTGCCTTGTTGATCACCACCGCAGCATAACCTGCAGCCTCGATCATCGCGATGGTTACATAGCAGTCAGCGTGCCAACTTCACAAGTCATTGTTTTTATTTATATTTATGTTTCAATGAGCCGCCAAGTGCCTGTTTTTTGTGCATTCAATTTGATCAGTGCGTAGTCGCTGTGCACAAAAAACAGGCCGTTGGTAAAGTTCTGCAAAGGCGGTTGACCAAGGATTCAAACGAGTGTTTTAATCACATGTATAACCGACACTCACAAGAGGCCTGCGCATGTCCCAACCCGATACCAAAACCCGGATTCTCGACGCCGCGGAAAAGCTCTTTGCCCAGGACGGCTTCCACAACACCTCGTTGCGCGGCATCACCGGTCTGGCGAAGGTCAATCTGGCGGCGGTCAATTACCACTTCGGCTCCAAGGATGCCCTGTTGCAGGCGGTCATCGAACGGCGCATCATCCCCCTCAACCGAATCCGTCAGCAGAAACTGGAAGCGGTTTTAGACCAGGCGAAATCCGCAGGAAAGTCTCCCGCAGCCGAGAATCTGCTGCACGCCTTCATCGAACCGACCCTGGCCTTTCGCAACTCCGGCCCCGGCGCGGTGGACTTTATCGCGCTGATCGGCCGGGCCTTGAGTGAACCGGATGAAACGGTGCGCAACTGCTTCATCCAACAGGTTCTGCCGCTCTTCACGTTATTGTTCAGCAGCCTGGCTCAGGCGCTGCCCGAGCTGCCGGCGCACATCCTGCTGACCCGGCTGCAGTTCACCATGGGCGCCCTGAGCCATGTGATGTGTCTCAGCGCCCGGCCGCCGCTGCAGCTCCCCGGTTTTCCGGAGCCGCTGGTAGATGAGCGGCTGGCCGAAGAGCTGATCGGCTTCGTCTGCCAGGGACTGGAGGCGCCATGCTGATCCGCAGACTCGGCATCGGCCTGCTGCTTCTGCTGGCCGCCTGCAGCCCATTTGAGATTAAGAATATCGAGCCACCCGAGCTGCCGGAGCAGTACCTGGCCGCCGCAGCCACCGAAGGCGGCAGACTGACCGACCGCTGGTGGGAGAGCTTCAACGATCCGCACCTGAACCGGCTGCAGGAGCAGCTGTTCAGCGGCAACCTCGACCTGCAGCAGGCGCTTCACCGGCTGGAGCAACGCGAGGCCCTGGAGCGGATCAGCGGCGCCGGCCTCTGGCCGTCCTTGACCCTAAGCGGCGCACTGAACCGGGAGAAGACTCCCGGAGTCAGCTCCTCGGCGCTGGCGAGTACCCAACGGGTTTCCCTGGCCGCCAGCTACGAAGTCGATCTGTGGAACCGTTTGCACGACAGGACCGAAGCGGCCAGGCTGCGCAGCGAAGCGGGACGGCTGGAGACCGAGACCCTGCTGCTGAGCCTGAGCGCCCAGCTGGCGGAGCAGTATTTTATTGCCGCTGAGCAGCGTGCCCAGCGGCAGCTGGTCGCCGGGCAGATCGATCACTACCGCGAGCTGGTCACCACCATCAGCAACCGTTACCGCAGCGGCCTGGCGACCGCCCGGGAGCTTTACCAGGCGCGGCAGAACCTGACCCGCGCCGAGGCCCTGTTGCCGCAATTTGAAACCGGCATCAGCCGCGCGGAAAACCGCATCGCCCTGCTGCTGGGACAGCTCCCTCAGGCACAGCTCACCCGTATCGACCAGTTGCCGGAGATCGGCCCGGCGGTGGCGATCGGCCTGCCGGCCAGCCTGCTGAACCGGCGCCCCGATCTGCAGGCGGCCCTCAGCAGCCTGCGTGCCGCCGACCAGGAGCTGGCGGCGGCGCTGGCCGACCGGCTGCCGACCATCGACCTGAGCGCGACCGCCTTCTATTCGGCGACCCAACTGGCCAGCGGTGATATCGACGGAACCTTCTGGACCCTGATCCTCGGCCTGACCCAACCGCTGCTGGACGGCGGCCGGCGCGCTGCGGAAAGCGACCGGCAGCGAGCCAGTCGCGACGAACTGCTCGCCGGCTACCGCAAGGCCCTCATCGCCGCGGTCCAGGAAGTCGAAACCGCCCAGGTCGCCGACCGCAACAGCGCCGCCCGCCTGCATCTTCTGCAACAGCAGCTGCAGGCCAGTGAGCAGGAGCGGTTTCACGCCCAGGAGAATTACCGCTACGGCCTGCTCAGCAGTCAGGATCTGCTCGCCAGCGAAATCCGCTTCCTGGAAACCTCCAGCCAGAACATCTCCGCTCATCGGCAATGGCTGATCGACCGGATCAGCCTGGCCCGCGCCCTCGGTGGCGGCTGGATGACTGATGAACTGGAGCAACAGCAGCAAACCCTCTCCCGTCTACAGGACCAAAAATGACTGACGTCACCAACCGCCCGAAAAGCTCCCGCAGAGCTTTGAAAATCATCCTGCCCCTGCTGATTCTGGCCCTTGGCATCGGCGGGCTGCTGCTGCTCGTCAACATGAAAGCCAAGCCACAGCAGCAACCGCCGGAATTCCGCGGCGTGCTGGTCGAGGTGGACGAACTGCAGGCGCGCCCGCACCAGGTCCGGGTGCAGGCGACCGGCACCGTCCAGGCGGAGCAGGAGATCTCGCTAGTCCCGGAAGTCAGCGGCAAGGTGGCCTGGCTGTCACCGAAGCTGGTCACCGGCGGCTTTTTCCTGGCCGATGAAACCCTGTTGAAGATCGCGGCGGTTGATTACCGTCTGGCCGTCGAGGTCGCCCGCGCTGAGGTCGCGCGCGCCGAGGTCGCCCTGGCCTCGGAACAGGAGCGCGCCAAAGTCTCCCGCCAGGAATGGCAGCGGATCGACTTGCCGGATAAGGGGGAGCCGGGGCCGCTGGTCACCCGCGAAATCCAGCTGCAGCAGGAACGGGCCAATCTGGCGGCCGCCCGCGCCGGGCTTAAACTGGCCGAGCTGAACCTGCAGCGCACCGAAATCCGCGTCCCCTTCAACGGCCGCATCCGCCAGGAAGCGGTCGACCTCGGCCAGTACCTGCGCGCCGGGACCAGCATCGGCAGTTTTTCCGGCACCGACCGGGCGGAAATTCTGGTGCCCCTGCCGACCGCTGAGCTGCGTTGGCTGCAGATCCCCAAGCCGGGGGGAACCCAGGCGGGATCGCCGGCAATTATCTCGCGCGATGGTGGGACCGGCGCCGAGTGGCAGGGGCGGATAGTCCGCAGCTTCGGGGAGATCGATCCGGTCAGCCGCATGGCGACGCTGGTCGTCGCGGTCGAGGACCCCTATCAGTTGCAGGCTGAAGCCGACCGCCCCGCGCTGAATCACGGCCAGTTCGTCGAGGTCAGCCTGCAGGGGTCGACCCTCGCGCAGGTGGTCGTGCTGCCCCGGCGCGCCCTGCGCGAGAATGACCAGGTCTGGGTGATGGACAACCAGAACAAGCTGCGGATCGTTCCGCTTGAGGTGGTGCGCCGCGAGGCCGAACTGGTGGTGGCCCGCGCGCCTCTCGAAGATGGCGTCAGACTGGTGTTGACCCCGGTGCCCGGGGCCACCGACGGCCTGCTGCTGCGGACCGCGGAGTGAATCCGATGAACAGCGAGCTTCGGAGAAGACAGTTATGAATGGCGCAATCCGCTGGATGGCCCGCAATCACGTCGCCGCCAATCTGCTGATGCTGGTGTTTATCGTCGGCGGCATCATTCTCGGCCTGTCCGTCAAGCAGGAGGTCTTCCCCGAGGTGACCCTCGACAAGATTCAGGTCTCGGTCAGCTACCCCGGCGCCGGTCCGGAAGAGGTCGAAGAGGGGGTGATCCTGAAGATCGAGGAGAACCTGACCGGGGTCGACGGTATCAAGCAGCTCAAAGCTCAGGCCGCCGAAGGCTCCGGCACGGTCACCGCCGAACTCTACCCCGACGTCGACGCCAACCAGGTGCTGACCGACATCAAGACCGAAGTCGACCGCATCACCACCTTCCCCCAGGACGCCGAAGAGCCGGTGATCGCCAAACTGCTCAACCGCCGCGAAGTGATCTCGGTGGTGGTTTACGGCGCGCACTCCGAACGCAGCCTGCGCGAGCAGGCCGAGCGGATCCGCGACGACCTGCTCGCCAAAGAGCAGATCACCCAGGTCGACCTGACCGGGGTGCGCGACTATGAAATATCGGTGGAGATCAGCGAGGAGAACCTGCGCCGTTTTGGGCTGACCCTGGAGCAGGTGGCCGGCCGTATCCGGCAGGCCTCCCTCGACCTGCCGGGGGGGACGATCAAGACCGCCGGCGGCGACATCCTGATCCGCACCAAGGAGCGCCGTTACACCGGTCCGGGCTACGAAGAGATCGTCATCCTGACCAAGACCGACGGCACCGAGCTGCGCCTCGGCGAGATCGCCAAGGTACGCGACAGCTTCGCCGAGACCGACACCACGGCCCGCTTCGACGGCAAACCGGCGGCGATGGTCAAAATCTACCGGGTCGGCAACCAGAAGCCGAACGAGATCTCCCGGCTGGTGCTCGAATATGTCGAGCAGCGCCGCCTGGAGCTGCCGGAGAGCGTCGGCATCGCCAGCTGGAACGACACCACCGAGCTGTTCAAGAGCCGCCGTGACCTGCTGTTCAAGAACGCCAAGTACGGCTTGATTGTGGTCTTTTTGATCCTCGGCCTGTTTCTCGAAATCCGCCTGGCGCTCTGGGTAATGCTCGGCATCCCGATCTCCTTTTTCGGGGCGCTGCTGTTCATGCCGGCGGTCGATGTCTCGATCAACATGATCTCGATGTTCGCCTTCATCATGGCCCTGGGGATCGTCGTTGACGACGCCATCGTCGTCGGTGAAAACATCTACGAGCACCGGCAGCTCGACAAGCCCTATCCGCAGGCCGCCGAAGAGGGGAGCATCCAGGTCGGGCGGCCGGTGGTCTTCTCGATCCTGACCACCGTGGCGGCCTTTTCGCCGCTGCTGTTCACCGGCGGGATGCTCGGCAAGTTCATCTCGGTAATCCCGAAAATCGTCATCATCATCCTGCTGGTGTCGCTGGTCGAATCCTTGTTCGTATTGCCGGCCCACCTGTCGTTCGGCAAGCGGCGCAGCCTCGACAAAGGGCTGCTCGGCCGCATCGACCGCACCCGCCGCTGGTTCGGGGGGCAGCTCGATCGCCTGATAGCCGGACCCTACCGCCGGGTTCTGAATCTCTGCCTGCACTACCGCTACGCGACCCTGTCCGGCGGCCTGGCGATGCTGCTGCTGGGGGTCGGGCTGGTCGCCGGCGGAGTGCTGAAGTTCACCTTCATGCCGGAAGTCGACGGCGACGTGGTGCTGGTCGACCTGAAGCTGGCGCCGGGGACCCCGGCGGCGCAGACCGACCGGGTGGTGCAGCGGATTCTGCAAGCCGGCGATCAGGCCGTTGCCGAATTCGACGAACGGCGCGAAGCGGGCGATTCAGTGCTGCGCCATGTCTACGCGATCGTCGGCGGCACCATGGTCGATGCCGGACCCATGGGCGGCAGCGCCAGCAGCGCCTCGAACATCGCCAACCTGGCGATGCTGCTCACCCAGAGCGAGGCGCGTGGCGTCCCGGCGGCAAAGATCGGCAACCGCTGGCGCGAACTGGTCGGCGAAGTACCTGGCGCGGAAACCCTGTCTTTTACCTCCAACCTGATGCGCCTCGGGGCGAATATCGATATCCAGCTGGCGCATACCGATTTCGCCGTTCTCGATCAGGTTTCACAGCAGATTGAAGCGGCCCTGGCCGGCTACCCGGGGGTCGGCGACATCGCCGACAACTACAGTCTCGGCAAGCAGGAACTGAAAGTCCGCCTGCTGCCGGCGGCGCGCACCCTCGGCATCAGCGAGGCGGAGCTCGGCCGCCAGCTGCGCTCGGCCTTCTACGGCGCCGAGGCCCTGCGGCTGCAACGCGGACGCAACGAACTGAAAGTGATGGTCCGCTACCCGGAAGCGGACCGCCGCCAACTCTGGAACCTGGAGAACATGCGCATCCGCACCCCGGGCGGGGGCGAACTGCCCCTGCTGCAGGCCGCCGAAGTGATCCCCGGACGCGGCTATTCGCAGATCAACCGCACCGACCGCAAGCGGGTGATCAACGTCACCGCCAGCGTTGACAGCAGCCGCGCCAGCACCCAGGAGATCCTCGCCGAACTTAAAGCCGGGCTGCTCGCCGAGCTGGTCCGCGACTATCCGGGCCTGACATTTAACATGGAGGGGGAGCAGAAGGAGCAGGCGGAGTCGCTCGGCTCAATGCAGCGCGGCTTTCAGCTGGCGCTGTTCATCATCTTCACCCTGCTGGCGGTGCCGCTGCGCAGCTACAGCCAGCCGCTGCTGATCATGGCGGCGATCCCCTTCGGCATCGTCGGCGCGCTGCTCGGCCACCTGATCATGGGCTATAACCTGTCGATCCTGAGCATGTTCGGCATCGTCGCCCTGGCCGGGGTGGTGGTCAACGATTCGCTGCTGCTGATCGACTACGCCAACAGCATCCGCCGGGGTGGCGAAGAGTTGCTGCCAACCTTGATGCAGGCCGGGCAAAGGCGCTTCCGGCCGATCCTGCTGACCTCGCTCACCACCTTCGGCGGTCTCATGCCGATGATCCTGGAGACCAGCGTGCAGGCGCAGTTTCTGATCCCCATGGCGATTTCGCTGGCCTTCGGCATTCTGTTCGCCACCGGCATCACCCTGCTGCTGATTCCGGCGCTGTATATGATTCTGGAAGATTTCCGCCGGCTGTTCGGACTGCGGGAGCAACATGCCGACCATGCCGAACTGGTTGAGGCGAAGAGGTAACTACCCTTGCGCAGCAGACTGACCGCCAAACAACGTGCCGAAGCGCACTTCCTGCTCCGGGCTGCCGATCAGGATCAACTTCACACCCGCTTCGAGGACGGTCTCCGGCGGCGGGGCCGGCACCGGTTCCTGCCCCTCCTGCTCCAGGGCGACGATCGAGCAGCCGGTCTTCGGCCGGAGCTGTGAGGCGGCGATGGTCTGGCCGACCAGCGTCTGTGGCAGGTCCCGGCGGAACACGCCGATCCCCTCGGTGAGGAAGATCGACTCCCTGGCTTCGAGGATATTGATCAGGATGCTGGCCCCGACCGAGGCATTGGAGACAACGAAATCGGCGCCGGCGGCATAAAGCTGCTCGACCGACTCTTCCGCGTTGGCCCGAGAGACAATCCGAATGTGCGGATTGCTGTGGCGGCTACTCAGGGTTAAGAATACGTTGGTGCTGTCATCGTTGGTGGTAATAATGACGCCCTTGGCCTGCTCGATGCCGGCTTTCTGCAGCAGCAGGCGGTTGGTGGCATCGCCGATGATCGGCACATGCTGTTCGCAGAGCGGATTCTCCTCCTGATCGACCAGCATGAAAGGGACCGGCTTGCGATCGAGAAACTCCGCCGCCGAACAGCCGATCCGCCCGTGACCGAGGATGAACACCAGCTCGTCGGCCGGCTGCTCGCCGGTCAGCTCTTCCATGCGGTTGAGCTGCTCGCGGGTGCCGGCCAGCACCGCCAGCGAATCGGGGTGCAGCAGGGTCTCCTTTGAGGGCACCGCGAAGCTGCCGCGCCGCCAGACCCCGACCACCGTCAGCCCGGTCTGCTGGCGGATCTTCGCCGCTTCCAGGGTCTTGCCGGCAAAGGGCGTGCCGTGGACCGGGATCTCGGCGATCTTGAGCGGCCCGAAGGCGCCGATCACATGCGCCAGGGCGCCGCAGGTGGTGGCGCGAATCCCCAGCGTGCGGCCGATGATCCGCTGCAGCGGGACCGCCTGGTCGGCGCCGGCCAGCCGCAGCAGTTCGATATGCTCGGCGTCTTCCACCACCGCCGCGATCGGCGTCTTGCACAGCGAACGGACCGTCAGGCAGAGGTTGGTGTTCTGCTGATCATCGAGAATCGCCAGCACATAGCGGGCCGATTCAACCTTTAACCCCTGCAGCAGCTTCTTGTCGGTCGCCGAACCGCAGGCGACCCGGATGTTCTCTTCCTCCTCCAGCCGCAGCGACTGGTGGTAGTCGTCGGTCACGACAATAAAGGGGATGTTGCGACTGTTCAGCTTGTGGATCAACGAGCGGGTGGTCGGGTTGATGCCGAAGATCAACACATGCCCCCGGGTTTCGGGAGGCAGGGAGATGGTCGGCCGGTAGCGCAGCCGCTGCTCGATCCAGGGTGCCACAAACAGGCTGATGACGCCGAACGGCAGGATAATCAACAGAAAAACCACGCCGGAGATCGTCACCAGGGCGGCAAAGGCGTAACCGAGGTCGGTATGGAAGGTGATGTCGCCGAAACCCAGGGTGGTCATCACCGTCAGGGTCCAGTAGACCCCGGCGACAAAGGAGAACTCCCGCCCCTCAAGGATCAGCATCAGGTGGCGGAACAGGGTCGCGTAGGCCAGGATCATCACCAGCAGAAAAACGCAGTAGAGCAGCAACACTTTCAGGTTCTGCCGGGCTCTGCCGCGCAGGAAAAAGGCAAGTTCAGCGGCGATCGTTTTCATGGCAATCCAGTAAAATATAGTTGTCCGGGTTTGTGAGCAGTCAACTCTGTGAATTCATAACTGATTAATATTTTAACAGATTTTTTGCCAAACAAAAACGGGACAGCACGACTTGCGCTGTCCCGGCAGAATATGTCGACGATTAAAGGCCTAGACGGTCAGGTTCGCCAGCCGCTCCTTGACCCGCTGCAGATAATTGCGCGTCTCTTCCGGCATCTGCCCGAGCCCCTTG
>CALZHR010000252.1 GCA_945787335.1 uncultured Desulfuromonadales bacterium
AAGTACCCGATCACGGTCTTTTTGCTGCAGCTGATGTCGCCGGCATCGGCGACTTCTTCGCCGGTGATCAGGCGAAAGAGGGTCGACTTGCCGGCCCCGTTGGGCCCGACCAGGCCGGTTCGGCTGCCGGGCAGTATCTGAAAGCTGGCGTTCTTGAACAGCACCCGGTTGCCGTGCTGTTTGCGGATATCGGTCAAATGGATCATCGCTCTACCTCACGAGAAAAAGTCTCGCTGTGGTAGCACGTTAGCAGGGCAGGTTCAAGGCAAAAGGGGTGCCGGGCAAGTCAAAACGGCGGGCAGAACACGCGGCAGAGGGTCAAAAAACGCTTATCGGTTGTCGCTCTGCCCGCGACGCGGCAGCAGGAAGCGATAGCCTTCAAAACGGAAAACCGCCCCATCGGGGCTGATCCGATCCAACAAGAACCGGCCGTCCAGGCGCGCCCCTTCGCGCAACATCTGGTCGTTGATCCTGACCAGACCGGCAGATCCGCCCGCTTTGCTGAAAGCGTGCAGCGACATATGCAGAGGCGGGATGCGGCGGCGGACAGCTGTCGGCAGCTCGGAAAGCAGGTAGATCCGGTTTTCGTCAAGCGGCACGGGCGCGAGCTGAACGGAGGCTTGCGCGGGAGCCTGCGCGGGCGGCTTGATCGCGGCAAGCGGCGCAGCCGGATCAGCCTGCGGGCGCGGAATCTCGATCGCGGCCAGCGGCGGCAGGTTGACTTCCGGCCGCTGAATCGCTACTGCCGGTTTCGAGTCGGCCAGCGGCGCGGGTCGCCAGGGAACAAAAAACCAGAGCAACAGCCCGACATTCAACAACAGCACCAGGCCCAGCAGGTAACCCCGAAGCGGACGGCGTCTGCTTTGCGCCGCCTGCCCGTGGTCCGTATCGAGTCGTGGCGGACTGGTCTGCGGTCGCTTGTTGTCCGATTTCTTCAGTGCGTCAAGGATAAAAGACATAATCCTCAGCCCCGCTGTTCGGCGGCCAGGGTCGGCAGCTGCAGCCCGATCCTGTTGTTCAGCAGAATAAGGGTATAAGTCCCGACGATGCCATCCGGTTTCAACCCCGCCTCGGCCTGAAACTCCTGGATTTCTTCAAGCAGCTGCCCTTCCAGAACCGGCATGGCACTGACACTGCGACCGTTCAGAGCCGCCATCTGTTCTTCCAGCCACCGGACCATCGAGCCGTGATCACCAGGCCGCACCGCCCCCCGGTAGTTCGGCGGCGCCTGCCAGAGCAGGGCAAACTCGCCGAACCATTGCCTGGTCAACGTGGCCAGGGAAACAACGTGCACCTCTTCGGCCATCACCAGCGTGGCACTGTCTTCGCCCAGCGCCGTCAAGGTGACATAAAATTCCTGCTGCTGCGGGTCGGACAACTTTAACACTGCCGGCCGGTTCAGTTGCCGCAGACGGCCCAAGCTGCCGCGCCGGAGCTGCAGGCTCAGGCCCAGCTTCCCGGCCTGCTCGGTCGCCGTCCCGCGTGATTCGCGGTACTCTTGCCCCCAGCTGGCAAACAGCACCTTGTAGGCCAGCACACTGCTGCGGCCGATCGGTTGCGTGCTCTGCCAGTGCAAAACTTCCGGGGCCGGTTGCCGCTTGATCGGGATGGTGATTTTTGTCGCGGGCGCGGCTTGCGGCAGCCGGTTCAGGTAGTTCTGCAGCAGCAAGGTACTGCCGACCAGGATCAGGCAGACCAGCAACAACCTCTGCCAGATGGGGGCCGGGGCCAGCTTTTGCTTGCGCTTGCGGCCGAAAACTTCGCGGGCCGCGGCGGCCAATAAAGCCGGACTGATCTTATGCTGCTCCCTGGCGTAAGCTCCCAGCAAGGCGCGGTCGCATATCAGGTTGATCAAACGCGGCACACCGCCGCTTAACTGGTACAGCTTGCGGATCGTGGCGGCGGGAAAGAGCGGCCGCTCGACGCCGGCCACGGCCTGCCGGTGAC
>CALZHR010000253.1 GCA_945787335.1 uncultured Desulfuromonadales bacterium
ATCAGTTCGTCGAGATCTTCCCCACAGTCTTCACCGATCCGCAGCGGAATCGGGGTGACTCCGCACTCATGCAAGCGGGCCCGCAGATATTGCAGGTTCGAATTGATGATCTGTCCCGGCCCCGGATCCTGCCCCAGCTCGACCAATTCATCACCGGTTGAGAATATCGCGACTTTCGGGCGAGGATAGGCTAAGACCTGGGAAATCCCGGCACTGGCCAAAATGCCGATGGCCCCGGCATGCAGTTGTGTGCCGGCCTCGAGCAGGATCTCATCTGCCCGGTATTCCTCGCCGCGATACCGGACATGCTGTTGCGGTGTGACCGGCTGTTGCAGCAATAACTCCCCAGCATCCTCGCTGGCCTCTTCAAGGGGGATAACCGTATCTGCTCCAGTCGGCAGGGGGGCGCCGGTGGTGATCCGGATCGCTTCGCCGGGCTGCAAACCGTCGGGGTAAGGGTGGCCGGCGTAGGAAGCGCCGACAATTCTCAGCTTTTGCATATCGGGGACCGCGCCAAGCGCAAAGCCGTCCATCGCCGAATTGTCCCAGCGCGGCATGTCCCAGCGGGCCCTGGCCGGTTCGGCAAGAATGAGCCCAGTCGATTGCTGAAGCGGCTGCAGCTCCGCTCTCAGCGGGGTGATGCTGTCGATAACCGTTTGCAGTGCTTCATCATAGCTGAGCATGGTCACTCCTCGTTGAGTCAGGAACGGGCCGGGACGCAATTCTCAATGCGCGCTTCACGGGCCTTGAATACCGCCCAGAGCTTTTCCCCCGTCTGGGGCTCGCCGAGGGCCTGGTAACCGCGGGTGCTGATTTCGGCGACCAGTTTATCGTCGTTGACCAGGGTAATGCGTACCCGGTCGCCGAGAATCACCACCTCCTGGACCCTGGCGTGAAGATGATTGCGTGGGCTGCCTTCCGGCAGCTCATGGTACAGCGCGATGTCCCAGGGGAATACCGTCAACCAGGCTTGCCCCGGCGCGATCTTCTCAAACGGCGCAAGAAAGCTGGATCCTCCCCGACTGCGGAAGACCGGTTTGCCCGCGACCACCTCGACCTCTCCGGGGATATGGTTGACGCCAAGGAACCGGGCGATAAATTCACTCGCAGGTTCGCGCAGCAGCTGATGGAAGCTGCCGCATTGCACGATCTGCCCCTGTTCCATGACGGCAACCCGCTTGCGGAAATAGGCGACCTCCTCGGCATCGTGGGTGACCAGCAGGGTCGGGATACTCAGCTCGGTCAGGACCGCGTGCAGCCAGCGACGGATTTCGCTACGTGCCGAAGGGTCAAGGGCCGCCGTCGGTTCGTCGAGCAGCAGCAGTTGCGGGTCGCTGGCTAGGGACCGGGCCAGGGCAACTTTCTGTTGTTCACCGCCTGAAAGGGTCGCAACATTGCGGGTGGCCAGGTGTTCGATGCCGAGCTTCTCCAATAACTGAGCGGTGCGCCTGTGCTGTTCTGACCGCTTCGCCCCGCGGAGTTTCAGGCCGAATCCGATGTTGCCGCTGACATCGAGGTGCGGAAACAGGCAGCGATCCTGGAAGACCATGCCGATGCGGCGTTGCTCCGGGGGCAGGTCGAGGCTGCAATCAGCATCGAACAGCGGCCGCTCCCCAAGCTGTATCTGTCCCGACTCCGGCTTGCTGAGTCCGGCCAGCAGCCGCAGCAGACTGCTTTTGCCAGCCCCGTTCGGGCCGAGCAGGATGGTGATTCCGGGAGCGACTGAAAGCTCCAGGTTCAGTTCGAAGTGCGCCAGGGAATGGCGCAGGTTGCAAATCAGATTACCCATGCTGCCCCTCCGGTGGCGCAAGCAGATGCACTGCCGCCAGTAGCAGCAAGGAGATCAGCAGCAGCAGCGTGCCCAGGGCGAAGGCCTGGAAGGGATCGGATTCAAAGGCGCTGTAGATGGCCAGCGACAAGGTCTGCGTGCGCCCGGGGAGGTTGCCGGCGAACAGGATAATCACCCCGAACAGCCCGATCGACTGGGCCAGGGCCATGATCGCTTCGGCAAACAGGCCGCGGCGGACCACCGGCAGGGTCACATACCAGAAGGTCTGTAGCTGTGAGGCTCCGAGCAGCAGCGAGGCTTCCTCCAGCCTCCTGTCGATGCCATCAAACAACACCAGGCAGCGGCGGACGAAAAACGGGGTGACCACGAACAGGATGGCCAGGACCACGGCGCTCAGGGTGAATGGGATGCGGACCCCGAAATCGGCCAGCAGCTCCCCGAACAAACCCCGGCGGCCGAAGGCCAGCAGCAGGGCAAGGCCGGCGACCACCGGTGGCATGACCATCGGTAGTTCCAGGAGAATTTCCAGGCTCCGCCGCAGTCGGCCACTGCAGCGGGACAGACCGTAGGCCGAAGGCAGGCCGAGGGCGAATATTAACGGCAGGGCAATGACCGCTGAGAGCAGGGTGATCCAGAGTGCCAGCAGGATCTCTCGGCTTTGCAGCAGGCTCAGCAGTGTCGCCGGACGGCTCGACAGCAGCAGGGCCAGGATCGGCAAGAGAATCAGTCCGCCAAGGAGCAGACCGGCTCCTGCCAGCAGCAGAGTAAAGGGGCGGGGGCGCTTCACTCCTCTCCTCCCTGGGCAAAACCATGTTGGGCAAAAACACTTTGCGCGGCGGAACTGAACAGGTAGTCCGCGAATCGCTCGGTCCCAGTCTGTGCTCCCTGGACTCTCGCCACGGGGTAAACCACCAGAATCGAATGCTTTTCCGGCAGGGGAATGGCCGTAAGCCGGGCAGCGGAGCTGGCCGCGAGGTCGCTCTGGTAGACGATTCCGGCATCCGCTTCGCCGAGCAGCAGTTTGGCGACTATCGCCTTGACCCGGTTTTCTTCGCTGACAATATTCCGGTTGATCCGCGTGACCAGCTCGGCGCCGTAGCCTGAGTCTTCGGCCAGGTCACTGAACAGCTGCCGGGTATAGCGGCCGATCGGCACCTGCGGATTCCCGATCGCCAGCAACAGGTTGGGCCGGCCCAGATCCTCAAGCTGGGTGAGGGCTGGGCTCAGCGCGGCTCGCGCGGCCAGGACCAGTCGGTTGCGCAACAGGGGGCGGGGCTTTTCCACCAGTCCGGCGGTCTGCAGCCGCTGCATCACGGCCAGGTCGGCAGAAATAAACAGGTCGGCCGGCGCGCCCTGTTCAATCTGGGTCGCCAGGGTCTGGCTGCCGGCAAAATTCAGGATGATCTGCTCGCCGGGGTTCCGGGCTTCAAAGCTCTTGGTGATCTCCCCCAGTGCCCCGGTCAGGGATGAGGCGGCAAAGACTGACAGCTGCGCAGCGCTGGCCGGTGGCAATCCGGTCAGCAACAGCAGGATTGATGCGAGCAGGGTGCGGAAGACCATGGTCATGCCGGGAAGCTCTCCTCGAAACAGCGATCGGCCGCGGTGTTGACCTGCTGACGCAGCTGCTTGAAATGATCCAGCAGCTCGACTGCCGCCGGGGTCAGCCGGGTTTCGCCGCCACCCTTACCACCGGTGCGGCGTTCCACAAGTAAAAAGGGGGAGTGCTCCTCCATGGTTTTCAACTGCGCCCAGGCCTTGCGGTAAGAGATGCCGAGATCTTTGGCGGCCGCATTGATCGAGCCGCTCCGCTCCACCGCCGCCAGCAGCCGGAAGCGGCCTTCGCCCAGAAACGGCCGGCCACGGAACTCGAGCCAGATCTTGGAACGTACCCGGAATTCACTCATGCCAGAAACCGCGCGACGATCAGGTCGCAAAGCCCTGCGGCATCGTTGATATCGTAGACCGGTACGTCCAGCTCCAGCGGGCTGTCGGAGGCCACCGCGAACAGACTTGGGTCATGCTCTTCACCGCGGCAGAGCAGATTTTCGCTGCGCTCACGGCGATGGACTTCGATCTTCGGCATGCTGC
>CALZHR010000254.1 GCA_945787335.1 uncultured Desulfuromonadales bacterium
CCGGGAGACATTGGCGATCTGTTCCGTCTTCCCTCGCCTCAAAGGACTACGTTAGATGCATATTTCTGATGGCGTGTTGCCGATCGGTGTCGCTCTCGGCAGTGGTGCCGCCAGCTTGGCTATTGCGGCCTGGAGCGTGAAGCAGACCGCCAGCGAAGAATTGCCGAAAGTGGCGGTGGTGACGGCTTCTTTTTTTGTCTCTTCTCTAATCCATGTGCCGCTCGGCCCGACCAGTGTTCATCTGCTGATCCCCGGGCTTGTCGGTGTGCTGCTCGGCCGTTCGGCATTTCTGGGTATACTTCTCGGCTTGTTGCTGCAGAGTCTACTCTTCTCTTTCGGCGGTTTGACGGCCCTGGGTGCCAACGGGTTGATGATGGGCGTGCCGGCGCTCATTTGCGGCCTGCTGTTCAACAAGCTGCGCGGCACGACCCGGAAGCGGAATATGCTCGTCGGTGCCCTCGCCGGAGCTGGGGGCACCCTGTTGGCGGCCACCATCCTTGCCTTGCTGCTGGTCTCGGGCGGCGAAGATTTTTTCGGTGTCATGAAGCTGGCTCTGCTGGCTCATCTGCCGGTATTTGTCATCGAAGGTCTGGTTAGTGCCTTTACCGTCTCCTTCCTTTTTCGGGTCAAGCCGGAGCTGCTCGAGCAGCGGCTTGGAGCGTTGATGCAAGAGAGCTGATGAACGAAGCGCAAATCATCCAACTGCCGCTTGCTGCTTTGCTGATCGGCATTCTGTCGTTGGCCGCCTGCAGCTGGTTGACGCTGCGGATTGTGAAAAATACGGTTCGCGGCTCTCGAAAAGTGGCGCAGGAACGGGACTGGTCGATACCGGTCATCGATGCTGACGCCGAGGGGACATCACCGTTTCATCGCTGGGATGTACGCTTTAAGCTGGTCGCGCTGCTCGGCTTCGCCTTTCTGGTGGTTGCGACCCGTTCTCCCTGGTCGGCGCTAATTGCCATGCTACTCGCTTTTGCTGCGGTCTTGCTGGCGCGGCTGCCGCTGATCCGTTCTCTGCGGCGCTTGCTCGCCATCAGCGGTTTTCTCTCCATGTTTTTACTGGTCATGCCGCTGACTGCGGCAAGCCGGCCTGACGATACCCTGCTGGTTTTCGCCGGGCTGGACTGGTTCTCCTTTAATTTGCGCGGTCTGCAGTTGGCGCTGGCGATTGCCGGCAAGGCCTGTGCCGTTGCCTTGTTGATGGAACCGCTGCTGGCGACCGCTTCTCTGCCACGCACCGTCGAGGGTCTGACCCGGCTTGGTGTGCCGGAGAAAGTCGGCCAGATGCTGCTGCTGGCGCATCGCTATGTCTTTGTTTTTCTAGAAGAGGCCCGGCGGATGGCGGTCGGCATGCAGGTGCGCGGATTCCGGCGCCAGTCCAGCGTTGAAACGCTGCGGGTGATGGGCAATTTTCTCGGCATGCTGTTCGTGCGCAGTTTTGAACGGACCCACCGGGTTTATGCTGCCATGCAGGCGCGCGGTTACCAGGGACGTTTCCCGGCGCCATTCTATTTCAGGGTGACGGCTGGCGACTGGTTGCATGCCTGTATCTGGCTGCTGCTGGGCGTTGCTTTATTATTGTTCGACCGTCTGGGGGCTGGCTGATGCATGATTTGAAACGACTGCCGCCAAACGATTTCGACGGTCCGGCCCAGTTCGAGATCCGTGATCTGCATTACCGTTACCCCGGAGGACATCAGGCACTGCGCGGGATCGACCTGAGTATCGCCGCCGGTGATCGGATTGCCCTGGTCGGGCAGAACGGCTCCGGTAAATCGACCCTGATCAAGCATCTCAATGGCCTGCTGCCGACCCAGCGGGGGGAGCTGGTTTATCAGGGGCGGCCGCTGGCCGGTGACCATCTGCAGCGGGCGCGGCTCGAAATCGGGGTGCTGTTTCAGGACCCGGACGATCAACTGTTCTGCTCCACTCTTTACGATGATGTTTCTTTCGGGCCGCTCAACCAGGGCGTTGCGCTGGGAATGATGGAGCCGCTGGTGCGCCAGTCGTTAGCCGCGGTCGGCCTCGAAGAGCTGATCTATAAACCGTCCCATCATTTGAGTTACGGGCAGAAAAAGCGTGCCGCACTGGCTTGTTTGCTGGCGATGAAGCCGCAGGTGCTGATCCTCGACGAGCCGACCGCCAATCTCGACCCCGGGCAGGAGAACCTGCTGGTCGAGTTGCTGCGTAATTACCAGGGGACCCTGATCTGTATCACTCACGACCTGCTGTTTGCCTTTGAGCTTTGTCAGCGGGCCGTGGTTCTGGATGCGGGGCAGGTCCATCATGATTACAGTATGGCCGAACTGGTAGCACATCCGCCGTCGATGCGTGAGCACGGTCTCGATTTTTCCTTTCGCCTGGCCGGCGCGGCAGGTGCCGAACTGCCGGCACAGCAGGTCTGCAATCTGCCGCCGGAGCCCGCTACGCTGGCAAGTCAGCCGGTCGCCGAAGATGCGCCGGCGGTGGTTGCCCTGGAGAATTACCACTATCAGTATGGCGACGGAACTTCCGCGTTACGGGGGGTGGATTTCTCTCTCAAAAGCGGCGAGTCGGTGGCCGTTGTTGGTGAAAACGGGGCCGGCAAGACCACGCTGTTGAATTGCCTGATGGGGATTTTCAGCGGCGAGGGGCGGCACCAGTTCAATGGCCGCCCGCTCGACAAGGCCCAGCGGCAACTGCTCTGGCGCAAAGTCGGAATGGTGTTTCAGGACCCCGCCGATCAGCTGTTCTGTGCTTCTTGTGCCGAGGAGGTCGGATTCGGGCCGAAACAGCTTGGCCTGTCGAAGCGGGAGGTTTCCCGACGGGTCGATGCTGCTCTGAAACGGGTGCGGCTGGAGGGGTACCAACAGCGGGTGCCGTTGCAGCTCTCTGGAGGCGAACGCAAGCGCCTGGCGATTGCCACGGTGCTGAGCATGGAGCCGGAGTTGCTGATTCTCGATGAGCCGACTGCGGGCCTCGATCCACAGGGGGAGGAGTTGTTGCTGGAGATTCTTAAACAGCTTCCTCAAACGCGGATCCTGGTGACCCACGACCCGTTTCTGGTCGCCGAGTTGACCAGCCGGACCATCGTGTTGCATCGTGGCCAGGTGCTGGAGGATTACGCGACCGCCGAGTTCCTCGCCGACCAGGGCCAGCGGGAGCTCAACCTGCTCGCCTTGAGTTACAAGAATGTCCGTTCCCGGCAAGTGCTGGAACTGCAGCATCGACATGAGCATTCCCACCATCACCATCACTATCACGACCATCCTCACCGGCACGGCGAGCTCGTGCACAGCCATCCTCACGAGCATGAACACCTGCACAGCCATGACTATACCCACACCCATGAGGCTGCCACCGGCAAGCATAGTCACCCGTCGCAGGTCAGCTTCCATGAGC
>CALZHR010000255.1 GCA_945787335.1 uncultured Desulfuromonadales bacterium
TCGTCGAAATCGACCGCATTATACGCTTTGAGCTCTTTCTGGTAGCGGGGATAAAGCAATGCCGTCATGCATGAAATCGGATCCCTGCTGCTCGACTGGAATTCAGCCGGGCCGACCAGGCGGTTTTTGGCGTCGGAAATCTGCCAGAGGATCTGTTCCGCATCCTTGCCGGTGGCGTCAGCGATTTCGTCGCGCAACAAGCGCCGCACCAGTTGTTGCTGGTCGGACGCCGAATAGATCGAAAAATTCTTCTTGTAGCCGAGCCGCTCGATATTGGCTTTGAGGATCCGGACACAGAGGGAATGGAAGGTGGCAATCACCATCCCTTTGCAGCCCTTGCGACCGACCATTTCCTCGACCCGCTCACGCATCTCGCGGGCGGCCTTATTGGTAAAGGTGACCGCCAGAATCTGCTGTGCCGGCACGCCGCACTGCTGCAGCAGGTAAACGATTCGACAGGTGATGACGCGGGTTTTTCCGGAGCCGGCGCCGGCGAGCAGCAGCAACGGACCTTCGATATGGGAGACCGCGTCCCGCTGCTGTGGATTGAGGCTGTTCAGATCAAACATGAATTAAAAACACTCGCAAGAGATTTTGCTTTGGAGATGGACATTGCTAGATCGAGATGCAAAAAGTCTGGGATGAACCGGAGACCGGCACCATAACATGCCGGGAAAGAAGGCGGCAAGCGACCAATTGTGAAACATTCCGTGCGGCAACTCTACTTTTGATTCGCCTAGACCGGTCTGATAGATTACGCGCCATGTTCAGAATTGCTATTCTCTTCATTAGTCTGATTTGGGCCTCGTTGCTGTTGATTTCCTGGGGGGGGGCAACCCCGGTACCGGAAACTCCGCAACAGTTTGTCAACAGCTCGGATCGTTCCTGATCTCGCCCGCCTGACAGGGCGGCCTCATAAGCTCTATGAGGCGTACGGGCAAGGTTTATTCCCCCGTCAGGCTCAACCCGCGTACCTCTCTCCCTGCACGGTTCCCCTTTTTACCAACTCCGCGTCGATCGCGTTGAGGATTTCCCATTTATTCATCGACCAGAGTGGCGCCAGCAGGATGTGACGCGGACCGTCACCCGTAAGGCGCTGGATCAGGGTCTCTGGCGGCAAGCGCTCGATGACATCCACGACCAGCTCCACATACTCCTGCATGGCAAACATCGGCACCTGTCCCTGCTGGTAGAGTTCGCCCAGTGGCGTCCCTTCGAGCACATGCAGCAGGTGCAGCTTGATACCATCGATCTTAAGCCGCGCCATCTCCTCGGCGGTGGCCAGAATATCTTCGCGCGACTCTCCCGGAAGGCCCAGAATCAGATGGACACAGACCCGTAACCCCAGTGCCTTAGCCTGCCGATAGCTGTCGAGAAAACATTGATAATCGTGACCGCGCTGCAGGTAATCAAGCGTCCGGTCATGGGTTGTCTGCAACCCGAGTTCGAGCCAGAAATAGGTCCGCTGTTCATATTCGGCCAGCAACTCGAGAGTTTCCGGCGGCAGGCAGTCGGGGCGGGTGCCGACCGCCAGGCCGACGACATCGTCTACGGCGAGAGCCTGGTCATAACAACGGCGCAAGACATCGACCGGGGCGTAGGTATTGGAAAAAGGCTGAAAATAGGCGATGAAATACTTGGCCCGGTACTTACGCCGCATCAGCTCCTTGGAACGCTCTAGTTGCACCGCAATCGGCTCGTTGCGCGCCATTCCGACCGCCCCCGAACCGCCGGGGTCACAGAACAGGCAGCCATGGGCATCCCGACCGCCCTGGCGGTTTGGACAACCGAACCCGGCATCGATGGAAATCTTGTGAACACGCCCGCCAAAGCGCTGTTTCAGGTAAGTAGAATAGAGTCTAAAAGCTTTCTTGCGCATGCCGCCGATAGTGCCAGTTTGCCGCCAACAGGGCAAGCATCTTCTGCGCGATTGATTTCGTTGCCTTATCGGTCTTTGCTGTTATAATTCCAAACAAATATTTAATGTGTTTGCGAGCGAAAGGAGAGCCCTCCGTGGCAAAAATTCTGGTGGTGGATGATGAACCTGGTCTGCGTCTGCTTTACGCTGCCGAGCTGGCCGATGAGGGCTATGAAGTAGTCACGGCAGCCAACTGTGCAGACGCCGCCAAAACCCTGGCCGATGAACAGATAGACCTGGTGGTTCTTGATATCCAGATCAAACAGGAAAGCGGCCTCGACATGCTGCAAAAGATCGTCAAAGAGCAGAGTGGTCTTCCCGTCGTCCTGTGCAGCGCCTACAACTGCTACAAGGATGATTTCGCCTCCTGGTTAGCGGATGCCTACGTCATTAAAAGCTCAAACCTGGATGAACTGAAAGCAGAAATCGCCCGATTACTGTAAAGCGCGGCAAACAGCAACTGCAATTGACATTTTCACCCGACAACGATCTATCATTTTTTGACGACTTGCTTCTTCATTTCTTGACAGAGCGACTCTCCCTGCACTAGGAGGTTTAATGAAAGCTGTAATCATGGCTGGAGGCTTCGGTACCCGCCTGCACCCCCTCTCCATCAACCTTCCCAAGCCGATGGTTCCCTTATGCAACCGCCCGATCATGTTGCACATTGTCGACCTGCTGAAAAAACATGGCATAACCGAACTGGTCATGCTGCTTTACTTTCAACCGGAAACGATCAAGAAATTCTTTGGCGACGGCAGCGAATACGGGGTCGATATCACCTACGTCACGCCGCTGGAAGATCTGGGTACGGCCGGGGCGGTCAAGGCTGCAGCCCGCCACCTCGACGAACGCTTCATGATCATCAGCGGTGACCTGCTGACCGATTTCGACCTGAGCGAGGCGCTTAAGTTCCACGAGGAAAAACAGGCCCAGGCGACCCTGACCCTGACCCCGGTCGCCGACCCGCTGCAGTTCGGCGTGGTCATCACCAACCAGAGCGGTGAAATCACCAAGTTCCTGGAAAAACCGGACTGGGGAGAAGTTTTTTCCGATACGATCAACACCGGCATCTACATTCTCGAGCCGGAGGTTCTGGACCTGATCCCCGACGGGGAGAACCGCGACTGGTCGAAAGACATTTTCCCCCAAATGCTCAAGCAAAAAGATCGCCTGTTCGGCTGCACCCTGAAAGGCTACTGGCAGGATATCGGCAACTCCGATGCCTACCTGGAAACCTGCAAGGACATCCTCGCCAGCAAGGTCGCGGTCAATATCGAGGAAAGCCGCTCCGGCAACCACAAGGGGCTCTTTCTCGGCGCCGAAGCGAGCACCAACCCGGACATTCTGCCGAACATTCAAGGGATGGTGGTTCTCGGCGACAACACCCGGCTGGTCGGCATGCCGCAACTGAAAAACTGCATTGTCGGTCGTAACTGCGTCATCGAAGACGGGGCGGAACTGACCGACACCATCCTCTGGGACAACGTTTACGTAAAGGCTAACGCCAAGATCAACGGGGCGGTGCTGGGCCAGAACGTCCGGATCGGGGTCGGCGCATCCCTCAAGCCCGGCGTCGTGGTCGGCGACGATTCAAAGATCGGCGCAGATGCCACCATCAATGCCGATGTCAAAATCTGGCCGAACAAGATCATCGAGGGCAGCTCAATTGTCACCAACAACCTGATCTGGGGCGAAACCTGGCGCAAGAGCCTGTTTGAAGGAGCGCTGGTTAAAGGTCTGACGAATATCGAACTGACCCCCGAGTTTGCCGCCAAGCTGGGTGCCGCCTACGGCTCCACCCTGCCGAAAGACTCGTTTGTCCTGACCGGCCGGGATTCAATCCGTTCTTCACGGATGCTGAAACGCTCTTTTGTCGGCGGGTTGCTTTCGGCCGGGGTCAATGTGCGGGACGTCAAGCGCCTGCCGTTGCCGGTCCTGCGCTACAAACTGACGACGTTCGGCGAAGTCGGTGGGGTCCACTTCCGTCAGTCACCACGTGATTCATCCGCCACCGAAATCGTTTTCTTCGACGAGCAGGGACTGGAACTCTCTTCGGCGGCGACCAAATCGATCGAACGGGTGTTTTATAAAGAGAATTTCCGCCGGGTCCACTTCAGCGAACCGGGGACCATCGCCGAGCTGCCGAATATCAACAACTATTACCGCGACGGCTTTCTGCGCGCCCTGGATCGGGATATTATCGCCAGAGCGCAGCCACGGATCGTGGTCGACCTGAACCACTCTCCGGCAGCGGAACTGCTGCCGGCACTGCTGAACGAA
>CALZHR010000256.1 GCA_945787335.1 uncultured Desulfuromonadales bacterium
GGGTTCTGTTGCCGGAAATCCCTGGGCGGATCGACCTGCAACACAGCAGCGCCGACGAGGCCGATTATCTGCTGCAAGGTGTCGAATTAGGACCGTTGCACTAAAGGGGGAAGGAGCAAAGCATGGCTAGAGTGGTGGTAATTGGTGGCGGTTACGCGGGACTGGCGTGCCTGGTCGAGCTGGCCAAGAAGGCGCCGAAACTGGAGTTGCACTTGGTCGATTCCGGAGCTGAGCACTGTAAGGTGACCAACCTGCACAAAACCTTCAGCAAGCCGGCGAGCGACTTCAAGGTCCCTTATGCAGCCCTGGCGGAGCGATTCAGTTTTAGTTTTCATCAGCAACGGTTGAATTTCGGCCCGACCGAGCTGCAGCATTTTCAGCAACGGAAATCTATCTCCCTGCGGACAGGGGAGCTGGATTTTGACTGGCTGGTGATAGGCACTGGCGCAAGCGTGTCGCTACCAGCCCAGGGTGAGAACATCTACGGACTCGAGCACCTGCAGGCCGGGCGCGGCCCGGAACTGCTTGACGCCTGGCTCACCCGCGCCATGGACGAGCGGATCACCATTTCGTTTGTCGGCGGTGGGGCCACTGGACTGCAGGTGCTGTTCGAGCTGCGTGAGTTGCTGCGCAAAAAGCGGGCTGATATCGCTCTGCAGCTGATCGACCTCAGTTCCCGTACCCTCCCCGACCTGCCGGAGCGGGCGCATCGCTACGTTGCCCGCAAGCTGCGCCGGGAAGGGATCGACTACCTGCCGGAGACCGAGTACCGCGGGCAACAGGGCGAACAGGTGATGCTTGCCGAGCTGAGCAGCAGCCGCGAGTATGCCCTGCCATCGACGGCGACCCTGCTGTTTCCGGGGGTGCGGCGGGCACCTTTCGCCGTTGCGAGCAACTGTTACGGACAGGTCGAAAACGAAGGGGAAGTGCTTCCCGACATTTTCAGCGCCGGCGACTGCGCCGACTTCGCCGGCAGCGGACTCAACCTGTTGACTGCCCAAGCAGCGGTGCGCAAAGGGAAACTGGTGGCGCACAACATCCGCAACCTGCACGCCGGCCGCGGTCTGCGCCGCTACCGCTACCAGGAAAAGGGCTACCTGCTCAGTCTCGGCCCGATCGACGCGGTCGGCTGGCTGGGATTGCGCTGCAACCTGCTCTCGGGATTTGCCGCCAATGTCCTGAAAGAGGCGATGGAGAGTCAGTACGATCTGTTCCTCGACGGCGTCGACACTTACGTCGGTTTTCCGTAGCGACAAGAGAGCAAAGCAATGAACCTGTTTCTTCTGACTGCGCTACTGTTGTTCTGCTTCATGACTTTGGTGTTCCTGCTGGCGCTTAAGCTTGAGGACAACAGTATCGTCGATATCGCCTACGGGCTCGGCTTCATGCTGGTCGGCTGGAGCGGTTTTCTCGTTTACGGCAGCGGCGAGGTACGGCAGCTGTTGCTGCTGGCCCTGGTCAGTATCTGGGGCCTGCGCCTGGCCGGTCACATCACTGCCCGCAAGCGGAATGAAGA
>CALZHR010000257.1 GCA_945787335.1 uncultured Desulfuromonadales bacterium
CCGGAGCGTTATCTGTCTGCCCTGCTGCAGCAGATATTACGCGATCCCGACGGTCTGGAGCGGTACTGGTTGGTGGAAAACGGCATTGAAAACCGGCTGCTGGAGGTTGCGGAGAAAGCGGCAGATCTGGAAGAGTTTATTCAGCAGGTGAAAGCGCGGCAGCTGACCCGCACCCGGGTGCAACGGCTGCTGGTGGCGATCCTGCTCGGGATTGAAAAAGAAACGGCCTGGCAGTTGTTGAACAGCGGGCCGCGTTACCTGCACCTGCTCGGCACCAGCGAGCGGGGAGAGCAGTTTCTGGCCGGTACGCGCAAGCAGCGGGAGGTCCCCCTGGTGCAGAATTTTTCCCGAGTTCACTCTCTGCTGAAGCGAGCTTATCGGGCCGATTCCGTCGAACACCGGCAAGCGATGCTGCAGCTCAACCTGGAGCTGCGCGCTACGCAGCTTTATTCACTGCTGCAGAAACGCTGGCCGGGGGGCGGGCGGAGTCGTGATTTCTACGAACCGTTACGCCGCTGCAATAAATGCTAGGGTTGTAATCCCTGGCGCAGGTTCTCAGCAAGCTTCTTCATCAGCATGAAATAGCTGTCCGGTCCTGTCGGCAGGTCAATCCCCATCGGATCGAGGACGCCGGAGCGCGCGCCTGTGCCTTCAATGATGGTCGCCACCAGCCGCGGTTCGAACTGAGGTTCACTGAAGACCGCGCGGGCCTTTAACTGTTTGATCTTCTTCCGCAGTTCAAGCACCCGGCGGGCGCCCGGCTTCCGTTCCGGGTTGGTGGTGATTGAGCCGACGGCGTTCAGGGCATAAGCATTTTCAAAGTACTGGTAGGCGTCGTGGAAGACAACGTAAGGGATCTTTGACACCGGCGCCAGAGAGCTGCGCAACTGGTGATCAAGCGTGTCGAGCCGGGCTTTAAGCTGCGCCGCGTTACTCCGGTACTGCTGCTGATTGTCTGGATCGATTTTTGTCAGCGCGGTCGAAATTTCAGCCACCGCCTGTCCGGCCAGTTGGGGGTCGAGCCAGAAGTGCGGGTTCAACTCCAGC
>CALZHR010000258.1 GCA_945787335.1 uncultured Desulfuromonadales bacterium
CCGAAGAGACCGGCCTGATCCAACCACTTGGAGAGTGGATCTTTCGCAGCGCCTGCAAGCAGCTGAAAATTTGGCAGCAGCAGGGGCTGAAAGACTTCAAGCTGGCGATCAATCTCTCCGCCCAGCGCCTGGAACAGGGGAATTTTCTCAGCCGGATCGATGAAATCCTGCAGGAAACAGGGGCCGATCCGCAACATCTGGAGCTGGAACTGACCGAAAGCACCATGATGACCGATGCCGACAGAACGATCGAGTTGCTCAAACAACTCAAGCTGCGCGGCTTCACCCTGGCGATGGATGATTTCGGCACCGGCTACTCGTCGCTCAGCTACCTGAAACGCTTCCCCATCGACCAGTTGAAAATCGATCGCTCCTTTATCAGTGGCGTGCAGGTCAACGCCGATGACACGGTGCTGGTCAAAACTATCCTCTCCATGGCGAGCCACCTCAAACTCAGCGTGGTCGCCGAAGGGGTCGAAACCTTCGAGCAGCTGGTTTTTCTCAAACAGCTGGATTGCGAGCGGGCCCAGGGATTTTACTTCAGCCGGCCGCTGCCGGCGGATGAGTTTGCCGATCATCTCTTTTCCTCGCAGCTGAACAGCGCGCTGATCTCCGCTTAAGGCTGCAGCCCGAAGACAACAGCCTTACATCGACCTCCGCTTCAGGTTATGCTAGTTTCTGCAGAAAAACTCGCAAGGAAAGCAGAAACAGATGGCCCTGTTTGAACTGACATCCGACTACCAGCCGCGTGGCGACCAGCCGCAGGCGATCGAGGAACTGGTCGCCGGCCTGGAGCGTGGCGACCAGCACCAGGTGCTGCTCGGCGTCACCGGCTCGGGCAAGACCTTCACCATGGCCAACGTCGTCAACCGGCTGCAGCGGCCGACCCTGGTGCTGGCCCACAACAAAACCCTGGCGGCGCAGCTTTACGGCGAATGCAAGGAACTGTTCCCGCACAACGCCGTCGAATACTTTGTCAGTTATTACGACTACTACCAGCCGGAAGCCTACATCCCATCGACCGATACCTTTATCGACAAGGACAGCTCGATCAACGAAGAGATCGACAAGCTGCGCCACAGCGCCACGCGCAGCTTGCGGACACGCCGGGACGTGCTGATCGTCGCCTCGGTCAGCTGCATCTACGGCCTCGGCTCCCCGGAAGCCTATTACGGCATGCTGGTGAATTTGCAGGTCGGAATGGAGATCGATCGCAACCAGTTCCTGAAAAGTCTGGTCGAGATCCAGTACCAACGCAACGACATCGACTTCCATCGCGGCACCTTCCGCGTCCGTGGCGACAGCGTCGAGGTGTTTCCCGCCTACGAGGAGAAACGCGCCCTGCGCATCGAATTTTTCGGCGATGAGATCGACGCCATCAGCGAAATCGATCCGCTGCGCGGCCAGGTGATCGACCGCCTTGAACGAACCGGCATCTTCCCCGCCAGCCACTATGTCGCCACCAAGCCGACCCTGGAGCGGGCGATCAAACAGATTCAGGACGAATTGCAGCAGCGCATCCAGTATTTCAATGAGCGCAACATGCTGCTCGAGGCACAACGGATCGAGCAGCGCACCCTGTTCGACATCGAGATGATCGAGGAGATGGGCTACTGCCAGGGGATCGAGAACTACTCCCGTTTTCTGGACGGCCGTAACCCCGGCGAAGCGCCGGCGACCCTGCTCAGCTACCTGCCGCAGGACGCGCTGATGTTTATCGATGAAAGTCACGTCAGCGTCAGCCAGGTCGGCGCCATGTACCGCGGCGACCGTTCACGCAAAGAGACCCTGACCAACTTCGGGTTTCGCCTGCCTTCCGCCCTCGACAACCGGCCGCTGATGTTTGAGGAGTTC
>CALZHR010000259.1 GCA_945787335.1 uncultured Desulfuromonadales bacterium
AACATCGCCATGACCGTGGACCTGATCACTCCGATCGCCATGGACAAAGAACTGCGTTTCGCGATCCGCGAAGGTGGCCGGACTGTCGGCGCCGGCGTGGTCAGTGAAGTTATCGAGTAATCGAGGTTATACCCATGTCTACCCAAAAAATTAGAATTCGCCTGAAGGCCTACGATCACACTCTGCTCGATCAGGCCGTTGCTGAAATCGTCGACACCACCAAGCGCACCGGTTCGCGTCTGGTCGGGCCGATTCCGCTGCCGACCATCATCAACAAGTACTGCGTTCTGCGTGGTCCGCATGTTGACAAGAAGAGTCGTGAGCAGTTCGAGATCCGGACGCACAAGCGTCTTCTCGATATCATGGAACCGACCCAGCAGACTGTCGATGCGCTGATGAAGCTCGACCTGTCGGCCGGTGTTGACGTTGAGATCAAGCTCTAGGCGATCACGAGCATAGCGAGTTAAGGGCAACAGCAATGATCAACGGATTGTTAGGAAAAAAAATCGGGATGAGCCAGGTCTACGCCGCCGATGGGCAGCGGATTCCGGTCACGGTACTGGAAGCCGGTCCGTGCACCGTCCTGCAGAAGAAAACTGCAAAAGCTGAGGGTTACGAAGCTGTGCAGCTTGGCTTCGGCGAGAAAAAAGCCCAGCGGGTGAATAAGCCGGATATGGGGCATTTCAAAAAGGTCGGCAAAGGCGCTTTCGCTCACATCCGTGAGTTCAAGGCCAGTGAAGAATTCCAGGTCGGCGATGAAGTGACCTGTGACATCTTTAAGCCGGGTGACCGTATCGATGTCACCGGAACCAGCAAAGGTAAGGGCTTTCAGGGCGTTATGAAGCGCTGGGGCTTCTCTGGCGGGCGCGCCAGCCACGGCTCGATGTTCAAACGTGGGCCCGGTGCCATCGGCCAGTCGGCGTCGCCATCCAAGGTCTTTAAGGGCAAGAAGATGGCTGGTCAGATGGGCAATGAGCGCGTCACGACACAGAATCTTATTGTCGTCGAGGTCCGCCCGGAACAGAATCTCATCCTTGTGCGTGGTGCCGTGCCCGGGCCGAAGAACGGTCTGGTCATGATCCGCAAAGGAATCAAGGCCTAAGCGCTACGGACACAGGAGTAGAAAAATGGCAACTGTTACAATTTTCGATCAAGAGAAAAAGCAGGTCGGTGAGCGTGAACTGGCTGATGCCGTGTTCAACACCGAGGTCAAAGGATATCTGCTGCACGACATGGTCCGTTACCAGCTGGCCGCTCGTCGTCAGGGTACCGCCGCGGTCAAAAGCCGCAGCGCCGTTGCCGGTGGCGGTAAGAAGCCGTATCGTCAGAAGGGCACTGGTAATGCGCGCCAAGGTACGGTGAGTGCGCCTCACTTCGTCGGTGGTGGTGCCGCTTTCGGCCCGCAGCCCCGTTCGTACGCCTTCAAGCTGAATCGGAAGGTCAAGAAATCGGCGCTTTGCAGTGCTCTGTCGGCCCGCTTCCAGGGGGAGAAGCTGACTGTTTTGAAGGATCTCTCGCTGGAGAAGATCAGCACCAAGGCTTTTGACCAGCTGATGAAGCGTTTCGAACTGGAAGGCGCGCTGGTCGTGATCGACCAGGCCGACGCCACGGTTGAGTTGTCGGCCCGTAATCTGCGCAATGTCAAGGTGCTGCGGGCTGAGGGTGTGAATGTTTATGACATTCTCAAGTACCCCAACCTGGTGCTGACTGACGCAGCAGTAAACCAGCTTGAAGGAGCCCTGGAAAAATGAAGCCTCTGCATGAAATAATTCGCAAGCCGCTGATCACTGAGAAGGCGAACCTGCTCAAGGACGCTGCCCAGGTGGTTTCTTTCGAGGTCGCCCGCTCGGCCAACAAGATTGAGATCAAGCAGGCGGTCGAAAAAGCTTTCGACGTCAAGGTCAAATCGGTCAATACCATTCAGTTGCGTGGCAAGGTCAAGCGCGTCGGCTACAATCTTGGTCAGCGCAGCAACTGGAAAAAAGCATACGTGACCCTCGAAGAAGGTCATGACATCGATTTTTATGGCGTGTAAGGCAACGCGTCTTACAGGTATGGAGTAGTTATCATGGGCATCAAGAAATATAATCCGACCTCTGCCGGACGGCGTCATATGACTTCTTCGACTTTCGAAGAGGTGACCAAGTCCACGCCGGAAAAATCGCTGTTGGCTCCGCTGAAGAAATCTGGTGGTCGTAACAATTCCGGGCGTATCACCAAGCGTCATACCGGTGGTGGTCATAAGCAGAAGTACCGGGTTATCGATTTCCGTCGCGACAAGAAAGAAGTGCCGGCCAAGGTTGCCGCCGTCGAATACGATCCGAACCGCAGTGCCCGTATCGCTCTGCTGTTTTATGCCGACGGTGAGAAGCGTTACATCCTTGCCCCGAAGGGTTTGAATGTCGGCGATACCGTTATCGCCAGCGAAACTGCTGACATTACCCCGGGCAATGCGATGAGCATCAAGTCGATCCCTTTGGGAACCTGGGTGCATAATGTTGAACTCAAGGTCGGTAAAGGTGGTCAGATGGCGCGCAGTGCTGGTGCCTATGCGATGATCGCTGCAAAAGAAGGCCGCTACGCTCAACTTCGACTGCCGTCCGGCGAGGTTCGCCTGGTGTTGCAGGAGTGTCAGGCAACCGTCGGCCAGGTTGGTAATCTCGACCACGAAAAAGTTAAAATCGGCAAGGCCGGGCGGAACCGCTGGCTTGGCAAACGCCCGCAGTCGCGCGGTGTGGCGATGAACCCGGTCGATCACCCCCATGGTGGTGGTGAAGGCAAGAGCTCCGGTGGTCGTCACCCGGTCACGCCTTGGGGTGTGCCGACCAAGGGGTACAAGACCCGGACCAACAAACGTACCGATAAGTTTATCGTGCGTCGTAGAAATAAGAAATAATTTGAGATAAAGGCTCTAGGAGACAACCGTGGCTAGATCAGTTAAAAAAGGTCCGTACGTAGAGGGAAGCCTGCTGCGTAAAGTAGACCTCGAAGGTGAAGGGAACCGGAACAAGGTCATCAAGACCTGGTCGCGTCGTTCGACCATCATTCCGGAATTCGTCGGCTCGACTTTTGCCGTGCACAATGGTAAAAAGTTCGTCCCTGTGTTCGTCAGTGAGAACATGGTTGGTCATAAGCTGGGCGAATTCGCTCCGACCCGGACTTACTACGGCCACGGTTCTGACAAAAAGAGCAAAGTCAGAAAGTAAGCACCGCGATTCCTGACAGGAGTTCCGAGGAATGGAAACACAAGCAAAATTAAGGAACGTCCGCCTTTCCCCGCGGAAGGCGAGACTTGTTGTCGATTTGGTTCGCGGCAAAGGGATTCAGGAGGCGATGAATATCCTCCAGTTTTCCCCGCAGAAGACCGCACCAATTCTTTCGAAATTGTTGAAATCAGCTGTAGCGAACGCTGAACAGAAAGGTGTTTCTGATGTCGACACACTGTTTGTGAAAACGGTGACGGTCGATCAGGGCCCGGTTCTGAAGCGTTTTCTTCCCCGTGCTCAGGGGCGCGCCAGCCGGATTCGTAAGCCGACCAGCCACATCACCGTGGTTCTGGACGTTAAGTAAGTCGAGGAGGTGACCCTTTGGGCCAGAAAGTTCATCCGATAGGATTTCGTCTGGGGATCAACCGGACTTGGGAATCCCGCTGGTATGCAGATACCGATTATGCGGAAAAACTGCATGCGGATCTGAAGCTGCGCAATTTCCTGAAGAAGCGTCTGTTTCATGCCGGTATCTCCAAGATCTAACTGGAGCGTGCTGCGAATAAGGTGAAGGTCAATATTTTTGCCGCTCGCCCCGGAATCATCATCGGCAAGAAGGGCGCTGAAGTTGAGGTCCTGAAAAAGGATCTGGCGAAGATCACCGATGACGAGTGCTTCATCAATATTCAGGAAGTCCGCAAGCCGGAAGTTGATGCCCAGCTGGTGGCGGAAAACGTCGCTCTGCAGCTTGAACGGCGGGTCGCTTTCCGTCGTGCGATGAAGCGCAGCGTCAGTATGGCTCTGAAGTTTGGCGCCAAAGGGATCAAAATCAACTGTGCCGGTCGTCTGGGTGGCGCTGAAATGAGCCGTACCGAATGGTACCGCGAAGGTCGCGTGCCGCTGCACACCCTGCGCGCCGACATCGATTACGGTTTTGCCGAAGCGAAAACCACCTACGGGATCATCGGCGTCAAGGTGTTGATCTTCAAAGGTGAAGTTCTCGGTAAAGAGAAAGAACAGCCGGCCGGCTGATCAGGAGTAACTTGTCATGTTAATGCCGAAAAAGGTTAAACGTAGAAAGCAGTTTACCGGGCGGATGACCGGTCAGGCAAGCCGCGGAACGGAAGTCAACTTTGGTGATTTCGGTCTCCAGGCGCTTGAGTGCGGTTGGCTCTCCTCCCGTCAGATCGAGGCAGCCCGTCGGGCGATGACCCGCTATATCAAGCGGGGCGGTAAGATCTGGATCCGTTCCTTTCCGCACAAGCCGCTGACCAGCAAGCCTGCTGAGACCCGGATGGGTAAGGGTAAGGGCTCGCCGGAGAAATGGGTCGCCGTGGTCAAGCCGGGTCATATCCTGTACGAAATGCAGGGCGTCACCGAGGAAATTGCCCGCGAGGCTTTCCGCCTTGCAGCTCACAAGCTGCCGATGCGGACCAAGTTTGTGAAAAGAGAGGCTGGCGATGAAGGCTAGTGAAATCAAAGATCTCAGTGTTGAAGAGCTGCAGGCAAAGGCAGCCGAACTCCAGCAGGAACTTTTTAACCTGCGGTTCCAGCTCCACACCGGACATCTGGAAAATACTGCCCGGGTCTCTCAGGTGCGGAAAGATGTAGCGCGTGTAAAAACCGTTCTTTCCAGCAAGCTGAATGCTTAAACTGGGTGCGAGGAAACGATGAGTCAAGAACGAGGTAACCGGAGAACCCGGATCGGGGTTGTGGTCAGTGACAAGATGGACAAAACCGTCGTCGTGCGGGTTGATCGTCTGGTCAAGCACAGCGTTTACAAGAAATACATCAAGCGCAAGGTCAACTGTAAGGCTCATGATGAGTCGAACAGCTGCGGCATTGGTGATAAAGTCCTTATCGTCGAAACCAGGCCCTTGTCGAAAGACAAGCGCTGGCGGGTCCGCCAGATCCTGGAAAAGGCCGTTATCGCATAGGAGGTTGTTGTCATGATTCAAATGCAATCCATGCTGAGCGTAGCGGACAACTCCGGGGCAAAGAAACTTTGCTGTATCAAGGTTCCTGGTGGGTCCAAGCGCAAGTACGCCGGTATCGGCGATATTATCATCTGCAGTGTGAAGGAAGCGCTGCCGAACTCGAAGGTCAAAAAGGGCGACGTCGTCCGCGCTGTGATCGTGCGGACCACCAAAGAAGTCCCTCGCCCGGACGGTTCTTTCATCCGTTTTGACAACAACTCCGCCGTTGTTGTTAATCAGGGGAACGAGCCGATCGGCACCCGTATCTTTGGCCCTGTCGCCAGGGAGTTACGGGCCCGGCACTTTATGAAAATCGTCTCGCTGGCCCCTGAAGTTCTTTAATTACTGACTGTTGGAGAGTCAAAGCGATGGCTACTGTAAAATTTCATGTCAAAAAAGATGACATGGTGAAAATTATCGCCGGCAAGGAAAAAGGCAAGACGGGTAAAGTCCTGCGTGTTTTTCCGGCCAAAGGTCGCGTTGTGGTGGAAAACCTCAACGTCATCAAGCGTCACACCCGTCCGACCCAGCTTAATCCCGAAGGTGGGATTGTTGAGAAGGAAGCGCCGCTGAGTGTTTCCAACGTGATGCTGGTCTGCAGCTCGTGCAGCGAAGCCGCGCGGACCGGGGTGCGGGTGCTCGAGGATGGCAGCAAAGCCCGTTACTGCAAAAAATGTAACGAGATAGTCGATAAGTAAACGGAGAATTCGATGGCCAGGTTGAAACAGGCATATCTTCAGGAGCAGGTACCTGCCCTGATGAAGGAATTCCAGTACAGAAATGTCATGGAAGTTCCCAAAATTGAGAAAGTGGTTCTGAACATGGGCTTGGGTGAAGCCATCCAGAACCCGAAACTGCTGGAATCTGCGGTTGAAGAGCTTGAGAAGATCGCTGGACAGAAGGCAGTCATCACGAAAAGCAAGAAAGCGATCGCCGGTTTCAAGCTGCGTGAGGACATGGCCATCGGCGTCTGCGTTACCCTGCGCCAGAGCCGCGCCTGGGAGTTTCTTGATCGACTGATCAATGTTGCCCTGCCGCGTGTCCGCGATTTCAAAGGTGTGTCCGCCAAGGCTTTTGATGGTCGCGGCAACTACACCCTGGGGATTCGCGAGCAGCTGATTTTCCCGGAAATCGATCTGGACAAGATCGCCAAAGTGTCCGGGTTGAATGTCACCATTGTTACGACGGCGAAAAATGACGAGGAAGGCCGCGCGCTGCTGGCCGGTCTCGGCATGCCGTTCAGAAAATAGGTTGCGGAGGATATTGTGGCGAAGAAATCGATGATTGCCAAAGCGAATCGGCCGAAGAAGTTTGCCGTCCGGGATTACAACCGCTGCCCGATCTGCGGCCGTCCCCGCGCTTATTACCGTAAGTTTGATATGTGCAGAATTTGTCTGCGGAAACTGGCATCCGAAGGGAAGATTCCCGGGGTTGTCAAGTCCAGCTGGTAACAGGAAAGAGGAGTACCACCGATGTCCATGACCGATCCGATGGCGGATATGCTGACCCGCATCCGTAATGCCGGGATGGCGAAACACGCCAAGCTTGATGTTCCGTCAAGTAACCTCAAAGTTGCTGTGGCCAACGTTCTGAAAGAGCTTGGCTATATCAAAAACTTCAAAACCATCAGCGATAACAAGCAGGGTGTGTTGCGTATTTATCTCAAATACGATGACAATCAGCTGCCGGTTATTCATGAAATCAAGCGGGTCTCTACCCCCGGTCGCCGGATTTATGTCGGCAAGGACGATGTTCCCCGGGTGAAGAATGGTTTCGGTTGTTCGATTCTGTCGACCTCTAAGGGGGTCCTTGATGATGTCGCTGCGCGCAAAGAGCAAATCGGCGGCGAAGTCATCTGTACCGTCTGGTAAGAAAGTAAGGAGAATCGACAATGTCTCGTATTGGTAAGTTGCCTGTCGCTATTCCGTCGGGTGTGAAAGTCTCTCTGGACGGAAAAACCATGACGGTTCAGGGCCCGAAAGGGACCCTCAAGCAGACTCTGCATGAGCGGATGACCATCGCGGTCGAATCTGAGCAGATCGTTGTCACTCGTCCGACCGAGGAGAAGCAGGATACCGCGCTGCATGGTCTGACCCGCTCTTTGATCAACAATATGGTCGTCGGCGTCACCGATGGCTTTACGAAAGCCCTTGAGATCAACGGTGTCGGTTACCGCGCTGAGATCAGCGGCAAGGTTTTGAACCTTTCGCTGGGCTATTCCCACCCGGTGGTTTATGAACTGCCGGAAGGGATTACCGTCGAAGTGGAAAAGCAAACCAAGTTGATGGTCAAAGGGATCGACAAGCAGTTGGTCGGTTCTGTCGCGGCAAAGATCCGTTCCTTCCGCAAGCCCGAGCCTTACAAAGGCAAGGGAATCAAATATGCGGATGAACATATTGTGCGCAAGGCTGGTAAGGCCGGTAAGTAAGACTCATATCCATGAAGGAGCATAGGCTGTGAACGTTTCCCAAAACAGACGTGCTGCCCGGCTGAAGCGCCAGGCGCGCGTTAGAAAAAAAGTGCGTGGGACGACTGAATGCCCCCGGCTCTCCGTCTTTCGCAGTGCAAAACATATTTATGCGCAGATCATTGAAGATGCCACCGGCAAGACCCTGGTTGCAGCTTCTTCGATCAGCAAAGATGTAGAGCTTGCCAATGGCGGGAATGTCGAGGCTGCCAAGTCAGTCGGGACGGCAATCGCCAAGAAGGCGCTCGATCAGAATATCACCCAGGTCGTTTTCGACCGTAACGGCTTCTTGTATCAAGGGCGCGTTCAAGCGCTGGCTGATGCGGCTCGTGAAGCCGGCCTGAAGCTGTAGAGGAGAAGGACTGTGCTGCGCATTGATCCTAACGAATTAGAATTGACAGACCGCGTCATTCATATCAATCGGAATGCCAAGGTTGTAAAAGGTGGCCGTCGCTTCAGCTTCTCCGCTCTGGTGGTTGTAGGTGATGGTGAGGGACATGTTGGTTACGGACTCGGAAAAGCGAAAGAGGTTCCCGAGGCGATCCGCAAAGGTGTCGAGCAGGCGAAAAAGAGCCTGATCAAGGTGCCCCTGCAGGAAGGCCGCACCATTCCTTACGATGTCATTGGTAAGTATGGTGCCGGTAAGGTCCTGTTGAAACCGGCTTCCGAAGGTACCGGTGTGATCGCCGGCGGCGCTGTGCGGCCGATCCTGGAAGCGGTTGGGGTGGGTAATATCCTGACCAAGTGCCTGGGCTCGAATAACCCGCATAATGTCGTCAAGGCCACCATCAACGCACTGAGCATGCTGAAAAGCCCTGAAGAAATTAAAGCCCGTCGCGGTCTTAACGACTAGGGATCTTGTTTAGGAGGACAAAATGGCGACTGAACTGAAAGTCACCCTGAAAAAGAGTCCGATCGGCCGTAAAGCATACTTTGGGAAGGTTCTCAAAGGTTTGGGGCTGAAGCGTCTGCAACAGACTGTGACCCTGCAGGACACCCCGGAAATCCGGGGGATGATCCGCAAGGTCGAACATATGGTCGCGGTTGAAGACTGATAACTCGCAGAGGACACTCAAGATGGATTTAAGTAATCTGAAACCGGCTCCCGGTTCGACAAAGAATAGAAAGCGTATCGGCCGTGGTCCCGGCTCCGGTACCGGCAAGACCTCCGGCAAGGGTCACAAGGGCCAGAATGCCCGTAGTGGTGGTGGCGTCAAGCCCGGGTTTGAGGGTGGCCAGATGCCTCTGCAGCGGCGGCTGCCCAAGCGTGGCTTCACTTCGCTGAACCGCAAGATTTACGCGCTGGTTAATCTGCGTGACCTTGATCAGTTCGAAGCTGGCAGCGTTGTGGATCTGGAAGCGTTGGGCAAAGCTGGTCTGGTCGGCGCAGTTAAGGATGGAGTCAAAGTTCTGGCTGATGGTGACATCAGCAAGGCTCTGACCGTTCAAGCGCATAAATTCAGCAAGACTGCCGCAGAGAAGATCGAAGCTGCCGGCGGCAAGGCCGAGGTGCTTTAAGCAATGTCGACGCTGCAGAATATCTTAGCGATACCTGAACTGCGGCGGAGAATCCTCTTTACCCTCGGCATGCTGGCCGTTTACCGGATCGGCTGTCATGTGCCGACGCCGGGCATTGACGCCCAGGTGCTGGCAAAGTTTTTCGAGGGGACCGAGGGGACTCTGCTGGGAATGGTGAGTGCTTTTACCGGTGGTGCCCTGGAGCGGATGACGATATTCGCGCTCGGGATCATGCCTTATATCAGTGCATCGATTATTCTGCAGTTGCTTACGGTCGTCTTTGAGCCGCTGGAAAAACTCTCGAAAGAGGGCGAGCAGGGGCGGAAGAAGATCACCCAGTGGACCCGTTACGGCACCATAATGCTGGCGATCATCCAGGGCTTCGGCATTGCCGTCGGCCTGCAGGCGATGGTTGGTCCCGCCGGTGAGCCGGTGGTGCCGGCTCCTGGTCCCGGCTTTATTTTCATGACCGTTCTGACTCTGACCGCAGGAACCGCATTCATCATGTGGCTCGGCGAGCAGATTACCGAGCGCGGCATCGGCAACGGCATCTCGTTGATCATTTTTGCCGGAATCGTAGCTGCGATGCCCTCGGCCATTGTCAATACCATTCGCCTGGTGGATACCGGCGCAATGACGCCGACGGTGGTCATCTTTATCATGGCTTTGATGATGGCAGTCGTTGCCGCGATCATTTACATGGAGCGTGCTCAACGGCGGGTGCCGATTCATTACGCCAAGCGGGTGGTCGGAATGCGTAACATGGGCGGCCAGGCGAGTCACCTGCCGCTGAAGATCAATATGAGCGGAGTTATCCCGCCGATCTTCGCCAGTTCGATCATGATGTTTCCGGCAACTGTGGCCCAGATGATAGATGTGCCCTGGGTGCAGTTGATCGCCGGAGTCATGACCCCGGATCACTGGATTTATAACGTTTTTTATGTTGCTTTTATCGTCTTCTTTTGCTACTTCTACACGGCTGTCACCTTTAATCCGGTCAACGTCGCTGAGAATGTGAAAAATCAAGGCGGTTTTGTACCGGGTGTGCGTCCCGGGAAAGAAACTGCCGACTACTTGGATACGGTCCTTGGTCGGCTGACTTTTGCAGGCGCGATTTATGTGTCGGTCGTCTGTGTCTTGCCAACGCTGATGATCAGCCAGTTGAATGTCCCATTCTTCTTTGGCGGCACATCACTGCTGATCGTCGTTGGGGTCGGGATGGATACGGCATCACAGATTGAGGCGCACCTGATCAGCCGCTCTTATGAGGGCTTTATGAAAGGTGTCACCCTCAAGGGCCGGCACGGCTAGGGGGGGTGAGGCAATGAAACTTGTACTGCTAGGTCCTCCGGGGGCAGGTAAAGGAACCCAGGCGGCGATGCTGGTGGAAAAGTTCAGTATTCCGCAGATTTCGACCGGTGATATGCTGCGGGCCGCGGTCCGAGAGCAGACCCCGATGGGACTGAAGGCCAAAGAGTGTATGGATGCGGGTGCCTTGGTTCCCGATGAAGTGGTTATCGGGATCGTCAGGGAGCGCTTGCAGCAAGCCGATTGTGCCAGTGGTTTTATTCTTGATGGGTTTCCACGCACGGTACCTCAGGCCGATGCACTGAAGCAGACCCTCGTCGAATTGGGCAAGGAGTTGGATTCGGTGATCTCGCTTGAGGTTGACATCGAGGCCCTGGTAGAGCGCTTGACCGGCCGACGAACCTGTTCAGCCTGCGGTAAGGGTTTTCATCTGAAGTTCGATCCGCCGGCAGCTGACGGAACCTGCAGTGCCTGTGGCGGCACACTGGTTCAGCGCGATGACGACCAGGAAGCGACGATCCGTAACCGGATGGACGTCTATCATCAGCAGACCGCGCCGCTCGAAGATTACTACGCTCAGGACGGACTGCTGACCGCCATCGATGGTATGGCTGAGATCAGCAGCGTGCAGCAGCAGATTGTAAGCGCACTTCAGGCAGGTTGAGGTGATTGTCCTCAAGTCTCAGGACGAACTGGGCCGGATGCGCAAAGCCGGCCGCATGGTCGCTGAGATCCTTGAGCTGCTCAGGCGGAAAATACAGCCCGGCGTGACAACCCTGGAGCTGGATCGCCTGGCCGAAGAACAATGTAACAAATGGAAGGCTCGTCCAGCCTTTAAAGGTTATGGCGGCTTTCCTTTTACTATTTGTGCCTCGCCCAACGAGCAGGTTGTGCATGGCTTCCCCAACAGCCAGCCGCTGGTTGATGGGGACATTATCAGTATCGATTTCGGCCTGATCATCGATGGTTTTCACGGTGATTCGGCTGTAACCATCCCGGTCGGCGATGTCGATGAGACGACCCGCCGGTTGTTGGATGTCACCAAAGAGTCGTTGGAGCTCGGTATCGCGGCTGCTCAGCCGGGCGGGCGGCTCTCTGACATATCGCATGCAGTGCAGACTCGGGTTGAACTGGACCATTTCAGCGTGGTCCGTGAGTTTGTCGGTCACGGGATTGGCCGTCAGCTGCATGAGGATCCGCAAATTCCCAACTACGGGTCGCCGGCACGGGGTCCGAAGCTGAAGCCGGGTATGACCTTGGCGATTGAGCCGATGGTCAATATCGGCGCGCCAGCCGTCAAGGTTCTGGAAGATGGGTGGACAGCAGTTACGATCGATGGTCGTCGTTCGGCGCATTTCGAGCATACCATCGCAATTACAGAGGACGGGCCGGAGATTCTGACCCGTTTGGACCATTAAATAATTTGACCGGTGCGCCGGTCGACAGAATAACGGTAGAAAAGGATCTCAAGATGAAGGTAAGAGCTTCGGTTAAGAAGATCTGCGATAAGTGCAAAGTCATCAAACGCAAAGGCGTTATCCGGATCATCTGCGAGAATCCCAAACACAAGCAAAGACAGGGATAACCCCAGGAGGAAAAGACATTGGCACGTATTGCTGGAGTCGATTTGCCGCGCAATAAGCGCATTGAAGTAGCCATGACCTATATTTTCGGGATTGGGCGCTCTACTTCTCAGGAGATTCTGTCTCAGGCGGGAGTGAACCATAGCACCCGTACAGATGATCTGACAGAATCCGAGTTGGCGAAGATTCGTGAAATTGTCGACCAGAATTACCGTGTTGAAGGTGATCTGCGTCGCGAGGTCACGATGAATGTTAAACGGTTGATGGATCTCGGTTGCTACCGCGGCCTGCGCCATCGTAAAGGCCTGCCGGTTCGTGGTCAGAATACCAAGAACAATTCCCGGACCCGCAAGGGGCCGAAGAAAACCGTCGCCGGTAAGAAGAAATAAGCGGAGTTATCATGGCTAAATCTGGTAAGAAGGTCGTTCGGAAAAAGGTTGAGAAGAAGAACATCGCCAAAGGTGTGGCGCATATTCAGTCGACCTTTAACAATACTATCGTGACCATCTGTGACCCGGCCGGCAACGTTGTTGCCTGGTCGACATCTGGTGCCAAAGGCTTTAAGGGTTCCCGGAAGAGCACTCCGTTCGCCGCTCAGATGGCTGCAGAAGAAGCAGCCACCAAGGCTATGGAACACGGAATGCGTTCGGTTGAAGCTTATGTCAAAGGTCCCGGTAGCGGTCGCGAATCGGCCCTGCGCGCGTTGTCGCTGGCAGGACTCACAGTCACCATGATCAAGGACGTGACGCCGATTCCTCACAATGGTTGCCGTCCGCCCAAGCGCCGTCGCGTTTAAGCGTCAAGGAGGAAGAAGTTGTCTAGGTATTCAGGTGCTGTCTGCCGTCAGTGCAGAAGAGAAAATTCCAAACTGTTCCTGAAAGGGGACAGGTGCTACACCGATAAATGCGCCGTTGAGCGTCGTAACTATTCGCCAGGCCAGCATGGCCAGCGCCGCACAAAAGTCTCTGACTACGGTGTTCAGTTGCGGGAGAAGCAGAAAGTCAAACGTACGTACGGCCTGCAGGAAAAACAGTTCCGTCTGTATTTCGACAAGGCCGACCGGATGAAGGGCGTGACCGGCGAAAACCTGTTGATGTTGCTCGAGCGGCGTCTTGACAGTATCGTCTATCGCTTCGGCTTTGCTGTTTCGCGCGCTCAGGCACGGACTTTGGTCCGTCACGGTCACTTCAAGGTCAATGACCACAAAGTGAACATCCCGTCCTATCTGGTGCGCCCGGAAGACGTGGTCAGCCTGCGCGACAAGAGTAAAGAGGTTTCCTGCATCAACGAATCGCTCGACAGCGTTATGCGTCGTGGCGTGCCGTCCTGGCTGGAGCTTGAGCGAGATGCCTTCAAGGGAGTTGTCAAGACCTTGCCGGTGCGCAGCGAACTGACCACTCCTGAGTTCCAGGAGCAGCTGATCGTCGAACTCTACTCCAAGTAATTAAGAAACCTCATCAGGGTATCTTGAGAGGGAGAATTTATATATGTACAAAAACTGGAGAGACCTGATCAAGCCGAAGCGTCTCGAAGCCTCTGAGCTGTCTGAAACTTATGGCAAGTTTGTTGCTGAGCCGTTCGAGCGGGGTTTCGGGACGACGCTTGGCAACTCGTTGCGCCGCATTCTTCTGTCCTCTTTGCAGGGTGCTGCCATTACCTCGGTGCGGATCAAGAATGTCCAGCATGAGTTCTCCAGCGTGGTTGGCGTGACCGAAGATGTCACCGATATCATCCTGAATCTCAAGGGCGTTAAGGTGCGCTTGCATGGTCACGACCCGCGCAACGTGCGGATCGTAAAAAAAGGCGCCGGCGTGATCAAGGCCGGGGATATCATCACCGACAGTAATGTTGAAATCCTCAATCCGGATCACCATATCGCCGCCTGTGGAGAAGAGACCGATCTTGAAGTCGACATGCTCGTTGCCATGGGCAAAGGCTATGTCTCCGCAGACAAGAACCGTGATGAGACTTCACCGGTCGGGACCATCCCGATCGACTCGATCTTCTCACCGATCGTCAAGGTCAACTTCACAGTTTCCAATGCACGGGTCGGGCAGATCACCGACTATGACAAGCTGACTCTCGAAGTCAATACCGACGGCAGCCTCAAGCCGGAGGACGCAGTCGCATATGCCGCCAAGATTCACAAGGAGCAGCTGCAGATCTTCATCAACTTCGATGAAACCGAAGAACCGGTTCCTCAGGAAGAAGATGATGAAAAGCAGAAAATCAACGAGAACCTCTATCGTTCCGTTGAAGAGCTCGAACTTTCGGTGCGCAGCGCGAACTGCCTGAAGAACGCACAGATCAACCTGATCGGTGAACTGGTACAGAAGACTGAAGCGGAAATGCTGAAAACCCAGAATTTCGGTCGTAAGTCGTTGAACGAAATCAAGGATATTCTTGCCGAGATGGGCCTGGGCCTCGGGATGAAGCTGGATAGCTTCCCTGATCCTGAGTATTTGAAAATGATTCAAAAGGGGCAGGATGACGAGTAGTCACCACCTTTTAGTTTTGGAAAGGATCAAGAGCAATGCGTCACAATAAAATCGGCAGACGTCTCGGCCGGAAACCTGATCATCGTCAGCATATGATGCGCAACATGGTGACCTCTTTTTTTGAGCATGAGAAACTCACCACGACCGATACCCGCGCCAAGGAGCTGCGCCGTGTCGTCGACCGCATGGTAACCCTGGGCAAGCGTGGCGACCTGCATGCCCGGCGTCAGGCCCTGCAGGTCATTCGCGATAAAAAAGTCGTTGCCAAGCTGTTCGAGATGATCGCTCCGCGCTATCAGCAGCGTCCGGGCGGTTACACCCGGATCATCAAGGTCGCCAACCGCCTGGGAGACAACGCTCCGATGTCGATCATCGAGCTGGTCGAAGAAGAGTTCTCGCCCAAGGTCAAGAAGGCTGCTCCGGTCGCAGCTGCAGCCGCCCCGGTTGTCGAAGCTGCACCAGAAGTAGAAACGACCGAAGAGGTTGCAGAAGCTCCGGCAGCGGAAGTTGCTGAAGAAACAACCGTAGAAGAAAAGCCAGAGAACTGATTTAACGCTCTCTGCGACTGTTGAAAAGGGCAAGGAGTGTTCCACTCCTTGCCCTTTTTCATTGGCGTGATGAAAACCTGTGGCCGGCATTGACGCGGCCAATTCTGAGTGCTAGTTTCTTTTTCGATTTCAGGCTTGTTATCACTTGCTTAGCCTTTTTCAGGCACCGGGAGGTTCTTATGCATGAACAGAAGATGCAGGTATTGCAAGGAACCGTCAGCAAGCTGCTGCGCCGCGGTGCTGCCACGAACCTGAAAAAGGCCCTCAGCAAAATACACCCCGCCGACATCGCCCACCTGTTCCGTTATTTCGATCTGAAAGACCAGAACCGGCTGATCAACCTGATCAGTGATCAGGAGCAGGCCGCCGATGTGTTGTCCGAGCTGGAGACCGATGCGCGCCAGAAACTCTCCGAATTGCTCGATAAGGATTACCTGATCAGCCTGGTTCAGCAGATGGCTGATGATGACAGTGCAGAACTGATCCGCAGCCTGCCGGAGGAACTGGCCGACTATGTCCTTGCGGCGTTGCATGGCGAACAGTCGGAAGACGTCGAACAGCTGCTTTCCTATGATGAGCACACAGCCGGCGGGATCATGTCCCCCGATGTTTTTTCTCTCGATCAGGAATTGACGGTTCGTCAGGCCATTGAGTCGCTGCAGGACGCCGAAGACTATGAGATGGTCTTCTATCTGTACATCACCGACGATCACAACCATCTGGTCGGGGTGCTTTCGTTGCGGCAACTGCTGACCGTGCCGCCGGCAACCATGCTGCGTGAGATCATGACCACCGATGTGCTGCGGGTGCGCACCGAAATGGATCAGGAGGAGGTCGCCGAGCTGGTCGCAAAATATAATATCCTGGCGATCCCGGTTGTCGACGAGCATGGCAAACTGATGGGACTGATCACCGTTGATGACGTTATCGACGTCATGCGGGATGAAGCGACCGAGGACATCTTCAAGATGGCCGGGGCCAGCGAAGAAGAATTACTGCACGGTTACAAAGCCTTTCATATCGCCCGCCTGCGCCTGCCCTGGCTGCTCTCCACCCTGGTCGGCGGCGTGATCACCGGGACATTGATGTGGTATTACAAAAGCACCCTTGAGCAGGCCATCATGTTGATTTCCTTCATTCCGGTCATTACCGGCATGGGCGGGAACGTGGGCGGGCAGACCTCGACCATTTTGGTTCGTGGGTTTGCCACCGGGCGGATCGATTTTCCCGTGCTCCGTCAGGTGTTTTTTAAGGAATTACGCGTCGGCCTGATTATGGGGGTTGTTTGCGGACTGGTGATCGCGCTGGTGGCGATGATCTGGCACCAGAATGTCTATCTTGGACTGGTGGTCGGCCTCGCCATGGTCGTCGCCATCTCGGTCGCCGCCTGTATGGGGGTGTTGGCGACCTCTTTTTTCAAGAAGGTCGGCATCGATCCGGCCATCGCCTCGAGCCCGTTTGTGCAGACCGTCAACGATATTACCGGGATTCTCATCTACTTCACCACCGCGACTCTGTTCCTCCAGCACCTGGTTTAACCGCCATGGCAGGGGCACTGCACCGCACCGAAGCCCTGGTGCTTCGGCATGTCGACTATGCCGAAGCCGACCGAATCGTCAGTTTCCTGACCGCTGATCATGGGCTGCAGAAGGGGTTCGCCCGCTCCGCCCGCAAAAGCCGTAAACGTTTCGGAGCCAGCCTGGAACCGTTCAGTCAGGTCAACGTCCACTATCGCAGCGGCCGCGGCAGCCTCTGGACGCTGCAGGAGGTCGAGCTGATCGCTTCCCGCTCCGGGCTCTGCGGCGACTTGCAGCGGCTGTCACTGGCCAGCTACGGGGTCGAACTGGTCGAACTGCTGAGTGAAGAGAGCGAGCCCCACCCGCCGATCTACCATCTGCTCTGCAGCTATCTCGACTATCTCAACAGTGATGGTGATGGGCCGGTCGCCAGGCTGTTGTTTGAGCTGCGGCTGGTCTATCTGCTCGGCTACATTCCGCACTTTTTGCATTGCAGTGACTGCTTGCGGATTTTCCACGACGAGTCGGTCCGGTTTGACGCCGCGCGTGGCGGCAGCCTCTGCCTGACCTGTGCGGGACAAGCCGGTTTGCCGGTCAGCCTGGGAACCATCGGTTCGCTGGCGCGGTCGCTGAATGTCGCAGCGACCCGATTCGAAGGGTTCCGTTTTGGCGTTCAGACGTTGACAGAGGGGAGCGCCATCCTCGCCCAGGTGCTTGCTCAGGTGCTGCCGCGGCTACCGAAATCTCTGAAGTTTCTGGTCTGATCCGGCCCGCTGGTTTCTTGACATCCACTAGGGCGAAAGTTACACTCGCGTTTCGTGGAAAATGCAGTCATCCCGCCGTTCGGCGGCTGTTCTATCCGTGGAGGCAATGTGACATTTCAGGATCTGATTCTTTCGCTGCAGAACTACTGGGCACAGCAGGGCTGCATCATTCAACAGCCCTATGATATCGAAAAGGGCGCCGGCACCTTCAACCCGGCCACCTTTCTGCGCGCCCTTGGCCCCGAGCCATGGAACGTCGCTTACGTCGAACCTTCGCGGCGTCCGACCGACGGCCGCTACGGCGAAAACCCCAACCGGCTGCAGCATTACTACCAGTTTCAGGTGATCCTCAAGCCCTCGCCACAGAATATCCAGGATCTCTACCTCGAATCGCTGAAAAGTTTCGGCATCGACCCCAACGCCCACGACATCCGGTTTGTCGAGGATGACTGGGAGTCGCCGACCCTCGGCGCCTGGGGGTTGGGCTGGGAGGTCTGGCTGGACGGCATGGAGATCACCCAGTTCACCTACTTTCAGCAGTGCGGCGGGATCGACCTGAAGCCGATTCCCGGAGAAATCACCTACGGCTGCGAGCGGATCGCCATGTATCTGCAGGGGGTCGACAACGTCTACGACCTGGAATGGGTCAACGGCATCAAGTACGGCGATGTCCACCATCAGACCGAGGTCGAGTTTTCGCATTACAACTTCGAGGAAGCCGACACCGACATGCTCTTCCAGCTGTTCGAGATGTACGAAAAAGAGTGCATCCGTCTGGCGGAGAAAGATCTGGTCTTCCCGGCCTATGATTTCGTTCTCAAGGGCTCGCACGCCTTCAACCTGCTTGATGCCCGCAGCGCCATCTCGGTCACCGAGCGGGCCAGCTACATCGGCCGGGTGCGCAATCTGGCCAAACTCTGTGCCGAAGGCTATGTCAAGCAGCGCGAGAAGCTCGGCTATCCGCTGTTGAAAAAATAAGATTTGCGTCGCAACGCCTGTTTGCAGGTGTCGACCTTTGCAATTGGAGATCACCATGTCTGCTGAACTGTTTCTCGAACTGGGCACCGAAGAGATCCCGGCCGGATTTATTCCGCGCGCCCTGCAGGATATAGAACGACTGCTCTGCCAGGAGCTGGATAACGCACGGATCAGCTACGGTGCCATCCGCACCTTTGCCACCCCGCGGCGCCTGGCGATTTCGATCGCTGCTGTCGCTCGCCAGCAGCAGCGTCAGGAGCTTGAGATCACCGGCCCGCCGGCGCGGATCGCGTTTGACGCCGAGGGCAGACCGACCAAGGCGGCCGAAGGCTTCGCCCGCACCAACGGCGTCGCCCTCGACGAAGTGAAAACCATCGAGACTCCCAAAGGGGAGTATCTCTATATCTCCAAAGTGGTCGAGGGGGGCGAAACAGCCGAACAGCTGCCGGAAATTCTGCCGCGGGTGATCGACAAGATCCCCTTCAAGAAGTCGATGCGCTGGAAGGACCTGGAGATCCGTTTCGCCCGGCCGCTGCACTGGATCGTCGCGACTTTCGGCGGTGAGCTGGTTCCATTTATTTACGGCGATCTGCACAGCGGCAAGGTCTCGCGCGGCCATCGCTTTATGGCACCGGAAGAATTTACCGTCAGCGGCGCGGAAGATTATCTCGCGAGCGCCGAGCAGCACCATGTGATCCCCGAGGTCGCCAAGCGAAAAGAGCTGATCAGCGCACAACTTGAAGAGCTGGCCGGGCAACTCGGCGGGCGGATCAATCCGGATGCTGAACTGCTCGAAGAGGTGACCTTTCTGGTCGAAACTCCGCAGGCCCTGGCCGGCAGCATCGAAGAGCGCTTTCTGCAGCTGCCGCCGGAATTGCTGATCACCAGCATGCGTGAGCACCAGCGCTATTTCACTCTGCTCGATGGCAACGGCAAATTGCTGCCGAACTTCATCACCATCGCCAACACTCACGCCAAGGACCCCAAAGTGGTCGTGGCTGGCAACGAGCGGGTGCTCAAGGCGCGCCTGTCAGACGCCATGTTCTTCTGGCAGGAAGACCGGAAGAGCAAGCTTGAGGCGCGTCTCGAACCACTGAAAAAGGTCGTTTACCAGGCCAAGCTGGGGACCAGCTTCGAGAAGATCGAACGCTTCGGTGCCCTCGCTGTCGGCCTCGCTGAGCGACTCAGCCCTGAGGTCCTGGAGCTGACCAAACGTGCCGCCCTGCTCGCCAAGTGCGACCTGGAGACCGGCATGGTCTATGAGTTCCCCGAACTGCAGGGAGTGATGGGGCGCGAATACGCCCTGCTCGAAGGGGAAGATCCGCGCGTTGCCAAAGCGATCTACGAGCACTACCTGCCGACCCAGGCCGGTGGCGAGCTGCCGAGCGATGATGTCGGCGCCTTCGTCTCTCTTGCCGACAAGATCGATACCATCTGCGGCTGCTTCAGCGTCGGCCTGATTCCGACCGGCACTGCCGACCCCTATGCCCTGCGTCGTTCGGCGATCGGCATCCTGGCGATCATTCTTGAACGTGGCTATGCGGTGTCGGTCCCCGAACTGGTGGCGAACAGTGTTGCCCTGCTCGAGACCAAACGCCAGCGGCCGGCGCAAGAGATCGTTGCCGAGGTGGTCGAATTCATCCGCTTGCGTCTGGTCAACATGCTGACCGGGCAGGGCTACCCGCAGGATGTGGTCGATGCGGTGCTCAGCGCCGCTTTTGCCGAGCCGGTCGATGCGGTCGAGCGAGTTAAGGCGCTGGCGACTCTCAAAGGGCGGGAGGATTTCGAGCCGCTGGCAGTCGCCTTCAAGCGGGTCGGCAATATCATCAAGGAAGGCGTCGAGCAGCCGGTCGATCCGCAGCTGTTTGCCGCCGCCTGTGAAACAGAACTTTTTGCCGCTCTGCAGCAGGTACAAAGCCAGGTGGCCGAGCTGGTGGCCGGACGCAATTACCCGGCCGCCCTTGAGGCGATCGCCGGCTTGCGCGTCCCGGTAGATGCCTTCTTCGACGGCGTCATGGTGATGGACAAGGACGAAACGGTGAAGAACAACCGTCTGGCCCTGCTGACCGGCATTGCCGGGCTGTTCAAAGGGGTGGCCGACTTCAGCCGTATCGCCTGAAGTAAAAAATCAACCCGCGGTGCTGCCGGTCGCGCTAAAAAACGGTAAACTCTAAAATTATTAACTGCTTTTGATAGCCGGAAGATGTCTCGGACTTCCCAGGGAGGTTCTTGCGTGCAAGAGAATGAGCAGCAGGTCGACAGCGTATGGAAACTGCTTTCTGAACACTGTGGATCGGTCTGCGCAGCCTTTGCCGCAGGAATCCTGCTTGGGAACCGGAGTGTCTTGCGGCTTTTTTTATTCTCGGACGAGACCCACGACAAGGAGTAATCTGAATGGCAAAGTATGTCTATTTTTTCGCTGACGGGCAGACGGAAGGCTCCGGGCAAATGCGCAATCTGCTCGGTGGCAAAGGGGCGAACCTGGCCGAAATGACCTCTATCGGCTTGCCGGTACCGGCCGGGTTCACTCTGACCACCGACGTCTGTACGGAGTTTTACAAGAACAATCGCCACTATCCTGAGGGATTGACCGACCAGGTCAAGGACGCGCTCGGCAAGCTCGAAGCGCAGATGGGCAAGAAATTCGGCGATCCCAAGCAGCCGCTGCTGGTTTCCGTGCGCTCGGGAGCGCGCGCCTCGATGCCGGGGATGATGGATACGGTCCTCAACCTCGGCCTCAACGACCAGACCGTGCAGGGGATCATCGACCAGAGCGGCGACCCCCGCTTTGCCTACGATTCCTACCGCAGATTTATCCAGATGTACGCCAACGTGGTGCTCGAGATGGAAGGTGAAATCCTCGAGCAGCTCCTTGAGCAGATGAAGGAGGAACGCGGCGCCAAGCTCGACACCGACCTGACCGCCGGAGATCTGCACCAGCTGGTTAACCTCTTTAAAAAACGGGTCCAGGCCGAACTCGGCCAGGCCTTCCCCGAAGATCCTGAAGAGCAGCTTTGGGGCGCGATCGGCGCGGTCTTCGGCTCCTGGATGAATCCGCGCGCCATCACCTACCGCAAGCTCAACGATATCCCCGCCGAATGGGGCACCGCGGTCAACGTGCAGGCGATGGTCTTCGGCAACATGGGGGACGACTGCGCCACCGGCGTCGCCTTTACCCGCGACCCCTCGACCGGCGAGAACTATTTTTACGGCGAGTACCTGGTCAACGCGCAAGGCGAGGACGTGGTCGCCGGCATCCGCACCCCGCAGCCGATCAACAAGGCCAAGTATCAGCAGGGGGATTTGCCGGCGATGGAAGACGTCATGCCGGAGTGCTACGGCCAACTGGCGAAGATCCGCGAAACCCTCGAAAAACATTATCGCGACATGCAGGATATCGAGTTCACCATTGAAAAGGGCAAGCTCTACATGCTGCAGACCCGCGGTGGCAAGCGCACCGCCCACGCCGCGATCCGCATCGCCGTTGAGATGGTCAAGGAAGGTCTGATCAACGAAAAAGAAGCTATCCTGCGGGTCGAGCCCGATCAGCTCGACCAATTGCTGCATCCGTCCCTCGACCCGAAGGCGAAAAAGCAGGTGATCGCCAAGGGGTTGCCCGCCTCTCCCGGCGCCGCCAGCGGCAAGGTGGTGTTCAACGCCGACGAGGCCGAGGAACAGGCCCGTTTGAAGCAGAAGGTGATTCTGGTGCGGATCGAGACCAGCCCGGAAGATATCCACGGGATGCATGCTGCGCAAGGGATCCTCACTGCGCGCGGCGGGATGACCTCGCACGCCGCCGTGGTCGCCCGCGGCATGGGCAAGTGCTGCGTCGCCGGCTGCGGTGCGCTGAGGATCGATTACGAAAAGCAGCAGCTGACCACCGCCGCCGGACTGGTGATCAAGAAGGGGCAGGTGATCACCCTCGACGGGTCGGCCGGGGAAGTGATCCAGGGGGATGTTCCCAAGGTGCAGCCCGAGGTCAGCGGCGACTTTGCCACCCTGATGAGCTGGGTTGATAAATTCCGCCGCTTGAAAGTGCGCACCAACGCTGATACCCCGAAGGACTCGAAGGTCGCCCGTGAATTCGGCGCCGAAGGGATCGGCCTCTGCCGCACCGAACACATGTTCTTCGAAGGGGAGCGGATTCAGGCGGTCCGCGAGATGATCCTGGCCGCTAATCTGGACGGCCGCAAGAAGGCGCTGGCGAAGATTCTGCCGATGCAGAAAGGTGATTTCATCGGCATCTTCCGCGAGATGAAGGGGCTGCCGGTCACCATCCGCCTGCTCGACCCGCCGCTGCACGAGTTTTTGCCGCAGACCGACGACGACATCGCCGAGCTGGCGTCGTCGATCGGGGTCGGGTTCAGCGTTTTGAAGGAAAAGGTCGAGGAATTACACGAGTTCAACCCGATGCTCGGTCATCGTGGCTGCCGGCTCGGCATCACCTACCCGGAAGTCTATGACATGCAGGTTCAGGCGATCATGGAAGCGGCCTGCGAGCTGGTGAAGAATCAGGGCTTCCAGATCGTTCCGGAGATCATGATCCCCCTGGTCGGCCACGTCAACGAGCTGGCGATTCTGCGCGAAAACGCGGTCCAGGTCTCCGAAAGGGTGATCGAAGACTACGGCGTTAAGGTCGAGTACCTGATCGGCACCATGATTGAGCTGCCGCGCGCCGCCCTGACCGCCGACGAAATTGCCCGCGAAGCGGAGTTCTTCTCCTACGGCACCAACGATCTCACCCAGACCACCTTCGGCCTGTCGCGCGACGACGCCGGTCGTTTCCTGCCCGATTACGTCGAGAGCGGCATCCTGCCACGCGATCCTTTCGTCGCCATCGATCAGTCCGGGGTCGGCCAGTTAATGCAGATCGGCTGTGAAAAAGGGCGCCAGGCCCGCCCCGAAATCAAGCTGGGCATCTGCGGCGAGCACGGCGGCGAGCCCTCCAGCGTCATCTTCTGCCACAAGCTCGGCCTCGATTACGTCTCCTGCTCGCCCTACCGGGTGCCGATCGCCCGGCTGGCGGCGGCGCACGCGGTTTTGCAGGAAGAGTGACGGATTCAACCTGACCGAAACAGCCTAGCCAGGCATTGTGAAGGGCCTTCCTGTTCATGGGGAAGGCCCTTCAAGTTTAAAGTGGCGGGTTGCAGAAAATTCAGATAAGTGGCACAGAAACAAGCTATACTATACCAATTTGATACTATGCTCAGCGCGAACAGGTGGGGACATGCGAAAATATTCTTTTCTTAACGTCTTTACTCCTCGGACCCTCTTTCCCCGGTACGTAACTCTTTTCGCTTCTATCCCGCCCAGGCCCAATAACTCTGCATAACCTGTTACGCCAGGTTCATCCATCCTTTGGACTTCTTGAGTTTGGTTTACGTTTTGCCGGGGAGGGCTGGTCATGACTGCGAAAAAGAAATCCGGAAACACGATCCCATCTCGACCGCTTCAGAACGTCGACTCTTGCAGCGACAGTAAAGAAATTCGCCAAACTCAAGATCTGTTTAGTATCGGAATTCTCAATTCGCTGACGGCCCATATTTGCGTTCTGGACACCGACGGGACGATCATCGCCATCAATCGCGCCTGGACAGAGTTCGGTCTGGATAACGGGGGACGCGCCGAGGCCTTGAATGAGGGGGAGAATTATTTTTCCGCCTGTGAAAGAGCCGTGAACCAGGATGGCGTTGAAGAGGCCGCCGCGGCCGTCGCGGGGATCAAAGAGGTGCTTGACGGGCAGAGTGGCGAATTTGAAATGGAGTATGACTGCCACTCTCCGGATGAAAAGCGCTGGTTTCTGATGCGCGTCACTCCGCTGAATTTCCTGGGTCACAAAGCGGTTGTCTCGCATATCAATATCACAGCTGAAAAATCCGCTGAAGCCGAGCTGTCTGCTCTTCATTCGATTATCCGGGCCCTCGGGACATCGATCTCACTCGATTCGGTGACGCAAAACATCTTAGAGCAGATCGAAGCCGTGACCAGTCCCGACCTGTGTCTGCTTTTTCTTCGGCATGGCGAGGAGCTCAAGCTGCTCGGCGCACGGCCTCATTGCCTATACCTGACTGGCGAAGAATCCCAGGCCCATCGGGTCGGGCAGTGCCTTTGCGGCATCTCGGTAAGCAGTGGGGAGACGGTCTTCTCTCTCGATATCAACCAGGACCCGAGATGCACCTTTCAAGAGTGTAAGGCGGCGGGGATTACCTCGTTTGCCGCGATTCCTTTAATCCGCAAAGAAAACGTCATCGGGACCATCGGCGTTGCGTCTTGCGCGCCGAGGGATTTCTCCGACAACAAGCGATTTCTCGAGGCGGTCGCCATGGATGTCGCGATGGTCCTGGAGAATTCCCTCTTGCTGGAAAAAGCCAACCGAAGCGCCCTTGACCTCGAACAGCAACTGAAGGAGCGCAAGGAACTTGAAGAGCAGCTGGTGCAGGCACAGAAAATTGAAGCCTTGGGACGATTGGCGGCGGGCATGGCGCATGAAATCAACAACCCGCTGGCGGGCATTCTGCAGAACAATCAGATCATCAAAAGAAGGCTTTTAGACGATCTCGTTCCGAACCACAAAGCCGCCAACGCCTCTGGGGTCTCCTTCACCGCCATCGGTCGCTATCTGCATGAGCGCGGTATCGATCAATGCCTTCACGCAATAGAAGAGGCTGGAGAGCGAATCGCCAACCTTGTCCTGGATATGCTCAACTTTTCGCGCAAAGACACGGATCACAAAATACCCTGCGATGTCGATAAGTTGATGGACAAAGCACTGGAGTTGGCGGAAAACGATTATAACTCTGCCAGTCATTATGATTTTAGAAAGATCGAAATCCACCGGGAGTACGGCCGGTCGATTCCGCGTGTCATCTGTAGCCCGTCTCAGCTGCAACAGGTCTTTTTCAACATATTGAAAAATGGCGCAGAGGCGATGGCGGAGAAAGATTACCGGCATGACGCACCCAGTTTTCTGCTGAAGATTGATTGCCGGGAAAAGGACGTCTGTATTTCGCTTGAGGATAATGGTCCTGGAATGAGCGAAGAAACAAAGAAACGGATTTTTGAACCCTTTTTTACCACGAAGCCGGTCGGTGAAGGGACTGGTCTGGGGCTCTCCGTTTCTTACTTCATAATTACTGAGACCCTGAAAGGGATCTTCCGGGTCGAGACCAAAGAAGGGTGCTGGACGCGGTTTCTCATAAGCCTCCCTGCGGAAGAATCACAGACCGATTAGCAACATGACCCTGACGAGCCAGTTCCATGCGGCGGCCTGTCTGCGCGAATAAATTCCCATGCCGGCCTTTTCTGACGTGGCAACTCTCTGCGCTTTGCCTCATCGCGGTTCAGCGAACTCGACCAGTTGTTTTTTCAGCAGCAGCGCAGCCGCCTCTGGCAGCCGCTGCGAGCGCTCTGCCAATTTCACGGTTTTCTCCCCCCGGAAGCGATCAAGCACCAACAGCTCTGGTGCCGATTCCCCCAGCGCCTGCAGCTGTTTTGCCAAAGTGTCAGTATGCTTTTGGTCGCGGGGGAACCTGTTAAAATGATATCAGTGGCGGTGTTTGACGGCTTGGCGCTTGGGCGGGAGGATCTGCTATGCAAAGATGGTTCGATGTTGTGCTTGCCGTGGTGGTCGCTTCAGTCATCCTGTTATCGATCAATCCTAAACCGAGGCCGGTCCCCACCTCTATGCCGCCCTTGCCCTGGCAGGAAGGCGTCGGCACCCTGGAGGTTGAGGGGCGCTTTGCCGACCTCAACAGCGATGACATCTACTACGCCACCCCCAAGGGGGTCTGGCGCCAGGCGCGCTGCGTCGAAGTGCGGGTGCCCCTGATCGAGCCGCAGCCTGATCCGGACGAAACCGTTGCTTTTGTCGATCCTGAGCAGGCTGAAGAATATCAGAGCTTTGTCAACGCAGAGGGGGCGAATTACTCCACCTTCAACCGCTGTGTCTGTGGCTACCGGGTGGAGTGGGCCTGTACCAAGGTATCGAGGTACGTCACGGCGAAAGCGATCTTCCAGGGGAAAAAATATGTCCGCTTCCTCTATGACCGTGAGACCTGGGACGAGGAGAAAACCCTTTCGCGGCGGTTGAGTGCGCTGGTTGTCAGCTGCAATGTCGACAGCGACTGCGACTTCCACTGCGAGGCGGCAACCCCGCCTTACGCAGACTGGAATATGCAGTGCCGGGGCAACCGGCCACATCGGATTCTGGCGCCGGCGCAATCCTTCTGAAGATGAGTTTGCGGCTGCTCTGCCCGTAGACCTTTCAAAACGCGTTTGGGACCGGAGCGTTCCGTTTGCCCACCTCTGATGAGCTGTTCAGGAGCTTTTTCAATCGAGCTGCTCGCCGACCGGCGCCGCGACCGGCTGGTGGGTCCGCAGAAAGTCGAGGATATGGGTTGCGCTGACCGGCTTGCTGTAATAGAAGCCCTGGGCGATGCAGGCCCCCTGCTCGAGCAGGTAGTCGTGCTGGACGCGGTTCTCGACCCCCTCCACGACAAAATTCAGTTTGAGCCCGTTCGAGACATTGAGCATGGCCGGGATGATCGAGTTCTCGGTCTCCGCCGACTGGACTTTGTGGATGAAGGACATGTCCAGTTTCAGGGTTTTCAGCGGCAGCTGATCGAGGTAGCTCAGCGAGGAGTAGCCCTTGCCGAAGTCGTCGACAGCGATGTTGACGCCGAGCTTGGTCAGCTTGATGATGTTGTCCAGCGTCATCTCCAGGTTTTTGATGATGACGTTTTCCGTGATTTCCAGCTCGAACTGCTCAGGACTCAGGCCACAGCTGTAGACTTTGTTCAGGAAGGATTCACTGAAACTGGCCATGGCCAGCTGAACGGCGGAGATGTTCAGCGAGACGGGGACGTTGTGGCCGGCGGCCCTCCATTTGATCAGATCTTCGCAGACCCTGTCGAGAAAGGCCTCGCCCAGGTCGCAGATCAGGCTCGATTCTTCCGCGATCTCGATAAATGTCCCCGGCAGGATCAAACCCTGGTCGGGGGATTCGATTCTGGCCAGGGCTTCGATGGCGTGAATCTCGCCGGTTTCCAGGTCGACCTGCGGCTGATAAAAGGCAATGAGCCGCTGCTCTTTGATCGCCGCGCGAACCAGGTTCTCGATGTATATCTTGTTACTGTTGTAGTTCGTCAGGTTGTCATGGTAAACGCAGCACTCATTGTTTGCCGTCGCGCGTGAGTTACACAGCGCCGTGTCGGCTTTTTTCAGCAGCAGCTGCCAGTTGTTGCCGTGGTCTGGATAGAGCGAGGCGCCGATGCTCAGGCTGATGTGGATTTCCGATTTGCCGTAGACAAAAGGTTGTGAAGTGGCGGCGCTGATTTTCCGTGCGACCGTGCTGGCGTCCTGGGCGGAATGGATGTCCGGCAGCAGCAGGATGAATTCGTCGCCGCCAAATCTGGCGAGGACATCCGCCTCCCGGACGCAGGATTTCAATTTGTCTGCGACAAACTGAAGCAGCTTGTCGCCAACGATTTGGCCGTATGAGTCGTTGACCAGCTTGAAGCGATCGATGTCGATGTAGAGAATCGCCAGCTTCTCCTCGCTGCGGCGGGCATGATTCAACAAAATCATGACCTGCTCGTTCAGCAGGTTGCGGTTCGGCAGCCCGGTCAACAAGTCATGATTGTGCTGGAAGCGGATGATCTCTTCAGCGCGTTTTTTGTCTGTGATATCCCGGGCCACTCCGTAGTAGCCGACAAACTCCTCCTGATTTAAGAGGCCGATTTCGCTGAGCTTATAGCCGCCGACAAAGTTCTTGTTTACTTGCGCGGCGCGAACTTCAACGTGAATGATCGCATCGCCAGTCTTTGCCTTCAGCCTCAGCTCAATGCTGTTTTCGTCGCTCGGATAGTTCTTGGCCCGGAAAAACTTTCACGCGCGGTTGCGGTCTACTGCGGAGACGAAATCGCTGAAATGCTTGCCGATGACGTCTTTTCTGGTGTAGCCGAGCAGCTTGGTGACGTTGTTGTTGATAAAGGTGAAATAGCCGTTTTGGTCGACGATATAGAGCAGGTCCGGCGAGTTGTGAACGATAAAGCGGTGTAACGCCTCGGAGCGTTTGAGCTCCTCGACAATCCGTCTGTTCTCGGTCTCCAGCTTGCGGTTCTCCAGGGCGTTTTTAATCGCGATCAGCAGCTCATCCGGGTTGAAGGGCTTTTTAATGTAATCACGCGCGCCGTTCTTGATGACGTCGACGGCTGTTTTGAGCTGCTTTTCACCGCTGACCACGATCACGCAGGTATCTGTTTTCTGCTGATTGATATAGTCAAGCAACTCCGTGCCGTGCGCACCGGGCATATTCAGATCGAGCAGCACCAGGCAGTAGAGCCTCTGCTTCAGGGCCTCCATGGCATCGGCAACGGAATGAACCGCGGTCGATTCAAGCCCGACCGAGGCAAGAATCTGCTGGATGCCCTGACAGAGGCGCGGCTCATCATCGACCACCAGGATCGGCTCCGGGGACGATCGGTCTAACAGGCGGTCAAGGTTTTCCAGCCGGTTCCATTTCATCGTTTAGTCCTCTTCTGGCTGCACCACGTCTCGCGGGAGCAGTACTTTGAACTCTGTGCCCTTCGCAGGCGTAGAGTAACAGGAAATGCTCCCGGACAGCTCGCTGACCAGCTGGCTGACGATCGACAGGCCCAGCCCGGAGTGACCCGGCTTGCTGCTGGCGACCGGTTGGAAAAGCTTAGCCAGGACCTCGGGAGGAATTCCTGGCCCATCGTCCCTGACAGAAATTTCCACGTAGCGGCGGCCGTTCTGGATCACCTGGTCGCGCGTCCCGACCTGGATCAGGCCACCTTCATCCAATGCTTCTGCGGCATTCTTGAGCAGGTTCAGCAGGACTTGCTTCAGCCGGTCTTCGGGGATCAGCAGCAAGGGGATCTCTGGGGCTAAATCGAGCCGGGATTCCGTTCCCCTGGTTTGATAAAGGGAATTTCTCAACAGGGCGTCCAGGCTGGAAATCAAACCGTTGAGGTCTGTTCCTCTGGCCCCGGTGTCGAGCTGCCGGTCAGGGTCTTTGGCCCTGAGCAGTATATCTCCGGCCCGGTCGATCTCTTCATTGATAAAGTCGATGTCCTCTTGCGCCGGGTGATCCTGCTCTATTTTCCTGCTGAGCAGGTAAAGGTAGTTTTTGATGATGGTCAGAGGATTGCTGACTTCATGGGCGAGCTGCTGGAATTCCGTTTCACTGAGGCCAGCGGCGTGAGCCGTCTTGTCCTGCAGCAGTTTTTGGGCCCGGGCGAACTCTTTGGCTAACAGCTCGAGAAAGGGCAATTTGGATTCGACCACCGCCCTCTCCCTGTTCGGGACGCCGATCGCCAGCAAGCCGGTCATTTCACCGCCGCTTTGCAGCGGCAAGAGCTGCGCCGCGTCATTTCTCAACAGCTTGAGAATCTGCTGGTCGAGAATCGGCCCCTGGCCCTTTTCAAGGTAAATCGCTCTGCTTTCGGTGAAACATTTGACCAGCAGGCTCTTCGAATCGGAGTAGGGCAGGCAAAGGTCATCAAGCTGGTGGAGCTTGAGATCCTTGATCGGCAGCAGCTGACGCTGACGGGAATCGGCCCGGAAGAAAAGCAGATCTTGGTAGCCGAACAGGCTCGCAAAGGTGAGTCGCGCGTCCCGGGCTAGCTCCTCAAGCTGGTCACCCTGGGTCTGTATGGCTCCCCGCGTCAAGGCGAGCTGCTTGATCCGTTCTGCCAGCGCCGCTTCGGCTTCACTTTGGTGCTGCTGATCCTGATCGCTGTGAGAGGTCGTGTTGACATTGTTCTGAATGAACAATTCGCCGTTGTAGCCGAGCGTTTCAACCATCTGACTGCTCTGCTCCAGGGCCGTCGCGAGACACTCCAGGGTCTGCGCGTCATCCTGGTCCAATAACTGTCCTGCCCGGTTCAGGCAGTCCGGGCTGACCGATTCGAAGTTCTGTGAACTGAGCGGGCCGGCGGCAGCGATGATCTTCAGCAGAGTAGGCGCACTACCGAGTTCATCGAGCGTTGCGCACTGGAACAGGATCGCCTCGGCGATGAACGAGTCCAGCCCCCAGGTGTCGGCCAGCGCCGAACCCAGTTCGCAGTGGTCGACACCGAAGGTTGTCTTTTCCAGCTGGCAGAAGTCTTCGACCTGATAATATTGGCGGAGAACCGGGGGGTAGTCTTTTTTATGATTCAGCAGGAACAGGAGCTGCCCCACCTGATGCAGCAGGCCTGCAAGATAAGCTTCGTCCGGCTTTGGATAGCCGACACGGCTTGCGAGGCACTTGGCCAAAAAGGCGCAGACCAGGGAACGGAACCAAAGGAACTGCAGGTTCCTGTCGAACCTGCTGCCGAAGCTGGCGAAAAAGTGCTGGATTGCGTTGCTGATGACGATCTGCTTGACGTTCTGCAGCCCCAGCACGATCAGGATCCGCCGGAGATCGGTGGCGTCGTTCCATTGCCGGTAGGCCGGGGAGTTGGCCACTTGCAGAACCTTGCTGGTGAGGCTGACGTCCTTGCCGATCGCCTCGGCGAACATCTCGAAGGTTGCCGCGTCGTTGTGACACAGGTCGATCAGCTCCACCAGCAGGGCTGGTTCGGAGGGGAGGGCCTCAACCTGGTAGCACTTGTCTTTCAGGTAGATCCGTTGCAAGGGGCGCCTCATGACATAAAATCAGATCAGGCAGGGCAGGCAAGTTGTCAAGTCGAGCATAGCCGAAATCGCTTAACTAATCAATATTTCTTTGTTTTTTCCTGGAGATGACAATCTTCGGTGTTATGTTTCGCAGAACTTAATGAGATTTTTTCTTGATCGCATTGTCGTGTCAGGCTGACCCATTACGTCTGCAGCCTGTAAAAAAGCCGCATAATTGGTCCTGAGGGGCAGGAATCTTTAAGAGGGGGGCAATTCGCTGACGATTAGCAGTTATTCAGCTGCGTCATCGGTCAGGAGCCTGGCCAGAAACGATGCGTTCTTAGCATCAAGCCGGCCGGACTCAGCGGCCAGCTCCAGAGTTTTGCTGCCAAGTTGACGGTAGATCGCAAGCAGCCGGGGGCTCGAAGCGGCGATCGCCTGCAGATGTTTTGCAACCGTGCCGCTGTCGCCACGGACGATCGGTCCGGTCAGCCCCTGCTCCGGCCCGAGTTGGAGAACGTTGTCAAGGGTGGCCTGCAGCAACGGCTGTAGCAGCGACAGGGCATCATTCTCGGCAATGCCACAGGTCGCCAGCAGATCGCGGGCTGCGCCGAGCAAGGTCACCAGGGAGTTGGAGGCGAGGCAGGCGCTGGCGTGATAGAGGGCTTTTTTGTCGCTGGCGATGCGGAAGGTTTTGCCGCCGAATGCGGCGATCAGCTCTGCGCCGAGCGGCAGGGCCGTATCATCCCCCTCCAGGGCGCAGGGGCAGCCGGGCAGTCTCTCTGCCGCCAGCTCGCGGCTGGCGAAGGGAAGCAGCGGGTGGATGGAGAGCAGCTGCAACGCGGCGGAGCTGCGCATGATCTCCGCCGGATGCAGGCCGCTGAAATGAACCAGGGTCGCTCCTGCTTGCAGATTTGCTTCTTTGGCGACCTGGGCCGCAAGGTCGCCGATCTGGTCGTCCGGCACCGCCAGCAGGACAAGTTCGGCCTTGCTCGCCGCGGCGAGTTCGGTGCCTGCCAGCTGGTCGTTGCAGCCGATAAAGCGGCAGGCTTCGGCGGCCCGGGATCGATCGCGTCCGATGACTGTCTGCAGCGGGTAGCCGGCCGCCAGCAGCCGCCGGCAGACGGCGCTGCCGACCTTGCCCGGCCCGATCAGCGCCAGTTTCTGCTTCATGCCACGCTGACCCGCAGGCTGCCGACCTGTTCGATCTCCCCTTCCAGCCGATCGCCGCTCTGAATCCGACTGACCCCGGCCGGGGTGCCGGTGAGGATGATATCGCCCGGCTCCAGGGTGTAGAAGGTCGAGACTTCGGTGATGATCTCTTCCACCGACCGCATCATCTGCGCGGAGTTTCCATCCTGGCGGATTTCGCCATTGACCTTCAGAACCAGGCGGATGTTGTTCGGATTTTCCACCTGTTCAATTGGTGTGAAATCTGAGAGCGGGCAGGATGTGTCGAACCCCTTGGCGATCTCCCAGGGGAGCCCTTTCTCTTTGAGCTCGGCCTGCAGGTCGCGCAGGGTCAGGTCGAGGGCCAGGCCATAGCCGGCGACGTGCTGCAGTGCCTGGGCGACCGGAATCTGCTTGCCCGCCGTGCCGATCAGCAGCGCCAGCTCAAGCTCGTGGTGACAGTCATCCGAATAGCCGGGGATGGTGATCTCACCGCCATCGGGGATGATACTGCTGGCCGGCTTGCAGAAAATCACCGCCCGATCCGGGACCTGATTGCCCAGCTCGCGAATGTGGTCGAGATAGTTGCGCCCCAGGCAGATGATTTTACCGACCGGAAACCTTTGCCCGGTCCCCTTGATAGTGACCTGATGCATCGTCTCTCTCCTGATGTGAATGGATCGTGAATAGACTTACTCCGCCTTCGGCAGCGACCAGTTGTAGTGGATGGCGAGTAACCTCAATAGGATAACACTGCTCGCCGAAAGCAAAAGGCTGACCTCGTTCGGCGCTCCCAGCCAGCGCAACAGCACCAGCAGAGTTCCACCGATGATGCAGGCCGAAGCGTAGATCTCCCGGCGCATGATCAGCGGGACTTCGTTCGACAGTATGTCGCGGAGCACGCCGCCGGCGGTGCCGGTCATCACCCCCAGCAAGACCGCTCCCAGCGGGCCGATGGAAAAGCTCAACGCCTTGCCGGTGCCGATGACGACGAAGGTTCCCAGGCCGACGGCATCGAAATAGAGCAGCGGGGTCTCGATCTTCGGGAAAAAACGGTGCGCGCAGAAGACCAGCAGAGCGGTGCCGATCGGCAGCCAGAGATAAATTTCATTCTGCAGGCAGAACGGTGGCAGGTCACCGAGCAGCAGGTCGCGCAGGGTGCCGCCGCCGATCGCCGTGACCATCCCCAGCACCAGCACGCCGAACAGGTCCATGCCGCGTCGCACCCCGGCCCAGGCGCCTGAAGCGGCAAACGCGACAGTGCCGAGCAGATCGAGAAAATAGAGCAGGTTCATGCTGGGCAAGATAGCGGGGATGCCTACCAGAATGCAAGGGCTGTCGATGCTGGTCTGCCGCCTGGGCCTGTGCTAGTATGAGTCGTTCTCAATCCCGACAGGCTGCCGATGTTCTTCCCGATTGCTGACACGCCCAACCCGCCCGGTCGTCCGCTGATGACCTGGGCGCTGATGGCGCTCAATATCGCCATCTACCTGTTGGTGACCCTGCCGGCGTCAAGGGGGCAGATCAGCTTCAACGATCCACTGCTCTACGAGTATCTGCAGGCGTTCGGTCTGCAGGGGCAGGTCACCGCGCGCGAGCTGTTCGAGAATCTCTCTGCCTACGACCTGCTGGTCTTTGAATATGGTTATCGTCCTGCAGAGTTTTCCCTGATCGCTCTGTTCAGCTCCATGTTCCTGCACGGCGGGCTGATGCACCTGGCCGGCAACATGCTGTTCCTGTTCATCTTCGGCGACAACGTCGAATACCGCCTGGGCCGGTTGCGCTATCTGCTCACATATCTGGGTTGCGGCGTCGTCGCCACCCTGTTTTTCGCCCTGTTCGTGCCCGACTCGCAGGTGCCGTTGATCGGCGCCTCGGGAGCGATCTCCGGGGTTCTCGGCTGCTATTTTCTCTGGTTCCCGCGCAACCGGGTGCGCTGCTTTCTGTTCCTCTTCCCGATTCTGATGACCAGCGTCTATCTGTCGGCGCGGCTGGTGCTCGGTTTCTATCTGCTGATCGATAATATCCTGCCGTTCTTATTTACCGCCACCTCCGCCAGCGGCGTCGCCCACGGGGCGCATATCGGCGGTTTTATTGGTGGGCTGGCGCTGGCCTGGGGCGCGGATCAATACTATCAGAAGCGCAGATTCTGGCCGCGCCGACCGGCCAGCGAGGAATCGAAACTGACCTCGGTGCAGCGGGTCTGCCCGGCGGTCACCGCAGGAGATCTCGACGGCGCCAGCAGCTGCTACCTGGCGCTTGAAGAGGAGCGCGAGCGGCTGCAGGTCGACGGAGCCGACGTCGTGGCGATCGGCAACTACCTGCTTGATAAGGGCCGCTATCAGGAGGCCCTGCGAGTCTTCCGCCGTTTCGTCGCCGAACGGCAGACCGACCAGCGGATCGACCAGGCTTATCTCGGCGCCGGCAAGGCGATGCTGCACCAACCGCGCTACGTCACCAGCGCTTATCACTACTTCCTCTCCGCCCTCGATCTGGCGCGCAGCGAACAGCTGGCCGCTGAAGCGCGCCTGCAGCTGCGGATCATCGAACAGCAGCGCGCAGCAAAAGGCTGACCAGATGTACTATTTCGACTATGTCGAGCCGGTGTTCCGGCCCCCCTCGGAAGCCCGCTCACTGATATTACAGATCACCATCGGCTGCAGTCAGAACAACTGCCGCTTCTGCGGCATGTACAAGATGAAGAATTTCCGGCTGCGCTCGGTCGAGGAGATCGCGGCTGATATCGCCGCCGTTCCGGGGCATCATCGCGGGCATTACCAGCGGATTTTCCTTGCCGACGGCGACGCGCTGGTCTACCCGCAGCAGGGGCTGCTGCAGATCCTCGACCTGCTCGCTGAAAGTTTCCCCAACCTGACCCGCATTGGCGCCTACGCCTCACCGAACAGCCTGACCACCAAGAGCGAGGCTGAGCTGGCCGAACTCAGAGCCCGGAAGTTGCGGATTCTCTATTTCGGTCTGGAATCGGGGGATGGGCCGACCCTGGAACTGGTCAACAAGGGCTTCAGCCCACAGCAGATGCTGGACCTCTGTCAGACCGCGCAGGCCGCCGGTCTGAAGCTGTCGGTCACCGGCATTCTCGGGTTGGCCGGCCAGACCCGCAGCGCCGAACATGCCGCCGCCACCGCCGACTGGATCACCCGGCTTTCGCCCGCATACTTCTCGCTGCTGACCATGTTCAAGCGGCATAACGATGACTACTTCGAACAGATTCAACCGCTGAGCAACGGCGAGATCATCGAAGAGGCGCTGGCGATCGTCCGCCAGCTGCGGCCGCAAAAGACCATCCTGCGCTCCAATCATGTCTCCAACATCCTCAACCTGGCTGGCAGCTACCCAAAGGATCGTGAGAAGATCATCGCCCAGGCTGAAGCCGCCCTGGGGGAGGCCAGGCAACACCCCGACTGGTACCGGCTGGTGCCCGATTACGCAGAAGAATATTTCTGACCTCTGGCGTCGCCCGGATGCAGTCGGAGCGCTCTGTTTCCACCTTTGGCTTGCGGCCGGATTGATAATTTCCGAATTTTCCCGCTCTGGATTTACGTCAAAAAAACACGCCGCTTTCTGTCGTTCTCTTCTCATTGATCGTCTGCAAGATACTGAAATTAATGGGCTGCAATTTTAAAGCTGAATATTTTTCTGATTAGAGAAAAAAAATGACTTCCGCGGCTTGAAGTCTCACCGGTTCGGTATTTAATTAAAATACGTGCCGACCAGGAAGAGGGAGTCAGGAAATGATCAGCGTCTCTTCACATGGCAAGACCGCTTTAACCCGCGTATGGAGTGAAGCGGTTTTTTTGTCTCTGGTTGAGTCGATCTGCCTGCCGGCAGTGGAAGAGGAGCGCCTCTGCTTCGAGCAGGGGCGGCGGATGACAGCATCTCCGGGGGCTCGTACCTGCAATGCGTCGGTGAGGGATTGGGATGATTTACGATGCGCTGGAAGTCCTCCGCAGTGAGGCGAATGATTATCTGAAAAGTCTCCCCGAGCTCAACATTTCGGGAAGCTCGGTCGTGACCCTGTCGAACGTCGCCAAAGAGGACGGATCGATAGAGATCCCCAACAACAACCTGGGGGTCGCATTGGTGAACCTCGAAGAGGAGCGCACCGTCCGCGATGTCAAACCCCATCGCGTGAATCCCGACCACAGCATCAGTCACCTCAATCCCGAAATCCGCCTCAACCTGTACGTTCTATTTACCGCCCACTTCAGTGACTACAAAACCGGCCTGCAGCACCTTGCCGGCCTGATCCGTTTCTTTCAGCGCAAAACCGTTTTTACCCCGGACAACTCGCCGACCATGCCGGTTGAAATCGACCGGCTGGTGATTGAACTGAATCCCCTCAACCTGGAGCAGCAGAACAATCTCTGGGCCGTGCTCGGCGCCAAGTATCTGCCCTCGGTGCTCTACAAGGTGCGCGCCATCAGCCTCCAGGAAGGTCAGGTCAAGGATCAGCAGGAGCCGATCACCACCATCAGCATTGTCGGCAAAGGGAAGGAGACCGGATGAAGATCGATTTCCAGCCGGCCTTCGCCGTCGAGATCCTGCATGACTACTATCCGGATGGCATCAGCCGGGATTTCCTGTTCGCGCCAACCCCGCACTGCCAGCTGCAGCTGCAGAACCTGGGGCTGCTGTTCAAGGAAACGCCGGAGGGTTTTCTGGTGCTCTACGAAACGAACGGAGAGCCCGGCCCGCCCACGCCGAAGCGGCCGCTCGCGGCTCCCTTGTCCCTCTCCTTCATCCTCTGGCCCCGGTCGCCATTTCTGTTCAACTACAGCGAGCTGCCCCTCGACAAAACCGTCGAGCAGATCTTTGTCTGCAGCACCCGGCAGAAGAGCCTCAACAGCGGCCAGCTGCTGCTGAGCGCCAATCCGGCCGGAGAGTTTCTTTCCGCCGCCGATCTGCTCAGCCTGCGCCCGCAGCGTTTTCAGGTCGGCGTCGAAACCAGCGCCGATTCGCTGCTCTGGGAGCTGCAGGATGAGCAGGGTGCATTGCTGCAGCGGCAGCGGGTGCCGACGGTCGAAGGGACCTCGCAGTTTCTCGTGGATCTCGCCGGCCGGCCACCGGGGCGCTACAGCCTGCGCCGCAACGGAACTCTGGAGCTGGACTTTTATGCCGCCGATCGGCTGGTCAGCGGCTTTCCCTTCGGGGTCATCGAGATCGCCGTCGATCCGCTGGTCAGTAATGATTTCAGCTTCGTCGGCGGCGACGGCAGGGTGCAGTTCCGCCGCTACCGGCTCAAGCTGCAGGCGCGTAAAACCACCTGGGAGTATTTCGTTGTCGCCAAGTACGAAACCGAGGTCAAGCCGACCGATCTGACCCTGACCCTTGATGATCCGCCGGTGACCTTCACGCGCCAGACGGCGGTCACCCTGGCCGACGGCAGCGCGGCGATCCCCTTCGTCGCCGGCACGCCGCTGCCGCTCAGTCAGCAGCCGCTCAAGGGGATTTCCCTGAGCAAGAAGAAGGGGCCATCGACCCCCAAGCTTGCTATCGACAACCTGCCCAACCCGTCGGTGAGTGAAGTGATCCCGGCAGCGGGAGGGAAAGTGATCTCCAGGGTCTATATTTATGTATAAAAAATACATAAATATATATAAATAAAAATCAGTAAGGCCTGATTATGTCTAACTCTAACCGAATGAGGGACGGAAAATGGCGACTTACAAGACACCCGATGTTTACGTAGAAGAAATTTCCCTGTTTCCGCCGTCGGTCGCGGAGGTGGAGACCGCCATCCCGGCGTTCATCGGTTACACCGAGAAGGCCGACAAAAACGGTGAGAGTCTGGCGATGAAGCCGACCATGATCCGCTCGATGGTCGAGTTCCAGCGTTACTACGGCGGCGGCCCGCCGATCACCCCGGTGGTCAAGCTGGATGATGACAACGCGGTTGCCGAGGTCGATCTGGGCAGCAACAGCTTCTACCTGTTCGACAGCATGCGCATCTATTTCGACAACGGCGGCGGCAAGTGCTATATCGTCTCGGTCGGCGACTACAGCGCCCCGCCGGCGATCGGCAACGACACGACAGGAATCCTCGGCGGACTGAAGTTGCTGGAGATGGAGGACGAGCCGACCATTCTGCTCTGCCCCGATGCGACTTTGCTCAGCGGCACCAACCTCTACCAGTTCCAGCAGCAGGCGCTGGCCCAGTGCGGCCGGCTGATGGACCGGGTCACCGTCTGCGACCTGGTGGACAGCGGCGATCTCGAAGCCGACAAGGCGGCGTTCCGCAACAACATCGGCATCAAGAACCTCAAGTACGGCGCCTCCTACATGCCCTGGCTGAAGACCAGCTACACCAAGGCGATCAGGTCGCGCAACGTCAGCCTCAAGCGCGCCAGCACCGACGGCGACCTGAAGCTGGAGAACCTGACCAAGGACGCCGCCCTCAAGGCCTTTATCACCGGCGACCTGAACGCGGCGATCCAGGCGGCCAGGAACCTGCAGACCAACCTGATCGACGCCTTCACCAGCGGCGACAACAAGACCCTCAAAGAGCAGTTCGGACAACTCGACGACAGCTTCAAGGGCGCCCAGCCCTACGCCGCGGTGGACGATTTCCAGGGCACCATCCGCCCCATGTACACCCTGGTGCTCGACGTGCTGCACGCGATGGTCGTCAGCTACCGCAACGGCATCACCGAGACCGCCGACTTCAAGCTGAAGACCGATCTCGACACCATCGTCAATAACAACGAGCTGGAAAAGGATTTACAGCTGCTGCTGGAAAACCACAACGCCACCATCGGTTTTACCGCCGGCAAGATCTTCGTCACCAGCGGCGCCCCCGGCACCCGGCTGGCTGAGACCATCGCCGCGCTCAATACCATCACCGGCAGCAGCCTGACCGACAGCATGACCGCGACCGCCGTCAATGACCGCTACGGGGCCGCCGCTGATGCCAACGCCAAGGCGAACATCGCCCTCGAAGCGGCGCACATGGCGTTCGGCGGATTGAATGCCGCGGTCGCCGAGCTGGCCGCCAGCGCTGCCGACTATGAGTCGACCTTCGACGGCCTGCTCGCCGAACGCTTTGCCCTCTACAAGAACATCGTCAAGGGGATCAATGACAAGCTCGCCGTTCTGCCGCCGAGCGGCGCGGTCGCCGGAGCCTATGCTTTTGTCGACCGCACCCGCGGCGTCTGGAAGGCGCCGGCCAACCTCAGCCTCAGCTCGGTCAACGGCCCCACCATCAAGATCGACGCCAAGCAGCAGGAGGACATGAACGTCGATGTCAACGCCGGCAAGTCGATCAACGCCATCCGCCCCTTCAGCGGCAAAGGCACCCTGATCTGGGGGGCGCGGACCCTGGCCGGCAATGACAATGAGTGGCGCTATATCTCGGTGCGGCGCTTCTTCAACATGGTCGAGGAGTCGGTCAAGAAATCGACCTACTGGGCGGTTTTCGAGCCGAACGACGCCAACACCTGGATCAAGCTCAAAGCGATGATCGAGAACTACCTGATTCAGAAGTGGCGCGACGGCGCCCTGCAGGGGGTCAAGCCGGAGCATGCCTTCTTCGTTAAGGTCGGCCTCGGCGAAACCATGACCGCGCAGGACATTCTCGAAGGGCGGATGAACGTCGAGATCGGCATGGCGGTGGTCCGCCCTGCTGAATTCATCGTCCTCAAGTTCTCGCACAAAATGATGGAATCCTGATGAAGCCCGCCTGCCTTTTGCCCACCGGCGGTGTTGCTGTGCTGCTCGAATGCTCACAGACTGACCTGTCTGCTGCGCGTCTGCGCTGCTCGCGCCTTGCCGGAGAACAAAAATCAGGTGTGTACGAATATTTGGCGGTAACCAGAACAAGGAGATATAGCGATGGCTGACTATCCTTTGCCGGTTTTTCATTTCCAGGTGCAGTGGGGCGGGACCAAGCTCGGGTTTGCCGAGGTCTCCGGACTGAACATCGAGACCCAGGTGATCGAGTACCGCGACGGCCTGAGCCCGACCTACTCGGCGATCAAGATGCCGGGGATTCCCAAGTACGGCAACATCACCCTGAAGCGGGGGATTCTGCCGAGCGACAACGAGTTCTTCGACTGGTTGAACACCACCAGCCTCAACACGGTCGAACGCCGCGACCTGATCATCAGCCTGCTCAACGAGAGTCACGAGCCGGTGATGACCTGGAAGGCGGTCAATGCCTTCCCGGTCAAGGTCGAGGGGCCGGGGTTGAAGGCGACCGGCAACGAGGTGGCGATCGAGTCGATCGAGGTCGCCCACGAAGGGCTGACGATCGAGAACGGCTGAGGCGATGGCTGAGTATCCGCCGGTCGGCTTTCACTTCCGGGTCGAGTTTGGCCTCAGCGGAATCGGGGACCGGGACAGCCGTTTTCAGGAAGTCAGCGGTCTCTCCGCCGAGCTGGGCACCGAGGAGCTGCAGGAGGGGGGCGAGAACCGCTTCGTCCATCGCCTGCCGACCCTGCCGAAGTACGGCAGCCTGGTACTCAAGCGCGGCCTGCTGACCGATTCGGGGCTGATCCGGTGGCTGACCGATGCCGTCGAAAATTTCAGCTTCGAGCCGACCACGGTCAACGTCACCCTGCTCAACGAACAGCACGAACCGCTCGGCTTCACCTACAGCTTCGTGCGCGCCTGGCCGGTCAAGTGGACGGTCTCCGACTTCAAGGCGCAGGAGAGCGGCCTGGTGGTCGAGACCCTGGAGCTTTCCTACAGCTATTTCAAGCGGGTCGCCAGCTGATAAGGAGGTAAACCATGCCGGTTCAGATCAACGAAATCGTCATTCGCGCCGTGGTTGAAGGGGGGGAATCGCAGCGCCCCGCCGCCGGCCGGCAAGCGCCGCAGCAGCGCGAAGAGATCGTCAGCGAGTGTGTCGAGCAGGTTCTCGAGATCCTCAAGAACCAGCAGGAAAGGTAAATGAGCCGTGGCTGAACCGAACAAAGGCGAACTGGAAAAACTGCTGATCAAGGCTTACAGCGAAGCCGACTACTCCGGCGAACCGGTGGCCGAGTTCAAGGTCGACTTCAACCCCCAGGAGTACGGCCAGGTCTACGACGTCGAATATGAGCGCCAGCAGGGGGAAGGGACCACCGGCAGCCCGGTGGTGTTCCGCAAGGTCAAGCCGCAGGAGTACAAGTTCAAGCTGATGTTCGACGGTACCGGCACCTGCGGCGACAAGGTCGAGGTTTTTGATCGCATTCAGGAGTTCTTCCGCGTCACCGGCTACGACGGCGAGATCCACCGGCCGCGCTACCTGAAGCTGCTCTGGGGCAAGCTGGAATCAAAATGCGTGCTGCTCAAGGCCGACATCACCTACAAGCTGTTCTACAGCGACGGCCGCCCCTTGCGGGCGGTGATGGACGCCACCTTCAGCGAAAACGTCGACGACAGCACCCGCGCCGCCGAGGCGAACGACCAGTCCCCCGACCTGATGCGCCGGCTGACGGTCAAAGAGGGGGATACACTCCCTTTGCTCAGCTACCGGGCCTACGGTGATATTTCTTACTACCTGAAGGTCGCACAAGTGAACGGCCTGGACGATTTCCGCCAGCTGCAGGTCGGGCAGCAGCTGGTCTTCCCCCCGCTGGAAAAGGCGAGCGATGGCTAACGAACGCGTCATAGAAACTCCGGCGCCGAGTGATCGGCCGACCTTCACCATCCTCATCGAGGGGGAGGAGATCTCGCGCGAGTACCAGGTGGCCGCGTTGACGGTGAGCAAGCAGATCAACCGGATCTCGACGGCGAAGATTCTGCTGCTCGACGGCGACCCGGCAACCGGCGATTTTGCGATCAGCAACACCGACCTGTTCGTGCCGGGCAAGGCGGTCGAGGTGACCGGCGGCTACCACTCGCAGGAGGGGTCGCTGTTCAAGGGGATCATCACCGGCCACGGCATCAAGACCCGGCAGAACAAACCCTCGTTTTTAACCATCGACTGCCGCCACGCCGCCTTCCGCATGAGCCTCTACCGGCGCAGCGCCTATTTCGAGGAGATGAAAGACAGCGATGTCTTCGGCGAACTGGCCGGCAGCTATTCCCTCGACAGCGACATCGCTGCGACCAGCGTCGCGCATAAAGAGCTGGTGCAGTTCAACTGCAGCGACTGGGATTTTCTGCTATCGCGCGCCGAGGCCAACGGCCTGCAGGTGCTGACCAATGACGCACCGCTGAAAGTGACCGCCCCCGACTTTTCCGCCGACCCGGCCCTGACTCTGACCTACGGCGCCACCCTGCTCGAGTTCGAAGCGCAGATCGACGCCCGCGACCAGCTCGAGGCGGTGAGCAGCCAGGGCTGGGACTTCGCCGGACAGGAGCTGCTCAGCGGTAATGGCGCTGCGGAAGGTGTTGTCTCGCCCGGCAACCTGGATGCCGCCGAACTGGCCGGAGTCGCCGCGCAGGACGCTCCGGTGCAGAAACATGGCGGTCAACTCAACGAGGATGAACTCAAAGCCTGGGCCGATGCCCGGCTTTTAAAATCGCGCCTGGCGAAGGTGCAGGGGCGCGCCAAATGCACCGGCATAAATCTGCAGGCGGGCGACCTCGTTGAACTCCAGGGGGTCGGCGAGCGCTTCAACGGCAAGGCGTTCATTTCCGGGGTCAGGCATGAATTCAGTCGCGGCCCCTGGACCACCGATCTGCAGCTCGGCATGCCCCCGGAGTGGTTTTCCGAGCGGTACGAAATCAACAGTCCGCCCGCTTCCGGACTGTTGCCGGCGGTGTCCGGCCTGCAAATTGGCATTGTGACTTCATTGGAGGATCCCGATGGCGAAGACCGGGTCAAGGCGCGGATTCCGATGATCTCAAGCGACGCCGAGGGGATCTGGGCGCGGGTCGCCGCGCTGGATGCCGGGGCCGAACGCGGCACATTCTGGCGCCCCGAGATTGAAGATGAGGTGGTGCTCGGCTTTTTAAATGGCGATCCGCGCGACGCGATTATTCTCGGCATGCTCAACAGCAGCGCCAAGCCGGCCCCCTTGACCGGCAGCGACGACAACCACGAAAAGGGGATCGTCACCCGCAGCGGGATGAAGCTGATCTGGAACGACGACCTGATCAGCCTGACGATCGAGACCCCGGCGGGCAAGAAGATCGTCCTCGACGAGGACGCCGGCAGCATCCTGGTCGAGGACGAAAACGGCAACAGTTTGACCCTCGACAGCGGCGGCATCAGCTACGAGAGCCAGGCCGACATCAGCATCAAGGCGACCGGCGATCTCAAACTGGAAGGGACCAATGTCGAGATCAAGGCGACTGCCGAGCTGAAGGCGGAAGGGAGCGCGGCGGCCGAATTCAAGGCCGGCGGCACAGCGAAGGTGCAGGGCGCGCTGGTGCAGATCAATTGATCTGGATGTGAAATTGTAGGGGCGTCCCGGTGGGACGCCCGTGGGTCAAATCGATGAACGGCAGGGCGGGCGGCCCAGCGGCCCGCCCCTACAGATGAAAGGGTAACCGATGCCTCCGGCAGCACGGGTGACAGACCTCTCAACGCATGGCGGGATCATCATCGGCCCCGGCGCGCCGACAGTCCTGATCGGCGGCCTGCCGGCGGCGGTGCAGCTCGACAACCACGTCTGTCCGATCCCGCCGCCGCACCCGACCGTCAGCCCCTTCCCGGTCGGCAGCAGCACCGTTTTTATTGGCGGCAAGATGGCGCTGCGGGTCGGTGACACCTGCATCTGCGGCGCCGGCGCGGCGGTCGGTTGCCCGACCGTGTTGATTGGATAGGTGATTTGATGGCAAAGCTCGACGACACCAACAACCCCTTTCTCGGCACCGGCTGGAGCTTTCCGCCGCGCTTTTCGAAGATCAAAAAGGGTGTTGAGCTGGTTTCTGGGGAAGAGGATATCCAGGAGAGCCTGCGGATTCTGCTCTCGACCCACCTGGGCGAGCGCTTTTTGCAGCCGAAGTACGGCTGCAACCTCGACGAGCTGATGTTTGAGCCGCTCAATACCACGGTCAAGACCTACATCCGCGGGCTGGTGAAACAGGCGATCCTGATTTACGAGCCGCGCATCGAGCTGGAGGACGTGGTGATCGAGGCCCTCGACGAGCCGGCCGGAAAGATCGAGCTGGTGGTTTATTACCGGGTGCGGGCGACCAACTCGCGCTATAACCTGGTCTTCCCCTTCTACCAGGGTGAGGGAACGGGATGAATGCCAAGGCCCAACAGAAATGCAGCAGCCTGCTGCGCGACGGACAGAGCCAGCAGCAACGACGGCTGCCGGCCCTCGACCCGAAAAGTGCGCCGGTTGATGGCCGCGACCTGCAGCAGTGGCTCGATTTCGCCGCCGGCTACGCCAAGCTGCTCAACTATATCAATCCGCAGAGCAACAAGGTCGACGGCAACTGGAGCGTATTTTTCGACGCGCTGCCGCCGGAACTCGCCAGCCAGCTGGCTTTCGACATCGACCTGGACGCGGTCGAGCAGAGCTTTGCCGAACGGGGCGACCTGCCGCCGCACCTCGGCCTGCTGATCAGCTTCCTGCGCCTCTGCCGCCATGCGCGCGCCGAGCTGAATGGCATCACCGGCCGCCATCTGGATCATTTCTACCGCGAAGTGCTGCGGCTCGAATCGGCGCCGCCCGTGCCCGACCGGGTCCATCTGCTCTTCGAGCTGAAGAAGAAGGTCGCCGAGCTGATGTTGCCAAAAGGCACCCTGGTCTCCGCCGGCAAGGATGCCGCAAAGAAGGACATCCAGTTCGAGCTGGCCAACGACCTGAGCGTTTTTCCGGTGACCATCGATTCGTTGCGGTCGGTGTTTGTCGCTGTGGCCGATAACCGCTCGATCCGCCTGGCGCCGATCGCCAACTCGGCCGACGGGCTGGGGGCCGAGTTCGAACCTGATCAGGGGCAGTGGTCCCCCTTCGGAACGAGCGCGCTGCCGCAGGCGCAGATCGGCTTCGCCTTCGCCGCGCCGGTGCTGGCGCTGGCCGAGGGCGTGCGCACCATCTCTGTCGAAATGGCGCTGAGCGGATTTCCGGCAGGGGTGGATGTCGACAGCGCCGGGCAGAACGCTTTTCAGGTCTACCTGAGCGGCGTCGAAGGCTGGATCGGACCGAAGAGCGCGTCGCTGCAGACGGTGGATGGCAAGGCCGGTCGCTATCAGGTCGTGGTCAGCCTGAGCGCTGACGAGGCGGCGGTGGTGAACTACGCCGCTGAGCTGCACGGTCACAGCTTCGACACGGACGCGCCGTTGCTGCAGTTGCTGCTTAACCAGCAGAAGAGCGGCTTCGGTTACGCCGAACTGCAGAATGTCAAGGTTGGCGAGGTAGAGATCCGGGTCACGGTCGAAGGGGTCAGCGGCCTGCAGCTGGAGAGCGATTTCGGCAGCCTCGACCCGGCCAAGCCGTTTCTGCCCTTCGGCCCGCAGGGCAAGCAGGGGGCGACCTTCTACGTCGGCAGCGCCGAAGCCTTCAACAAGCAGCTGGAGAGCTTTACCCTCAAGCTCAAGTGGCTGAACGCCCCGTTCAACTTCTCCAGCATCTACAATGCTTCTGCTGATGGTTATTCCGTCAGCAACAACAGCCACTTCAAAGCCAAGCTGACGGCGAAGATCGCCGGGCAGGAAACCAGCAGCACGGTCAACCTCTTCGACGCCGACAACGCGGCCGCGGAGCATCCGATCACCATTCCGGACGACGGCAGCAGCCTGGCGTCCGGAATGGGCAGCAAAGCGTCGCTGCAGCAGGCCAGGGTGATCAGCCTGCAGCAGACCCGCTGGGCGATTCGGCAGGTGCAGACCCTGCAGCTGCTCAGCCCGATCCACTGGTTCTACCCGCTGCTGTTGACCCGCCAGGTCGCCGCGCCGCGCCTGCGCGACGGCTTTGTTTCCCTGCGGCTGAGCACAGATTTTCTCCATTCCCGCTATGCCGAGGTTTACACCAAGCGGGTGGTCGCGGCGGCGGGCGGAACCCTCAGCCTGCCGAACGAGCCGTATACGCCGACGCTGGAATCGCTCTCGCTCAGCTATACCGCGACCAGCGGCAGGGTTGATCTCGCGGCGACAGACGCCAGCGCGATCAGCGCCGGGCAGCTCGGCTTTTTTCAGATCGCCCCCTTCGGCCAGCGGCGCGACCACAGCCACCTGCGCAGCCAGCTCGCTTTTCTACCGGCAAAAACCGTCAGCCTGCTGCCGGAATACCCGCATGAAGGGGAATTCTACCTCGGCCTCTCCGGCGTCGAGCCCGGCCGCAACCTGGCGCTGCTGTTTCAGGTCGCCGAGGGGAGCGGCGATCCGGATCTCGACAAACCGCAGGTGGAGTGGAGTGTGCTCAGTGACAACCACTGGCGCGAGCTGAAAACCGACGAGCTGCTCAGTGACGGCACCAACGGCCTGCTGACCAGCGGGGTGATCCGCTTCAAACTGCCGGAAGAAGCGACCGCCCGCAACACCCTGCTGCCGGCCGGTCACTACTGGCTGCGGGCGGCGGTGAGTGAAAACAGTGCGGCGATCAGCCGTTTGATCGCTGTGCAGCCGAACGCGGTGCAGGCGGTGTTTGTGGATCGGGGCAACGACCCGCAGCGGCTGCGGCAGCCGTTGCCGGCAGGCAGCATTAAGAAGCTTCTGGTGCCGAACGCCGGCATCAAAACCCTCAGTCAGCCTTACGCTTCTTTCGGCGGCAAGATGGCCGAGGATGACGAGGCTTTCCGGGTGCGGGTCAGCGAGCGCTTGCGACACAAGCAGCGGCCGGTCAGTAGCTGGGATGTCGAGCGGCTGGTGCTGCAGAATTTCCCGGAGCTCTACAAGATCAAGTGCCTGCCGCACAGCGCGCCCGATTCCTGCGAGGCGCCGGGGCACCTGAGTCTGATTGTCATCCCCAGCCTGCAGAACCGCAACGCCGTCGATCCCCTACGGCCGCGCGCCGATCTCGATACCCTGGACCGGGTCAAGACCTTTGTGACCAAACTGGCCGGACCGACGGTCAGCGTACACACGGCGAATCCGTTCTACCAGAGCATCCGGGTCGCCTTCAAGGTGCAATTCCAGCAGCAGCTCGATTTCGGTTTCTATCAGCAGCTGCTCAACGATGAAATCGTCAGGTTCCTCTCCCCCTGGGCCTTCGACGGCGGCAGCGAGATCGCCTTTGGGGGCCGGCTGCACAAGACGGTGATCCTGAACCGGATCGAGCAGCTCGATTACGTCGATTATCTGACCGAGTTCAAGCTGTTCCAGGGAGATGATGTAACCAATGACCTGGGCGCGGCCCAGGCGAGCGACCCGCGCGCCATCCTGGTTTCGGCGCCGGAGCATGACATCCGGAAACTTTAAAGGACCTGCGGATATGGCCGACAAGCTGACCATCAGCAAACAACCGAGCAGCACCCCGGCCCGCAATTATGCCCTGTTGCGCGAGGAGGGGCTGCAGCATATCCAGCTGCTCTCGCGCAAGCTGTGGACCGATTACAATATTCACGACCCGGGGATCACCATCCTGGAGCTGCTCAGCTACGCCATCACCGACCTCGGCTACCGGATTTCCCAGCCGCTGTCCGACCTGCTGGCGCTGCCGGAGACCGACGAGCCGACCGAAGCAAACTTCCCGACCGCTGCCCAGGTGTTGCCGACGAGGGCCGTGACGAGCGACGATTACCGCCGCCTGCTGATCGATATCCCCGGTATCCGCAACGCCTGGCTGCAGCCGGTCACGCAGAGCTACGCCATCAACTGCGAACGCAGCCGCCTGGAGTTTCGGCAGAAAAATAACCCGCAGCAAAAAGCCAAGCTCGACCTCAAGGGGCTCTACCGGGTGCTGCTGGAGCTGGAGGAGGATATCCTTCCGACCGACAGCGCGCGCCGTGACGCTCTCAAACAGCAGGCCTGGGAGGCGCTGCAGGCCAACCGCAACCTCTGCGAGGACTTCGTCGAGATCAAACTGGTGCAGCAGCGCCCGTTCTGCCTTTGTGCCGAGATCGAGCTGGCGCCGGACGCCGAAATCGAGCTGACCGAAGCGCGCATTTTCCGCGCCGTGCAGCAGTTCCTCACCCCGCCGGTGCGCTTCTATTCGTTGCAGCAATTGCTTGATAAGCAGGTTCCGGTGGAAACCATCTTCGAGGGGCCGCTGTTGGAGAACGGCTTCCTCGATGCTGCCGAACTGGCCGCCTCGCAGATCCGGCAACAGATCAACCTCTCCGATATCCTCCAGGAGATGATGCGGGTCGAGGGGGTGCTGGCGGTGCGCGACATTATCATCGCGCCGAGCGGCGCGCCGCTGCCGGAGGAGCAGGACAGCTGGATCATCCCGGTCTGGGAGAATGGCGAAGAGCCGCTGCAGCCGGCGATCAGCGCCGAGTGCTCGCGACTGGTCTTCTACAAGGATATTTTGCCGTTCCGCGCCGATTTTGCGCGGGTCGAAACCCTGCTGGCTGAAATGGAGGCCGCGGAGCAGGCGAGTGCCCACCCCGGCAGCGCCGACCTGCCGATTCCCGCCGGGCGCTTCCGCGGCAGCGCGAGCTACCAGAGCATCCAGCAGCACTACCCGCGCAGTTACGGCATCAGCGGCAGCGGTCTGCCCGACTCGGCGACTACCGAACGCAAGGCGCAAGCCCGGCAGCTGCAGGCCTACCTGCTGTTCTTCGACCAGGTGCTGGCCAACTATTTTTCCCAGCTCGGCAATATCCGCCAGCTGTTCTCTCTCGATCCGGCCATCGGCCGGAGCTACTTCACGCAAGTGGTCGCCGGAGTGCAGGGGAGCGCCGGCCTCTACGCCGACCCGACGCGCCTGGCGGAAGAGATCCAGAACCTGACCGAGGCTGAAACCGGCTTCCTCGCCCGGCGCAACAAATTCCTCGATCACCTGCTGGCGCGCTTCGCGGAAAATTTCAACGAGTACGTCTGGACCATGTACGCCCACGATCGCAGCAACGCAAGCCAGGAGGCGGCGCGGGCCAAGCGGGAGTTTCTGCGTGATTATCCTGATATCAGCGCGCATCGCGGCGGTGCCTTTAATTACGCGCTGCGTAAAGAACTCTGGAACACCGACAACATCAGCGGGCTCAGCCGGCGGCTCGGCCGGCTGCTCGGCATCCGCAACCTGCGGCGGCGCAACCTGTCCAACCTGAAACTCGACATCTACGACGAGCGGGACGCCGATGAGCTGAAGGAATACCGCTTCCGCATCCGTGACGACCGCCCCGAGGCCGACGGCAAGATCCTGCTCAGCAGCAGCTGGAAGCATCTCGATTCGCGTGAGGCCAGGGCCGAGATGCAGCGGGTGCTCGGCTTCGCTTTGGAGCGCGCCAACTACCAGCTGCGTACCGCCAGGGACGGGCGTTTCTACTTCAACCTGACCGACGGGGCAGGGGACATCCTCGCCCGGCGGATCGAGTACTTCGAAACCGAAGCCGAGCGGGACGCAGCCCTCGACCAGATCCTCGACCTGCTGCAGGACCGCTTCAGCGACGAGGGGCTGTTCCTGGTCGAACACCTGCTGCTGCGCCCGGATAAGCCGCCCGGCACGCTGAGCGAAGCAGAGCAGCAGGCGCTTTTTTTACCGATCTGCACCGGCGGCGACTGCAGCCAGGTCAAGTACATCGACCCCTACAGCTGCCGGATCAGCGTCGTGCTGCCGGCCTGGCCGAGCCGCTTCGCCGATATGGATGTGCGCCGCTTTATCGAAAAGACCATCCGCCAGGAGACTCCGGCGCATCTGCTGCCGAAGATCTGCTGGGTCGACCGTAAGCAGATGGCCGGCTTCGAGCGGATCTACCGGCGCTGGCTGAAGGTGACTTTCGGCAATGCTGGCGGTGACAAACAGAAGGCGCTGGCCGAACTGGTCGAATCGTTAAGCAATTTACGCAGTGTATACCCCGAGGCGACTCTGGCGCCTTGCGATTTCATCCTGGACCGCGCGGTCCTGGGCAGACGAGACGGGTGATGCCATGGCAGACGCAAACAGACTCACAACCAAGGTGACCAGCTACACGGTCTTCGAAGAGAACCAGGTGCTCAGCTCCGAGCAGCTCAACCAGCTGACCGATTACCTCGACCGGCAGCTGCGGCTGACCCGGACGCGGCTGATCGGCGTCGGCATCGTCTGCGGCCTGGAGCTGCAGATGACGTCGGGCAGCGTGATCCTCGGCAAGGGGGTGGCGCTGACGACTGATGGCGATCTGCTCGAGCAGAGCGCAGCGCAGAAGTTCACCCGGTTCAGAAAATTCAGCGACGAAGACGCCAAGTACCCGCAGTTCCGCCCGGAGGAGAAGCTGCTGCCGCTCTTTGAGCTGGTGGAAAAGGATGGTGTGCCGCTCAGCAATTTCAGCGCCGAAACCGGCCTTGAGCTGAGTAAAATGGTGGCGCTGCTCTACCTGGAAGCTTACTTCTACGACCCCGACCTCTGCACCGGCAGCGGCTGCGACAACCTCGGCAAGGAGGCGCGCAACAACCTGCGGGTGCTGCTGATCGAAGCCGAAAACGCCAAGGTGCTGCTCGGCGACCAGGCGCTGCTCGGGCGGCGCTATCCCTTGCTTGAGAGTTACCGGCTGCCGCGGGTGATCCTCGACCCGGATAAGATTGACGATTACGCCGCCCTCGGCAATCAGTACCGCAACGTCATCGATTCGGCCATCCCGACGCTCAAAGCACAACTGCAGAAAACCTGGCAGCCGCTGATCCGGCCGCTGCTCGAGGATCTCTACGGCAAAACCGACCCGACCCAGAACTGGGGGCAGATCCTCGACGACTGGCAGGCGAAGGTGCGCAGCAGCCTGTCCGCCGTGCAATACCTGTACGCCTTTCTGCACGACCTGGCCCAGGCCTATGCCGAATTCAAGGAGGCGCTGTTCGCCGATAACGTCCTCTGCGTGCCGCCGGTGGAGCTGTTCCCCAAGCATCTGCTGCTTGGTGGGGTCGGAGAGCTGGCTGTGCTGCGGCACGGCTTTTACGCCTCGCCGCAGCTGAACCGCCAGGACGCTGCCATCGCCCGGGTGCGCTTTTTTCACCAGCGTCTCGATCGGATGATCAGCCTGTTCAGGCTGCCGGCGACGACGACCAGCATCCGCATCACCCCGAGCCGCAGCAAATGCGTCGAACTCGGCGGCCGCGCCGTGCCCTACTACTACCAGCCGGATAAAAAACAGCCGCTGACCGGCAACTGGAGCTTCGCGGCCAGCCAGCGCGGCCTGCAGAGCGGCATCTACAGCTATTACGCCGCTGAGCTGGGCGGCACCGCGGAGGCCAGGGCGCCACTCAAGTTCGATCTCTACGGGCAGGATTTTTTCCGCATCGAAGGGCACCTGGGCGGCAACGTCGACACGGTGGAGAAGGAGTTGAAAAAGCAGATCGAGGATTTCAATCTGCCGATCCAGATTCTCACCCTGCAGATCGAGACCGCCCTGCCGCCGATCAGGATCCGCCCTCTGGGGCCGTTGCGCGATCTGAAGGTGATGCACCGGCTCTACCGGCAGGATTTGCTGCTCAATCTCGGCAACATCCGCACCTTCACCGCCAAGGTCAAGGAGACCGTCGACAAGGCGGACGAGCTGCCGGGTAAGGACGTGGAGGCCGAGACCCTCTCCTACAAGGCGTTCATCGACGACAGCTCCAAGGAGCTGGACCAGTCGATCAGCAAGCTGAGCACCGGGCTGAAGGTCGACTACAACCAGTTCAAGCTGAATGATTTCAAGCTCGACTACCAGAGCACCGTGCAGAAGGCCGCGGGGATCAACAAGAGCGTGCGCGGCGTCACCTACCGCTCGGCCTTCACCCCCTACGAGTCGCTGCTCAACGACAGCAAGTTCAAGTACCTCGGCTGGATCGAGGATATCCTCAACAAGCGCCGCCAGCGCGCCGAGGAGCTGTCGGTGTTCGCCAGGTTCCTGCAAGAGGCGCCGGCCCTCGAACATCTCGGCGGCGTGCCGAAGGGGGGCACCTTTATCCTCGTCTTTTCCGCCAGCAGCAAACAGGTGCTCGCCGATTTCTGCCTGCCGTACTGGCACGTCGACGTGCCGGAAGCGGAGGAGCCGGAGGATAAGGCCGTGGAAGAGACCGACCTCAAATGGATCGACTTCAACGATTTCCTGGTCAAGCGCAACGACACCAAGGTGCTGACCGAGCAGGTGAAAAACCTGAAGGAGACCTTCGGTGGCCTCGACCTGCGCCTGCGCAGCCAGGAGGATACCCTGCGCATCTACTCCGGCAGCCTGAAGACCTATACCGATACGGTTTTCGAGACCAAGGGCAAGACAACTGACGCCCAGAGGCTGTTCGGCGACAGGGAGCTCGGCGCCCAGGCCGGCATGCTGGAGATGCTCGGCATCTATATGGAGCAGATCGATAAAAAGGCCGACGAAGGGATAGTGACCCCGGACGAAACGAAAATGCGCAAGAAGATGGAGGCCATGAGCGGCGAGATCATCAACCACACGGTGAAGACGTTCCAGGAAAAGGGGCGCGATATCCTGCCGAACTCCGAGGAAGAGAAGTTCATGGAGACCGCCATCGCTACCAGCACACGGATCAAGGATCGCACCGAGAAGCAGAAGCTTTCCGATAATATGCTGGCGATCCAGGGCAACGCCGGAGACAAGATCTACATGTCGAACATGCTCAACAACCTGATCAAGAGGTAACCGGGAACGATGACGCATCTGGTCCACCGGCAGATATTCGAGCTGAGCTTTTTAGCTCAGCAGGACGCGCAGCGCTGGTCGTCGCGGCTCGCCGAGCTGAACCAGCGGCTGCTTCTGCCGGAGCTGGAGCGGGTGTTTGATGAGGTGGTCGGGACAGGGCGCAGTCTGCGCATTGAACGGCTCGAACTCGACCTCGGGCGGCTGCGGCTGGACGACCTGGAGTTGGAGCTGCCGCGCCGGCTGCGGCAGCAATTACTTGACGCCTTGCAGGAGCACCGGACAGGGGATCTCCGGATCGAGTCAGTCGGCAGCCGATCAGGTGAAGACAGTGTCGCCAGCGAGCTGGAGCAACTCGACGCGGCATCCCTGGAGGAACTGCTGGGTCACTTTTTCCGCTCCGGGCAGTTCCCCTGGTGGCTGGGGAAGAGGCTGGTCGGGCAGCTCGATTTCCTCTACCGGCGGTTCTGGGGGCTGGCTGCCGAACGAGCCCGGCCGCTGGTGCTGCAGATTTTCCAGGAGCCGGTCGCGCGGCGGCGTTTCAGCACGCAGCTCTCGCCGCGCAGCCTGCAGTTCACCCTGCAGCAGCTGTTGCCTGCCGTGACCGCCGAACCTCTCGACGACCTGCGCAGGCTCGGTGAGGCTTTGTTGCTGCCGTTTGCGCCGCAAACGATGGCCCTTCAGCTCAGCCGGCTGGCGCTTTCTCGGCTGCTGGTCCGGCTGGTCGCCGCGCCGATCGAACAACCGACCGAGCAGCTGCGGCGTTACCTGGATTATCTGGCGGAGCACAGCGGGATTCCGCTGGCGCGCTTGCTTCAGGAGGTCGATCGTGGCGTCAGCCGCAGAACGCTCAGCGCGGCGACCCGTCGGCTGCTGTCAGAACTGCTGCGTGAACGACCGTTCGCCAGCGAGACGCAATTGTTGCGCGAGCATCCGCACCCTGATGTGCCGCTCGAACCGGCACCGGACGCTGTTGAACCGCCGCCTGCAGCACCCGGGACCGGCCTCGAGGTCGTCATCGACAACGCCGGACTGGTGTTGCTCTGGCCGCACCTCAAAGAGATTCTGCGCAAGCTGGAGCTGCTGGAGGAGCTCCCGGACGGAGGGCAGCGACCGCGTCCCGCTGCCGTGTTGTTGCTTCAGCAGCTGGCCACCGGGTCACCGGCCGCGCCGGAGCACCAGCTGGTGCTCAATAAACTGCTCTGCGGGCTGCCGCTGAACGCTCCGGTGCCGCGGCGCCTGCGCCGCAGCCCAAACTGGACCAACGAAGTCGAGGCGTTGCTGGGTGCGGTGATCGCGCAGTGGAGCGTCTTGAAGACGACGTCAGTCGCCGGCCTGCGCAGCACCTTTTTGCAGCGCGAGGGTCTGCTGCAGGAGGCGGAATCCGGCTGGGTGCTGCTGGTCGAGCGCAAAGCCTGTGACATCCTGCTGGAACAGCTCCCCTGGGGGGTTGGCATGATCCAACTCTCCTGGATGCATGCGCCGCTACGGGTCGAATGGTAGGAGAGAGCATGAAGATGAACCCCTTTGTCCAGAACGCGACGGCGCTGAACGTCGAGCTCGACTGGTTGTTCCAGGTGCTCGACACCCGCATCAAGCTGCACTTCGAGCAGGAGTGCGCCTATCGGGACATCTTTGAGCTGGAGCCGCCGCAGCTGCAGGACGATCCCTCCAACTTCGCCCGCTTCGTCAACCATTACGGTCTCAATCAAGCCGAACGGCTGGTCTTCATCCTCGCCATGGCGCCACATGTCAGGCCGCAGCTGCTCGATGTGCTGTTTACCAAGAACAGCGTCAGCAATCGCGATTTCAGTGAGTTCGGCGGGCGCAGCAGCGGCTCCTTCAACGGTTTCCTGCCGACCGCCGAGACCGCCCTGTTTCTGCTCGCCGGCAATGACCTTGGGCAGCGCTTCTCCTACAGCTACCTGTTCGACGCCGACCACGTCTTCGCCGAGCACGGCATCCTTGCCCTGGAACGAGTCCAGCAGGGTGAGCCGCACCTGAACGGCGTACTGGCGGTCAACCGCGAGATCATCGACCTGATCACCACCGGCAAGGTCGGCAGACCGCTCTTTGGCGCCGATTTCCCCGCCAGGCGGATCAGCACCGAGATGAATTGGGACGACCTGGTCCTCGAAGCCGCGATCCTCGAACAGGTGCTGGAAATAAAAACCTGGCTCGAGCACGGCGAACGGCTGCTGAATGATCTGGGCTTGGCCAAACGGATCAAGCCGGGCTACCGCAGCCTGTTCTTCGGCCCGCCCGGCACCGGCAAGACCCTCACCGCCGCGCTGCTCGGCAAGACCTTCGGCCGCGACGTCTACCGCATCGACCTGTCGGCGGTGATCTCCAAGTACATCGGCGAGACCGAGAAGAACCTGGAGAAGATCTTCCAGAAGGCCGAGCTGCGCGACTGGATCCTGTTCTTCGACGAGGCGGATGCTCTGTTCGGCAAGCGCACCAAGATTTCCAGTTCCCACGACCGCTTCGCCAACCAGGAGGTCAGCTATCTACTGCAACGGGTCGAGGACTACCCCGGCGTGGTGATCCTCGCCTCGAACATGCGCGCCAACCTCGACGACGCCTTTGTCAGGCGTTTCCAGTCGATCATCCACTTCCCGATGCCGGATGCCAGAGAGCGGCTGCAGCTGTGGCGTTCGGCGTTCTCGGAAAAGACCGAGCTGGCGGAGAAGGTCGATCTCAAAGAGATCGCCGGGCGCTACGAACTTTCGGGTGGTTCGATCATAAATGTGGTGCGCTATGCGACCTTAATGGCGTTGGAGCGGGATGAGCTGCTGATTACCGGTGCCGATTTGCAGGAGGGGATTCGTAAGGAGTTTCAGAAGGAGGGGAAGACGGCGTAGAGGCAGCTTGATGGGAAAGATTCCCCATCGGACGCAGCCGGAGTCGGGTCGACGGGTGAGGGGGAAAGATCGGCAAATGTCTGAGCCGCAGGCGAGTTTTTGCCGATCCCCGAACCGGCGATTCGGCGGAGGGAACCCGCCGTGACCTTTGGCGGGCAAGGTGGTTGGGGTGCCCTTTTGATCCAAACTTTTGGGAATGCAAAAGTTTGGGCCCCCGGCAGGGAAGGGTGATGGGGATTGAGGTAAAAGCAAA
>CALZHR010000260.1 GCA_945787335.1 uncultured Desulfuromonadales bacterium
AGTTCATTCAATGCAGTGATGGCGGTATCAAGGGTTCGCTCTATTTCTTGCATATCCGAGGGTATGGTCGGAATCTCCAGAACACTGGTGTCTGCGTTGACCTGCCTGACAGGGGTGTTCGGAAGAAAATCGAGCTGGACCATTAATTGCCCGGTTACCAGGCTCTGCATTTGCAATTGGGCTCTGAGGCCATGTTCAATCATACGGTCCATGAATTTTCGCTGCTCGGTAGCAGTGAGGACTCTTTTCGTATCGGGGCCTCCGGAGGCCTGGGAAAATCTCTCCGGTTCAATCTCTATATAAACTGGGATCCGAGCCGAAAGATCCTCTCGGTCAAAGAGTACCTTGATGTCGGTGACCGAGCCGATTCTCACCCCCCTGAAGTTCACGGGGGCGCCAGCCGTGAGTCCTTTTACAGAACCTTCGAAGTAGAGGACGAAGGGCCTGCGTTCAGTGAGAAACTTTCCGCTGCCAAAAAACAGAACCCCGGCAACAGTTAAGGCAATCGCGCCCAGGACAAAGGCACCGATGATGGTTGGGTTGGCCTTTTTGCTCATGACTCACCTCGCGTGAGAAATTTATGCACCTTCGGATCCGGCGGGTCAGCCAGCAGGCGGTTGGGATCCCCCTGGGCGATCATGGTCTTAGTATCTGGGTCGAGAAAGACCGAGTTGTTGCCAATGGCAAATATGCTGGCCAGTTCATGGGTGACGATCACCACGGTGGCTCCGAGACTTTCCCGCAGTTCAAGGATCAGATCATCCAACAGCCGAGCGCTGACCGGGTCGAGGCCCGCCGAGGGTTCATCGAAAAAGAGAATTTCGGGGTCGAGCGCCATGGCACGGGCCAAACCGGCGCGCTTTTGCATGCCGCCACTGATCTCCGAGGGGTAATAGTCCTCAAAGCCGGCCAGCCCGACCAGTGCCAGCTTCAACGAAATGAGCTCCCGCACCTGACTTTGGCTCAAATCGGTGTAGGTCTGAAGGGGCAAAGCCACATTTTCCGCCAGGGTCATGGAGCTCCACAGCGCACCGCTCTGGTAAAGGACTCCGCAGCGGCGCATAAGGCGGTCCCGATCCTCGGGTTCTGCTTCCCACAAGCTTACCCCCTCAAAAAAGACCTGGCCTTTCGCAGGGCTTTTCAGTCCGACAAGGTGTCTCAGCAGGGTGCTTTTGCCGCAACCGCTGCCTCCCATGATAATAAAAATATCCCCCCGACCAATGGTAAAGGTCAGATCCCGCTGAATGACGAAATCGCCGTAGGCCATGGTGAGGTCGCGCACGCTGATATGAGCTGCCGGAGTTTTGGAGTTTTTCTCGCTCATAATCCTCAGATTCCGATGACGTGAAACATAATGGTTGTGATCGAACACCAGATAATGATCCAGACGATCGCCGTCACTACCGCCGAGGTGGTGGCCTCGCCGACGGCCGAGGCGCTGCGGCCGCATTGCATGCCGCGGTGGCAGCCGGCAATGGCGACGATGATTCCATAAATGGTGCTTTTAAATATACCGACCCAGAAATGGACCAGCGGCACCGCCTCCATGGTCTGGTTAAAATACTGGGTGGGAGTGATGTCGAACAACCCAATGCCGACGATTGCGCCACCCAGAATCCCCATAAGGTCGGAATAAATGCAGAGCAGCGGCATCATCAGGGTCAGCGCGATCATCCGGGGCAGCACCAGAAAGTCCATCGGTGAGATGCCGAGGGTTTTCAGGGCGTCGATCTCCTCGTTGACCTGCATGGTGCCAATTTGGGCAGCGTACGAGGCACCGGTTCGCCCCGCCATGATGATGCCGGTCATCATCGCTCCCATTTCCCTGGCCATGCCCAGGCCGACCAGGTTGGCCACATAGATCTGGGCTCCGAACATCGCCAGTTGCACGGCGCCGATAAAGGCCAGGATCAGCCCGACCAGAATGCCGATCAAGGTGACTATGGGCAGGGCCTGGGCGCCGGTTTCCTGGACAAAAAGCCACAATTCCGAGGGGCGAAACCGGGCTTTGCCGAGCAAAAGCCGTCCGAAGCTAAGAACCAGCTCGCCGACAAAAGAGAGCGTTTCTGTCATCGTACCTTGCTGTTCGATGGCTCGCTTGCCGATTCGTGCCAGAAAGGATTCGCGCTTTATCTCCCGTCGCGCCCCTTTGCGTTCGGGGACCGCGGTGGCGAGATCGAGAAGCCTTTGGACTCCGGAGGGAAGGCCGCTCTTATCCACCCTGACCTGACTCTGTGTGCATTCTTCATTGATTTTGAGCAGAAAGGTGAGCAGTCCCGAATCCCACTCGGTTACCTCGGAGGCATCAAAGGTCAGTCGCGCGGGCGGTGGCCCAGCGGCGAGCGCGCTCCGGAGGCCCTCGAGACCAGGTAATTCAGCCTCGATTGTCCAGGCCCCCTGCAGTTCCACCAGAAGCGAGTTATCCGCTGCCCTGTTGATGCTCAGGCCGGTTTGTGGTGGAGACATATCGGCTGTGTGTTTGGTGTCGGCCATTTCTGCTAATGGTCCTATTTATTTACGGAATTATAAGCCAAAAGAAGGTCACCCAATATTAGCCACCAAGGCACCAAGACACGAAGAAAACCATG
>CALZHR010000261.1 GCA_945787335.1 uncultured Desulfuromonadales bacterium
GCCTCCTCCATGGTCAGGCAGCCGGCCACGATCATGATTGCCGCCCCGACCACCGCGCAGATGGAGATCGGCGCCCAGTTCAGCAGCACCGGCAGCAGCGCAGCGGCCATGATCAGCATGGCCGCCTTGGCTTTTTCCTGGCGCGGCAGCTCTTGCGCCTCCTGGGTCAGCACCAGAAAGTCGGGTTCGCCACCGAGCACCTGCAGCTTCTGGCGGGGGCCGTAAAGCAGCAGGGCATCGCCGAACTGCAGCGCCATGTCCCGCAGCCCGGTGCGGTGGGCGCGGCCCCCCCGCCAGATGGCAAGCACGCTCAGTTCGTACTTTTCACGAAAGTTGAGTTGCTGCAGTGTCTTTCCCGTCAGGGTTGTGTGGGGCGAGAGGACCGCCTCCATCAGCCCGATGCTCTCCGACTCGAGCCCGATGCGCTCCGGGGTCACCTCCCGTTCGATTTCAAGTCCCTCGATACCCCGCAGGATCAGCAGATCTTCAAGCCGTCCCTGGGCCAGCAGCCGGTCGCCGGCCTGCAAGGCCTCTTCGGGATCGGGCATGATCCCGCCCTGGTCACCGCGCAGGATGAACATGACCCGGATGCCGAGGGCACTGCCGAGGCGACTGTCGAAAAGGCTCTTGCCCACAAGCTCCGATTGCTCCGGAACCTGCAGAACCAGAAGCCTTTCGCTGAGGCGATAGGTCCGGTTCAACTCTTCTGCCGAAACAGCGTCCAGCCGGCTGAAGTCCTTTTGCTGCTGCAGGACCTGCAGGTTTTCCGCCGGGCCCTGCAGCAGCAGAATGTCGTCAGGGCGCAGCGGCTCTGCCTGCAAACTTGCGCGCTGCAGCAGGCCGTCCCTGCGGATGGCCAGCACGTTGGCCCCGAAACGGTTGCTGAAGCCGAGTTCCAGCACACTTTTTCCGGCCAGGGTGCTCTCGGCGGCGATCCGGGCCTCGGCAAAGGTCGCCGGTTCTGCCAGCAGCGGCGAAATCGCCGCCGGGTCTTCTTCGATGGTCAGATCGCGCCAGCCCCTGAGCTCATCCATCCGCTCCAGCCGTCCCTGGACCAGCAGGCGGTCACCGGCCCGAAGCA
>CALZHR010000262.1 GCA_945787335.1 uncultured Desulfuromonadales bacterium
TGGCCAGGGCAACCTTCTGCTTTTCTCCTCCGGAGAGGGTGCCGACACTGCGCTTGGCAAGATGCTCGATACCCAACTTTTCCAACAGTTGGCCGATACGGGTTTGCCGTTCACTACGACCGCTGCCGCGCAGCTTGAGACCGAAGCCGATATTGCCGCTGACATCGAGGTGCGGGAACAGGGCCAGATCCTGAAAAACCATGCCGATGCGGCGTTTCTCCGGCGGCAGATCGATTCTTTTCACAGTGTGATAGAGGTATTCTTTGCCGAGCAGAACCTCTCCCGAAGCGGGTCGATTGAGACCGGCCAGCAGGCGCAGGAGGCTGCTTTTCCCGGCCCCGTTCGGGCCGAGCAGAACCGTCACTCCGGGGGTGACCGACAATTCCAGGTTGAGGTCGAAGCGGCCGAGTGGGTAGTGCAGGCGACAGGACAAATCAGCCATCTGTCCCCTCCCGTGGTGCCAGCAGCTGGGCTGTTGCCAGCAACAACAGAGAAATCAACAAGAGCAGCGCCCCGAGAGCAAAGGCTTGCTGCGGATCTGACTCAAAAGCGTTGTAAATAGCCAGTGACAGGGTCTGGGTGCGCCCCGGCAGGTTGCCGGCGAACAGGACGATAACCCCGAACAGCCCGACCCCCTGGGCCAGGGCCATGACCGCTTCGGCAAACAGGCCACGGCGAACCACTGGCAGTACCACATGCCAGAAGGTCTGGCGCGGTGAAGCGCCGAGCAGCAGGGCTGCCTCTTCGAGCTTCTGGTCGATGCTGTCGAACAGCAGGGTGCAGCGGCGAACGAAAAATGGTGTCACCACAAACAGGGTGCCGAGGACAACGGCCGTCAGGGTGAAGGGGATGCGGATGCCAAGCTCTGCCAGCATACCGCCGAGCAATCCACGGCGTCCAAACGCAAGCAGCAGGGCCAGGCCGGCAACAACCGGCGGCATCACCATCGGCAATTCCAGCAGAAGTTCCAGGCCGCGGCGCAAGCGGCCGGTACAGCGCGACAAGCCGTAGGCTGACGGCAGGCCGAGCAGCAGGATCAGCGGCAAAGCTGCCACCGATGATAAGAGGGTGACCCAGAGCGCAGTCAAAACCTCGGGATCTTTCAGCACCAGTAGCAGCTCGCTCGGACTGACATTCAGCAGCAGGGCGAGGATCGGCAGCAGAATCAACAGGCCGAGCAGTGAACCGCAACTCACCAGCAGCAGGGTGAAAAGGCGTGGGCGTCTCACGGAATTACTCCGAAACCGTAGCGGGCAAAGATCTGCTGAGCTTTGTCGCTCTGCAAAAATTCGATCAAACGATCGGTTGCGGCAGAA
>CALZHR010000263.1 GCA_945787335.1 uncultured Desulfuromonadales bacterium
ACGACTGCAGCCGCACCGCCGGGTGCAGTTGCCAGCGTTGCTGACGCAGCTTGCCGGAAGGTGGAAATACCGCCGGCTGGCAGTCGGCGGCGAGCAGACTTTCCGCGCCGCAGTAATGATAGTTGAGCAGATCGGCGGAGAGCTTTTGCAGTTTAGCTAGCCCGGCAGCCTGCAGTTCTGCAGCTAGAAAAGCCTGCTGCAGCGGCAAGATCTCAGCCGGGTGCCAGCTCTCGGCAGCATCGAGCGCGCCGGCGTCAATCCGCCCGTCGGTAATCAGCCAGCTGGCGAAGCGGCCCAGCAGGCTCACCGGCGAATGTCCCAGCGCTTCACAGAGTTGCCGAAAGTAGCCGACCGCACGGCCCCGATTGTAAAAAATATCTGTAGCGAGGGCCAGTTGCCGGCTTTGCTGCAGCTCCTCTGCCGGGTAGCTGCGATTCTCTTCAATCAGGTAGGGCGGATGACTCGCCGCCCGCAGGCCGAATTGCCGCTGCTGGCGATGCAGTTCAGTGCCTGGCAAAACCGCAAGCGGGAATATGTCGACCTGGTTCGGTTGTTGCGCTAAGGCGAAATCGAGACTCCGGCAGAAGCCGGCATGATTATCCCCCGGTAGCCCGTAGATCAGGTCGAGGCCGAAGGTCACCCCGAAACGCGATAACTGATCGAGGGCGGCGGCCATCTGCTGCGGTTCAAAGCTGCGTTGTAAAGGTTTGAGCACTTTTGGTTCGGCCGCTTGCAGGCCGATCTGCACCGAACAGCTGATATGACTGAGCAGTTCGGCGGTCTCGGCATCCAGGAAGTCGGCTTTTGCCTCAAGGTGGAAATGGATCTGTGGTGCTGTTTCAGCCAGCATCGTCAGCAGCTGTTTGCCCCGTTCTGCTGGGGCATTAAAGGTTGAATCGAGCACCCAGATTTGACTGATGCCGCGGGCGACAAACAGCTCTAGCTCTGCCTGCAGCCGTTCAAACGGCAACGGCCGCACCCCCTGGTGGCCTTTGGCGTCGTAGCAGAAGGCGCAGTTGAAATGACAGCCGCGGGCAACCTCCCAGAGCACTCCGCAGCCTTCGGTCAGCGGCAGGTCCCCTGCGAGCCAGGGTGATCTCAGGCTGGCCAGGTCGGGGCAGCTTGCTGTGCTGATTGGTTGGCTAAAATCGGCGTCAGCAGGGACAAAACCTCTGATGTTGGCAGCGCGCTGGCCCCTGCTCAGCTGCTCTATCAGCTGGGAGAATGCCAGTTCCCCTTCACCGCAGATAATTCCGTCCAAGCCGCCTTCATCGATCACTCGCTGGCTATCAGCACTCGCCTCGGGACCACCGGCGAGCAGGGTGAGATTCGGCTGGCGCTGGCGGAGCTGGCGACATATGCGCAGGATGCTGGTTCGGTTCCAAAGATACAGTGAGAAAGCGACGACTTGCGGCTGTTGGGCGAGGATCGACTGGAGAATTTC
>CALZHR010000264.1 GCA_945787335.1 uncultured Desulfuromonadales bacterium
AACGGGCATCATCCTGATTTTTCTCATAGATTGCCCGCAGACGAGAAGATAACTCCTGCAACTCCTGCTGCGTCGCCCCTTCGTCGGCCAGGGTTTTGAAACTCTGCAGCTTGCCGTTTTCAAACCAGGCCACTCCGAAATCCTTCGGCGGCTTGCCGATAAATACATAGCCGCCATCATCCTCCGGGATCACTTCCAGCGGTTTATGAACCTGCTTGGAAAGAGATTCCAACTGCTCGCGAATCTTGCCGAGCCGATCAGCTGCGACACTGGTGTCGTCAAGCTCCGGATACTGCTGTTTCGAGAACATTCTGTCGAGAAATCCCATAGATGCCTCCTTTCTGACCGGCGACAGAATATTACAACAGTATTATAAATCTGCTGGATTTCAAGCCGGGAAAAGATTTTCCGGACAAGAAGGGAGTGATCATCGGGGAACTGAAGAGTGTATGGCAAGAGGCATCAGCAGCGCATCACCGAAGCATCTCTTCTCGATTATGCCGATAATTTGACAGTGAAAACCGCAGTCAGCCGATTAGTAGGTTTTTCTCGCCAGGTAGCGATGAACCATCGCCTGTTGTTCGGCAATCAGGTTGGAGAATTCGATTCCCATACCGGTCGGCAGTTGCGGTTTTTTCCCTGTTTCAGGGTGATTCAGCCATGCAACCCGCCCCTTGCAAGAGAGACTATCTTTCTGTTGCGGCAACTGCACGCGCAGCGCCAGCGGAGTGCCGACCGGGATAACATCCTGGGTCGCAACGAACACCCCCCCCTGACTGATGTTCACCGAATAATGGCTGTTTAACTCATCGGGATTCTGGCCGTATTGTACCAGCAGACGGGCCGCCATCCGCCCCAGCTGCCGATCGCTCAACTGCAGGAACTCCCGGGCCACCGACAACAGTTGCTGGCGCCTGACCGGGCTGTGAATAATAGCGTCGCATCCTGCCTGACGCGACAGAGCCTCTGCTTCGCTGTCCCCGGAATTTACCAGCATGATGACCGGGATCGACTGTAGCTCTTTGTCCTTTTTTATCCAACGACAGATATCATTGCCGCGGACCTCGGAAATATACATATCCAGAAAGACCAGATCCGGCTTGCGTTGCAGGATCAGCTGCATGATCTCCTGGGCATTGATCGCCATCAGCAGATCAAATCCCTCGCGATGGAAGAAGGTTCTCTCCAACTCGAGAAACAGCTCGACATCGTCAACAAGAAGGATACTACGGCTGGTTTCTGTCGCTGTCATGGGACTCCCTTAGGCGGTCATTGCAGCATGGAATTTTGATTCAAATATAACAACTTTTCTGTGTAAATAAAGATTCTATATATTATTTGGCGACTTAACCCATTTACGGTCGGGCACAATCGGCCGGGTCTCCTTGGAGCTTCGCCAGGCCATGCGGCAATGCCGGCAACAACACCTCGAGGTTCTCGCGAACCCCCTTGGGGCTGCCCGGCAGATTGATAATCATCGTGCGCCCCCGGACCCCGACCAGGGCCCGGGAAAGCATGGCATGCGGGGTTTTCTGCATGCTGGCAGCACGCATCGCTTCAGCCATCCCCGGGATTTCATAGTCGAGCACTGCTGCAGTTGCCTGCGGGGTACAGTCGCGCGGGCTCAGTCCGGTCCCGCCGGTCGTCAGGATCAGATCAAGCTGCAGCTCGTCGCTCCAGCTTTTCAGCATCATGACAATCTCATCCGGTTCATCGGCGATCACCTGGTAGCGGCTGACATCACCCAGGGGCTTGATCATTTCCCCCAGCAAGCGACCACTTTCATCCTCGCGTTCGCCGCGCGAGCCTTTGTCCGACAGGGTCAGAACCCCGATCCGATAATGCGCACCACTCATCGCCCAGCCTCCACAACCGGGCCGCTGCGCAGCAGGCTGATCCGGTCACCGTTTGCCACCGGCCCCGGGGTCAGCACCCTGGCGAAAATCCCTTCTTTCGGCATGACGCAATCCCCGGCCTGATAGTAAATGCTGCAGCGGGTGTGGCATTCTTTGCCGATCTGGGTCACTTCCAGCTCAGCACCGCTTTCCAGGCTCAGCAAGGAACCGATCGGCAGGTTGCAGAGATCGATCCCGCGCGTGGTCAGGTTTTCAGCGAAATCACCCGGGCCGACCTCCAGCCCCGCCGCGCGCATCTTTTCGATGCTCTCTTCCGCCAGCAGGCTGACCTGCCGATGCCAGTCTCCGCCATGCCCGTCCCCTTCCAAACCGAAGTTTTCACGGAGTTGAGCCTGGCCAACATCCTTCTTCCGCTCGCCTTTGTTTTTACTGGTACAGACGGCTACGATCGTTCCTTGTACCATAGACACTCCTAGTGCTTCTTGGTCATCAACATCCGTCGGGCGTTATTGACAATCGCCTGGGAGACATTGCGGCTTTTCGCCAGATCCTTGATATCTTTTTCGGTCAGAAAGGTCATGAACCGCATTGCTTTCTGCAGCGGGGTTCGGGGGTGAATCACCAGCGCCTTTTTCATTTCGTAGTTTTTGATCCATTCCCGGTTCAGCAGAATGATGCGGATCAGATCGTCACTGGAGCTGCGGCTCTTCGCCACCGCGAGGACCTCGCCTTCGGTGATGCGGGGATTTTTCAGGACCGCCGAGCTGACCATCTTATTCGCTTCGCGGATCAGCAGGGTCCGCCATTCCTTGTCGCCGGTGAGCGCCATCTTGATTTTTTCAGAGACCGGCATCTCGAGCAGTTGCTGATATTTGGAGAGAATCTCCTCCTCAAAATTGCCGACCTCTTCCTCGGAAAAGCCATCCTCTCCCGCCTCTTGTGCTTCATCGCTCGCGACCGAATCCTCATCCTGCTCGGTGTCAGCTGGTGGCGGCTCTGGCTTGGCCTGCGGCTCGACCCAGCCCATGCGAACCCTGGTCAACTTATCCGCATTGGGGTTGTTGATGATAGCTTTTTTCAGCACCGGCGCCTTGAGCAGCGCCTCATCATGATAAGAGAGTCGATCCAGAATCTCCCTGGACCCGTGCTGAGCCAGATACATCAGGGTCTTTATTGCCGTCATGGGATTGCGCAGCAGCTCCTCGATCACCACCACATCGTCAGCCCGCAGCCTGGCGATAAGATCGATGATCGTCGGGTGCAGGTCTCGCTGCTTTAATGCGGAGAGCAGAATCTTCGCCGGCAGGGTGTTAAACGTATTGAGCGACTCCTGCTTCAACTCTTCGTTATCGCCATGGACAAACAGGAACAGCACCGTCACCAGGTTCGGCCCCGACATCGGCAAGGCCCCGCGTGCCGCCGCCAGCTTGACGCTGTGGCCGCCCCACTGTTTCATGATCTTGGCAACTTCGGCCGGAATTCTGATCTGGACCTTTTCCGATCCGTTCTGCTGCTCGGTCAAAAATACCTCACCTTACTTCCGGACAACATGGGTCCGCAGTCCACTCTTGCCGATATGTTCCGCGACCTCCCTGGCAGTCTGTTGATCTGCCTGGAGCGCTATCAGCATTTTACCATCCATTTCCACCTCACCCACGACCGGGGTCAGGCGGATTCCCGACTCGGCCAGCTCGCTGCGCAGTTTTTCCGCCCGTTCACCATCATAAAAAGACCCTGCATAAATGGCGCGCTGCTCACCGTCGCGCAAGACAAACGCTGACCTGACCTTCTTTTTCAGCGCTGCGAGACGACTGCGAGCTTCCTTCGCCGGATAGCGCCCCTCCAGCAGGCGGATCATTTCAACCATTCCCCGCCCAGAGGTCTGCTGCGGCTCAAACCCAAGCGCCCGCAACTGCTCGATGGCCTCACTCAAGCTGCTTTTACTGACAAATGGTCCGACCATAACCGAGTAGAGGATAACCGGCGCGGAAGTTTTTTCCGGTTCGGTCGCGACCTCAGGGGGAGTTGCAACCGACGGCGCAGCGGCAGCTACTGGTGCTTCCGCTTGCGTTGCAGTTTCAGCAGCAGGTTGAATATTCTCAGCCACCGCTGCAGTTGCGACGTCCTTCTCAACTTCATTGGCTGGTCTTTCTTCCTGCGGTGTTGGGACTGCGGCAACCTGCTGTTGCGCGATGCGCTGCTCTTCGACCTGTGGGTCGTTCAGCGGCCGCACTGGAATCGGCTGTTTCTGGACCACCTGTGCCGGTGGCGAATCCCTGCTGATCAGCAGATAGCCCCCGCCAAGCAGCAGAACCAGAACGACCAAAAGCAGCAACGGCAGATTCGACGGCGCCCTGCGCACCGGCGGCGCGACCGCGCGGACTTCTCCGCCGCCGATTCCTCCGCCGGCGATATCCCGTTTACCAGCCGGCTTTCCCGCTGCGTGTTCACCGGTCGAAGCGTCCACCGGCTCAGCGCTATCGACCTGCTTGTTGTCTGCGGGCTGCTCTGCGTTGCCCTTATCCAGCTCGTCCTGCTGCGTCATCCATCAGCCTCCAGTTGAGATGAAAAATACCGGGCACCCCAGTGATCGAGGGGTGCCCGGCAATTTAAGCCTCGCTTATTTCGGCCAGAATCTTGGCCGTCTGGTGCGATGGCACCTCTTCGTACTTGCTGAACTCCATCGAGAACATCCCCCGGTCGGAGGTCATCGAACGTAATTCCGGAGCGTAACGCAGCACCTCGGCCATCGGCACCTCGGCCTTGATCAGCTGGCTGTTGGCCTGCGGTTCGACGCCGATTACCTTGCCACGCCGCGAGTTCAGATCCCCGATGACATCGCCCATGCAATCATCCGGCACGGTAATCTCCATCGCCATGATCGGTTCGAGCAGGATCGGCTTGCAATCATCCATCGCCTTTTTAAACGCCATCGATCCGGCAACCTTGAAGGCCATCTCCGAAGAATCGACCGAGTGATGCGAACCGTCATACAGGGTCACCTGTACATCGACCACCTGGTTCTTGGTCAGCGGGCCGGTCTTCATCGCCTCGACGATCCCCTTGTCGACCGCCGGGATGTAGTTGCGCGGCACCACCCCGCCGACGACCTTGTCGACAAACTCGTAACCGGCGCCGCGCGGCAGCGGCTTGACTTCGATCCAGACGTCGCCGAATTGGCCGCGACCGCCAGACTGCTTCTTGTACTTGCCCTGCACCTTGGTCGCGGCGCGGATGGTTTCCCGATAGGGGACCTTCGGCTCCTTGAGCACCACGTTGGCGCCGAACTTGCGTTTGAGCCGCTCGACAGCGACTTCGAGATGGATCTGCCCCATGCCTGAGAGGACCATCTCCTTGGTCTCGTCATCGCGGGTTACCCGCAGGGTCGGGTCCTCCTCCATCAGCCGCTGCAGTCCGGTGTAGATCTTGTCTTCGTCCCCCTTGCTCTGCGCTTCGATGGCAAAGGAGATAATCGGCTTGAGCGGCACCAGCGGCTCATACATGATCTGCTCTTTGAGGTCGCAGAGAGTGTCGCCGGTCGCGGTGATTTTGAGTTTCGGCACGGCAACAATGTCACCGGCCGCCGCCAGCTGCATCGGCACCTGCTTTTTGCCTTCCAGCTCAAACAGGTTGCTGATCCGCTCCTTCTCCTCCTTGTTCGGGTTGTAGACCACGGTATCCGGCGCCAGGGTCCCCGAGTAGAGCCGCATCAGGGTCAGCTTGCCGGCGTAAGGGTCGTTGATGGTCTTGAAAACCATCGCCGAAAACGGTTCGTCCTCGCTCGGTTGACGCTCCACCGGCTCGTCGGTGCCCGGCTTGACGCCGATCTGCACCCCTTTGTCGATCGGCGAGGGCAGGCAGGCGACAATATAGTCGAGCAGCTGGCGGATGCCGATATTGGCGGTGGCGCTACCGCAGAAAACCGGCGTAAAGACGCCGGTCAGGGTGCCTTCGCGCAGCCCGCGCAGGATCTCCTCCTCGCTGAGGGTCTCCCCTTCGAGATACTTTTCCATCAGTTCGTCGTCCGACTCGGCAACCGCTTCGAGCAGCAGCTCCCGCAGCCGATTCGCCTCATCCATCAGCTCGGCCGGGATATCAACCTCGTCATAGGTCCCCTTATCGTCGAACTTGTAGAGCCGGGCGCGCATTTTGATCAGATCGACGGTCCCTTTGAAGCTCTCTTCGGCGCCGATCGGCATGGTGACGATCACCCCGCGGGCGCCGAGCGACTTCTCCATGTCGTCGACCGCCTTGAGGAAGTCGGCCCGCTCGCGATCCATCTTGTTGACAAAGGCGATCCGCGGAATTTCGAACTGGTCGCACCAGTCCCAGATCTGCTTGGTCTGCGCCTTGGTGCCGGAGATCGCAGAAACGATCACCACCGCGCCGCCGAGGACCCGCAGACAGCGGCGGGTGTCATGCAGGAAGTTGCTGATCCCGGGGGTGTCGACGATGTGCAGGCTGTGGTCGTTCCAGGTGCAGTGATTGAGGCTGGCGGAGAGCGTCGCCTGACGTTTGATCTCCTCCTCCTCGAAGTCCATCGACGAGGAGCCGTCGTCGACCTTGCCGAGCTTGTCGGTCATGCCGGTGTTGTAAAGAATCGCTTCAACCAGCGATGTCTTCCCGGCGCTGTTGTGCGCCACAATTCCCAGATTTCTCAATTTTGCCGTGTCGTACTTTCCCATGAATCGCTCCTTTTCCAGATAAAAAGGGAACCTTCAGCGGAGTTCCGCGATATCAGATCCTCCATACGAACGACGCTTGAACGCCGTAGACAATACTTCCAGGTGGTGCGGCGGCCGGCTACTGCCGGTTCCGCTCATACAAAATTCGCAAGCCCTCCAGGGTCAGAAAGGGTTCGACGCGATCGATCGAATCGGTGGCCTCGGCGATCGGCGCTGCCAGGCCGCCGGTAGCAATGACCTGGGTGCTGTCCGGCAGATCTTTTTTCATCCGCCCGACGATCCCCTCGACCAGCCCGACGTAACCGAAGAAGATCCCCGCCTGCATGCTGTTGACGGTGTTCTTGGCGATAATCTGCGGCGGCCGGCTGAACTCGACCCGCGGCAGCTTGCTGGCCCGCTCGAACAGCGCCTCGGCCGAAATCCCCACTCCGGGGGCGATCGCCCCGCCCTGATAGCTGCCATCAGCGGAGATCACGTCGAAGGTGGTCGCGGTGCCGAAGTCGACCACGATCAAACTGCAGCGGCATTGCTCGTAGGCGGCCACGGCGTTGACGATCCGGTCGGCGCCGACTTCGCGGGGGTTGTCATACTGAATCGGCATACCGGTCTTGATGCCGGGACCGACCACGTAGGGGGTCAGCTTGAAATACTGCCGGCACAAGCCCTCGAGGGTGTTGAGCATCGGCGGCACCACGCAAGAGACGATGACGTCGCTTAAGTCGGCAAAACCGATGTCGGCCAGCCGGAACAGGTCCTGTATCAGCATGGCGTATTCATCAACCGTGCGATACTTGTCGGTCCCGACCCGCCAGTTCTGCTCCAACCGGCCATTCCGGTAAATTCCCAGAACCGTGTTACTGTTGCCGACATCAATGACCAAAAGCATTCTTACTGTATCCTTCTGTTAGCGGCTGGGCAGGGGGCGCACATCACCGGCCAGCACCCGCTCGATGTTGCCGTTATCCAACTGCAGGCGCAGCGCGCCATCCTGATCGAGACCGACCACCGTGCCCTGCAGGACTCCGGGGTTCTGATCCACCTGCACCCGGGTATTCAGCAACTCGCAGAGCCTTTCCCAGCGGCGGCGGACCGGCACGAATCCGTCAGTGATAAATTCGCTGTAGTAACTATCAAGCCGGGTCAGCAGGGCGCGGATGAACGCCACCCGGTCGCATGCCTGACCGGTCTCCAAAAGCACCGAGGTCGCCGGATAAAGGATCTCCGCGGGGAACTGCTCGGCGGTCATGTTCAGGTTGACGCCGATGCCGAGAATGACGAAATGAATCTGCTCGGTCTCGGCGTTCATTTCATTGAGCAGCCCGGCGATTTTGGCACCACCCACCAGCACGTCGTTGGGCCATTTGACCCGGGCCGGGAGCTGATAGAGTTCGCTGAGGGTTTCGGCAACGGCGACAGCCGAGAGGAACGTCAGTTGTGGGGCCTGCTGCACGGGGATCTGCGGACGCAGCAAGATAGAGCAGTAGAGATTAACTCCGGAGGGGGATTCCCAGCGCCGGCCAAGGCGACCCCGGCCGGCGCTTTGTCGGTCGGCGATGATCACCGTTCCGTCGGCGGCACCCGCTTCCGCAACCTGGCGGGCCTGCGCATTGGTGGAGTCGGCCACCTCAAGGCATTCCAGGCCGCGGCCGATCCGTTCAGTCTTCAGGTCAGCCTGGATATCGGCAGCCAACAACAGCTCCGGCCCACCGAGCAGTCGGTAGCCTCGCGAGCGCTGGGCCTCGATCTCGAACCCGAGCTCACGCAGCAGCTCAACCTGTTTCCACACGGCCGCACGCGAGATGTTCAGCGTCTGGCTGAGCTCCTGGCCGGAGACGAACGCCCCGGGGTTGCGGCGGAACAGGCTGAGAATCTGGTTACGTGAGGTCAATGGCACTCCAATGGCAACAGCCGTGAATGTTGTCTTCAGTCAAACAGTAGCGAAATGTCAGCCGCTTTGACCGAATGAGTCAGGGCACCGACAGAAATAATATTAACACCGGTTGCGGCGATGTCGCGCACCGTCTCGAGATTCACTCCGCCGGAGGCCTCGACCAGTGCCCGACCGGCAATCAGCTCGACCCCACGGCGCAGCTCCTCAAGGGTCATGTTATCGAGCATGATGATATCGGCACCGGCGTCCAGCGCCTCCTGCACCTCCTCGAGGTTGCGGGTTTCTATTTCGATTTTCAGGGTATGAGGCAGGCGCTTGCGGGCCCGTTCGATCGCCGCGCCGATACCGCCTGCGGCGGCCACATGGTTTTCCTTGATCAGCACACCGTCGAACAGGCCGATGCGATGGTTACGGCCGCCTCCCATGCGCACTGCATATTTATCCAGCGCGCGTAATCCCGGAACCGTTTTGCGGGTATCAACAATCACCGCCTCAGTCCCGGAGACCGCTTCGGCATATTGGGTGGTCAAAGAGGCAATGCCGCTCATCCGCTGCAACAGGTTCAGGGCCACCCGCTCCCCCTGCAGCAGCACCGAAGCCCGCCCTTTCAACCAGGCGATGACTTCACCGCGGCGGACCCGTTGGCCATCTTCGAGCAATTTCTCAAACGCGACCTGCGGGTCCAGAGTCCTGAAAACTTCGGCCGCGACATCAATGCCGGCCAGGGTGAAATCCTCTTTGGCGACCAGTTCGGCGCGGGCCATGGTTTCCGGCGCGATGGTGACATCGGTGGTCACATCCCCCAGGCCGATGTCCTCCTCCAAAGCGGTGCGAACGATCCGCTCAATTTCAAACATGCAGCAATCTCCCGATCGGACTGCAACGCCCGTGAAAACATTGACAGAATCTGTCAAAAACGAGCCTTAGCTATAGCATATCGACAACCCGAGCCGCAACCGAAAATACCTGTTATGGCTAGGGAATTCCCCCTTTACATTTACGCGACTTGTGGTAAATATGGGGCATTCCTGATGACTTTTCTCATCTCGTTCAATGACAAGGAGCGAAAAATGATTAAAAGCTTATTCTTTCTACTGCTGGCCCTGCTTCTGCTGAGCGCCTGTGTCAGTAAAAACACCTACCAGCAGAAGGTCAATGAGGCCGACCTGCTCAGCCGCGATGTCGCTGAATTGTCCTCTGAACGCGAACAGCTGCGGCAGGACAAAACGGAACTGCAGGACGAGCGTTCCAGATTGAACGCCCGACTGGTCGAGGTGCTGCAGCAGAATTCGAAACTCCAGCGCGACCTGCTGGCCGCCCAGGCCAACCAGGAGCGGCAGGAGGGGAACCTGTCGCGCCACCAGCAGCAACTCGCCGATATGCAGCAGACCAACGACCAGCTGCTGGCAACCATCGAAGAACTCAACCAGCAGCTGGAAAAAGAGAAGATCGCCCGCGAAGCCCGGCTGGCAAAGGTCAAGAACACCTATGACCAGCTGGTCGGAGCCCTGGAAGATGAGATCAAGCGCGGCGAGGTGACCATCTCCAACCTGGAAGGGAAGCTGTCGGTCAACATGTTGAACAAGATCCTCTTCGATTCCGGAAAAGCCGAGGTCAAAGCCTCAGGGCAGAAAGCCCTGCGCAGTTTGGGCGATGTCCTCAACAATTTTCCGGATAAAGCCCTGCGCATCGAAGGGCATACCGACAATGTCCAGATCAGCAGCCGGCTGATCGAGCGTTATCCGTCCAACTGGGAGCTCTCGACCGCCCGCGCCGCCAACATCGTTCACTACCTGCAGGATCAAGCCAGTGTTCCCGGACAGCGGCTCGCCGTTTGTGGCTACAGTGAATACCAACCGGTGGCCAGCAATGAGGAGCCCGACGGCCGCGCCCAGAACCGGCGCACCGAAATCGTCCTGGTTCCCTATCAATCAGGGGTCGGCTTCAAAGCCGAATAACCGCAACGCTTGACTCAAGCCCGGTGCTGCCGTATAAGGGCACATCAAGAAAATTTGCTTTGCCCGGCCAAGGGAAGTGAGGTGTAACTCCTCCGCGGACCCGCCGCTGTAAGCGATGACGAAGGACCACGAAGCCACTGACAGTCTGTCGGGAAGGCGGTTCCAGAGGTTGATTCGCGAGCCAGAAGACCTGCCGGGCAAAAAATCCAGCAAGCTCCCCGGGACATGGGAGGCTGGCCGCCTGCAACGCTTCTAAAACGGATGAAGCCCGCAGACCCGGTAAGGGTTTGCGGGCTTTTATATTTCAGCCCGAAGTTCTGGAGTTTCTGATGCTGCGCACATCTTTATGCCAACTGTTCACAGCGCTGGCGATCTGCCTGCTGCTGAGCAGTGGAGGATACGCCATGTCGAAAGAAAAAACCGCCATCGTCGTTGCCGCTTTCGGCACCAGCTACCCTAAAGCCGTCGATTCGCTGCTGGCAATCGTCCGCGATGTCGAAGCGGCTTATCCCGACACGCCGGTGCAGATGGCCTTCACCTCCAACATCATCCGCAAAAAGTGGCACCGCCGCGCAAGCGACACCGAATATCGCAGCGCCCACCCCGAGATCCCGGAGTACTTTTACCGGATCAAAAACGTCCTCGGCACCCTCGCCGACTTTCAGGACCAGGGCTATAAATCGATTGTCGTCCAGCCGACCCTGCTGACCCACGGAGAAGAGTACCTCGACGTCCAGGCCTACATCGACGGGCTGCTGTCGATCGACACCGTCAAAGAACGTTGGCGCCCCTTCGACAAGATCGCCCTCGGCCGGCCGCTGATGGGCACCTGGGGAGACACCCATCCCTACGAGGACGACCTGGAAAAGCTCGCCGCGACCCTCGCCGGGGATGTCGCGCTGGCAGAAGCGCAGCAGGCGACGCTGGTTTACATGGGGCACGGCAACGAGCATCTCTCCACCGGTCTTTACTATGAGCTGGAAGAACTGATGAACGAGAGATATCCGCAGATCAGAACCCTGGTCGGTCTGGTCGAAGGCCATCCCGAATTCAGCGAAGTCTTGGAAAAACTGCAGGAGGTCGACAACAAAAAGGTGCTCCTCAAACCGCTCATGGTGGTCGCTGGCGACCACGCGACCAACGACATGGCCGGAGAGGATGCCGACTCCTGGATGTCCCAGTTGACGGCCGCCGGCTTCGCGGCCCAGCCGATCATGCGGGGCCTGGGAGACAACGCCGCCGTGCGACAGATATTCATTCGCCACCTGCAGGACGCCGCCACGGAGGCCGGGATTGAGCTGCGCTGAAGCGCTCAGCTGCAGCGGCCGCCCCTGCGAGATCGAGGTGGCGGGCTTAAGCCGCCGGTTCGATAAAACCGTCGCCGTCGACAGCATCACCTTCAAAGTCGGTCGCGGTGAACTGTTCGCTTTTCTGGGCCCCAACGGCGCCGGCAAGACCACCACCATCAACATGCTCACCGGACTGCTCAAACCGGACGCCGGCGAAGTGCGCTACCACGGCGAACTGTTCGACCCGCGGCGCCTGAACGTCAAACGGCTGATCGGCGTGGTGCCGCAGCACAACAACCTCGACCGCGAGCTGACCGCCGCCGAGAATCTGCAGATTCATGGCCGGCTGTTCGGCATGCGCGGTCAAGAGCTGCAGCAGCGGATCGACCACTGCCTCGAATTTGCCGACCTGGGCGACAAACGCGCCACCCCGGCGGGCAAACTCTCCGGCGGCATGCAGCGCAAGCTGGTGATCGCCCGCGCCCTGCTGCACCGGCCCGAAATCCTGTTTCTCGACGAACCGACCGTCGGCCTCGACCCGCACAGCCGCCGCAAGATGTGGGCCTTTCTGCGGCGCATCAACCAGGAACAGGACTGCACCGTCTTTCTCACCACCCACTACATCGAGGAGGCCGAAGCACTCGCCGACCGGGTGCTGATCATCGACCAGGCGAAGATCATCGCCGGCGGCACTCCGGAGCAGCTGAAAAAATCGGCCGGCAACTATGTGCTCGATATCTATAACGAAGAGAACATTCAGAACGAATTCTTCACCGACCGTCCGGCAGCCTTGCAGCGTCTGGAACAGCTCGACACCTCGGTGCGGATCCGCGAGACCACCCTGGAAGATGTTTTCCTGCAGCTGACCGGCAAGAGGATTGAGGCATGATGCTGCACGGCGTGCGCGCCATCTACCTGCGCGAGACCCTGATCCTGCGCCACAAGCTGCTCAAGACGCTGCTCGCTTCGGCGATCTCTCCGGCGCTGTTCCTGCTCGCCTTCGGTTACGGCGTCGGCCGCGGGGTTCAGGTCGCAGGCAGCGACTACCTGGTTTTTCTGCTGCCGGGCCTGCTGACCATGAGCAGCATGAATCAGGCCTACGGCATCGCCACCGAGATCAACATCTCGCGCTTTTACTTCAAGGTCTTCGAAGAATACCTGCTCGCCCCGATACAGCGCTGGGAGATCATCGTCGGCGAAACCTGCTACGGCATCACCAAAGGTTTGATTCCGGTACTGATCATCGGCATTTACAGTCTGCTGACCGGCGTCAGTCTGCGCTTCGGCCCGCTGTTTCTGCTCGCCCTGGTGCTGCACCTGGCGACTTTCGCCCTGCTCGGCTTCGTTGCCGCGATGATCGTCAAGAGCCACGCCGACCAGGCGACCATCAACGCCTTTCTGATCACACCGATGATGTTTCTCTCCGGCACCTTCTTCCCGGTTGAGCAGATGCCGCTTTTCATCCGCGCCGTGGCGAGCATCTTTCCGTTGACCTATTCGACCGCGTTGATTCGCGCGACCTTGACGCCGGGGGCGGAGGTGAACTTCGTTCTGTACGGGGTGCTGATCGGGATACTGGCGGTGCTGTTTCTGATCGCCAGGCGAATTGTGGCAAAGGTGGAGATATGAAAAAACTCCTCGTCATCATATTCGCGATCGCCCTGGCCGCGTCCTGCCTGATCGGCGCGACGGCGATCAACCCCTTTGCCGCCTCCCCGGTCGAGCGTGACATCCTGCTCGGCCTGCGGCTGCCGCGGGTGCTGTTTTCGGCAGTGATCGGGGCGATGCTCGGGCTGTCGGGGAGCGTCTACCAGTTGACCCTGAAGAACCCGCTGGCCGACAGCTTCACCACCGGCGCCGCCAGTTCCTCGGCCCTCGGTGCGGTGCTGGCGATCGCCTTCGGCCTGCCGCTGCCGCTGGTGCCGGTGGCCGCCCTGGCCACTGGGCTGATCGGATTATTGACCGTCTACCGGCTGTCGAAGACCGGCGGCATCATTAACCCGGTGACGATGATTCTGGCCGGGGTGGTGATGAACATCGTCGCTTCCTCGGTGATCAGCTTCGCCAAGTATTTCTTCGAGGACTCCCTCTCCTCCATCGTCTTCTGGCTGATGGGCGGCTTTTTCGTCGTCGACTGGGGCAAGCTGCTGCTCTGCGCAGTGGTGCTGCTCATCGCCTACCTGCTGTTTGCGGGAAAAGCCCTGCAGCTGAACCTGCTGGCGCTGGACGAACACTCGGCGCAGACCTTGGGCGTCAACGTCGATAAGCTGCGCAGGGTCGCCTTTGTCGTCGCCACCGCGCTGGTCGCCGTGGCGGTCAGCCATACCGGCATCATCGGCTTCGTCGGACTGATCGTGCCGCATGTGGCGCGCAGCCTGTTCGGCAGCGACATGCAGCAGAACCTGTTCTTCTCCACCCTGCTCGGCGCCCTGCTGCTCACGCTGGCCGACGCCGCCGCGCGCAGCATCATCCCCGGTGGGGCCGAGCTGCCGGTCGGTATCATCACCGCCCTGCTCGGCGGCGTCTTCTTCCTCTACCTGCTCCAGACCCGCCGCGAGAAGTTCTGGCATGGCTGAGCTGCGGGTCGAAAAGCTGAATTTCCAGCGTGGCGACTTCCACCTGCAGCTGGATGAATTGCGCATCGCGCAGGGGGAAAAAGTCGCCATCCTCGGCGAGAACGGCAGCGGCAAGAGCACCCTGCTGCAGTTGCTCTGCGGGGTACTGCACGGCAGTGGGACGATATATTATCGCGAACGACTGCTGCAGAAGATCCCGGTTGCCGAGCGCGCGCAGCTGTTTTCCCTGTTGCCGCAGTTCTCCGAAGTGATCTTCCCGTTCAGCGTTGCAGAAGTTGTCCTGTTCGGCCGCTTCCCCCACGCGCAGGGGAACAGCTTCAGTGACGAGGATAAATATTTAAGCGAGCTTCAGCTGGAAAAACTCGACCTGCTGCAGCTGCGCGACCGCCAGTTCAACCAGCTCTCCGGCGGCGAAAAGCGGCGGGTGATGCTGGCGCGGGTGCTGAACCAGCAGGCCCCGATTATCTATCTGGATGAGCCGAACGCCAGCCTCGATATCCGCCACACCCTGGAAATCTTCGAGCTGCTCTCGCAGCGGGCGGAGACGGTGATCTCGCCGGTGCACGACATCAACCTCGCGGAGCGCTTCTTTAACCGCTTCCTGCTGCTGAAACAGGGGAAACTGCTCGCCGATGTCAGCCGCGACCAGTTGACCCCGGAACTTTTGACGGAGACCTATGATGTTCTTGTTACGCGCGGCGCTGCTGCTTTTACTTTTTGCCACCAGTAGTTTCGCCGCCGAGCGGATCGTCGTGCTCGCCCCGGCGGCGGCCGACATCCTCGAACAGCTCGATGCCGCAGAGCTGGTGGTCGGCAAAACCCGCAACGTCGAGGAATTTCCGCAGGCGGAGAAAGTCGGCTCGCACATCCGTCCGAACCTGGAGATCACCACCGCGCTGCAGCCCGACCTGCTGGTGATCTCCTCCAACCGGTTCTTCTCGCAGGAGATGGCTGCTGCCGTCAAAGCGCAGGTCTTTTATTACAACCCGAATACGCTGGAAGAGATCCTCGAACAGACCCGCCAGTTGGCGACGCTGATCGGTCGGGAGCAACAGGCGCTGCAGTTAATTGAGGCGCAACGCGAAAAACTGCAGCAGCTGAAACCGCTCACCATGGCACCGAGAGTGATGTATGAAATCACCGAGGCGCCGCTGACCATCGCCGGCACGGGCAACATTCTGGCTGACATTATTACTCGCGCCGGCGGCAAGTTCGTCAGTGGCGGCAAGCGGAAGATGCTGCGTTTCAACCCCGAAGCGGTACTGGCCCTGCAGCCGGAGGTTTACATCTGGCAGGTCGGGCCGATGAACCAAAACCCGACTCCGCCGCAGGAACGTGGCCAGTACGCGCTGCTGAAAAGCGCGTACCTGCAGGTCGAGCAGTTGCAGTATTCGCGAGCGAACACCAGAAGTTTTGACAATGTACTGGAATTGAATCGGTACTTTTTACAACGGAAATAAATCGTAGGGGCGACCCGGTGGGTCGCCCGCTTAATGGATATCGGCATCTCATTCGGGCGACCCGGCGGGTCGCCCCTACATGCAAGGATCGAACACAGATGCACGCCCAACCCGGACATTTCTACGCCGTCGGCATCGGCCCCGGCTCACCCGACCTGCTCACCGTCCGCGCCGTGCGGATCATCGAATCGGCCGATATTATCCTTACCCCGCAGGCGAAAGGGACCAACCGCTCGCTGGCGCTGAACGCCATTGAACCCTACCGGCATGGGCAGGAGGTGATGTGCGTCAACTACCCGATGCAGCGTAACGGCAATCACACCCGCGAGCGCTGGAGTTCTGTCGCCGGCAAAGTGCTGGAGAAGCTGCAGCAGGGCAAGTCGGTGGCGATGATCACCATCGGCGATCCGCTGATCTTCGCCACCACCAGCTACCTGCTCTACGGCCTTGCTGATGGGCTGCCGAAGGAAAGGATTCAGCTGGTGCCCGGCATCAGCGCTTTTCAGATCGGCGCCAGCCGCTTCCACGACCCGCTGACCCTGCAGGAGGATCGCCTGACGCTGATGTCGGCGACCGACCTGGCGGCGGTCGAAGACGCCCTCGACCACTGCGAAACCCTGGTCCTCTACAAAACGGCCGGGGTGATCAATGAGCTGCTGGGAATTCTCAAGCAACGCGGCCTGCTCGGAGCAAGCAAGCTGGTCAGCTGCGCCGAGCAGGGGGATGGGGAGCTGCTGATGGACGGGCTGGAAAACTGGCAACCGGGTGAGCTGAACTACATGACCACGATGATCATCCGCATCGGCAAGCGCCGTTGGCGGGGAGAGTCCGGGGCAACCTGAGAAGTCGCCCCGGGGAGAAATAACTCATCTGGCTGGGCAGATTAATCGTCCGCAACATCGAATTCAACTGTCGCAGGCCGGGTCGCGCTGGTTCCTTCCACCTGCAGCACCACCTCGTCCGGCACAAAGTCTTTCGGGTCCTCCAGAGAAAATCGATGGCTTCCGGGCTCGACCCGGATTAACCGGTTGATTAATCCGGCCCTTTGTCCGTCGACATAAACGTTGCGCTGCCTCTCTCGCGGGTACTTGACGACGACGTATTCCATCTCTGTCTCCTTGGGTCGGTTGTCGAGTAACAATGCCAACAGTCGAGAAGCCACAGACCAACCAGCTGCGCCTGCCTACCATGTCAAAATCTACCAGCAAATTGCCAAACCACAATCGGTCTTCAGCGAGCTTTTTTGCTGAATAATCACCCGAGCGAGGCCCCTGCACGTGCAGCCGCTTAAAGATGGGCTAAAATAATAGCCTGGCAACGGATCAAGGAGGTCATGATGATCGACCTGCAGTGCTCCGAGCCGATGTCGAGGGCAGAGAGATCAACCGCGAAACAGCTGCGACCGAGCAGAGCAAACAGGTGCGGTTCGGACAGGGGCGATGAAAATGAGATATTGGCTACTTTGCTTCATCCTGCTGCTACCCGTTGCGGGCAGCGCAGCGGCGCAATCGATCGATGACCTGATCATCATCACCGAAGAATACCCGCCGCTGAATTTCTCCGAAGACGGCATCCGACGCGGCATCGCCACCGACCTGCTGGTCGAAATGCTCGGTGCCGGCGGCTCGCTGAAAAGCCACAAGGATATCGCTTCTCTCTCCTGGGCGCGGGGCTTCAGGATTCTGCAGCACAACAACAATATCCTGCTCTATAGCATGACCCGCACGGCGGCGCGCGAAGACCAGTTCAAATGGGTCGGGCCGATCATTCACTCAGAGATCGTCCTGTTGGCGCGTAAAGACCGTCAGATCCGGATCGACGATCTGAGCCAGATTGGTCGACAAGGCTACCGCGTGGGCGTGGTTCTGGATGATGTCGGGGCGCAACTGCTGCGAGAGCAGGGCGTGGCAAAGAAAAATCTGTTCCCCTCCAACAAAGGTGTCTACCTGCTGGAAACTCTGAATCGGGGCGGCTTCGATCTGATCGGCTACGACAAACTGGTCAGCCTCTGGCACCTCCGCTCCCTCGGTTTGAACCCGGATGACTTTGAGCCGGTCTACAGCCTGCAAAGCGCGGACTACTACTTCGCCTTCAGTCGCGACACCGACGACCAGGTGATCGCAACGCTGCAGAAAGAGCTGGACCGGTTCAAAACCAACGGGCGGCTGCAAGAGCTGACCGAAAAGTATTTGTCCAGCAAAAGGGCGAAGTGATCCCTCACCACAGAAAAATTCAATAAAGATAATTAGAATTCTCTATGAAAAAACCAGGGGTTCCGTTAAACTGTTTTGAATTCGTTGAGTTCAATGGCAACAGATCCCTTCAAAAGGTTACCCATGAGCCAGGGACAGGTCACGGTCAAGCAGCTGATTACCCGGATGCAGAACGAAACCAACTTCCCGGCAATCTCTGAACACATCACCGAAATAAACTGCAAGGCGTCGCCGTCGAGCGATTCCTCCGCCAGCCAGCTGGCCAGCCTGATTCTGCGTGACTATTCCCTCACCGGGCGCCTGCTCAAGGTTTCCAACTCGGCCATGTACGGCCAGTTCTCCGGGACGATCTGCACCATCTCGCGGGCGGTGGTGGTGCTCGGTTTCGAGCAGGTCCAGCTGACGACGACCGGGTTGATCTTTTTCGAGCACCTGCAGGACAAAGCCCAGTCCCATTACATCAAGGAAGCGGTTCTCTCGGCGTTTCTCAGCGGAATCCTGGCCCGCGACCTGGCGAAAAACCTCGGTTTCGAGCGGTGGGAAAACTTCTTCATCGGGGCCATGTTTCATAACTTCGGCCGCTTGCTGGCGATGTACTATTTCCCCGAGGAGTTCGCTCGGTTTCAGGAATTGATTGAGCAGGGGGAAGCAGATGAAACCAGAGCCAGCCGGAAGGCGCTGGGCGCCAGCTTCAGCGAACTGGGCATCGGTATTGCCAAATCCTGGAGCCTGCCCGACCAGATTATGGTCAGCATGAAACTGCCCGACGAAGGGAAGCTGAAACAGGAGGTAAAAAAGATCAATCATCAGCAGGTTCTGCCCCGCTTCGCCAACGAACTCTGCGATCTGACAATGAACACGCCTCCCCAGGCGCGCCACGCCGGCCTGAAGCGGCTGCTGGAGAAGTACCACAAGATTTACCCGCTGCACGAAAATGAAGTGGCCGAGATGATGGATAACGCCATCAAGGAAATGCAGAGCTTCTCCGCGGCGCTGAAACTCAACCGGGCCGATCTGCAGAACCTGGAAAAGCGCAGCTTCAAAGCCGATGAGCCCGGCGCTGCGCAAGCCCCTCAGCAGACCACCGCCGCGCCGCCTGCAGCGGCGGCTTCATTGAAGCGCTTCGAAATCGGCCAGCCGAGTGAATCGACCCAGGAACTGAGCGCTGAAGAGGAACGCAAACAGAACCTGAACAACGGGATTCAGGAGCTGTCGAACGCCATGCTGGAGGGGTTCGACCTCGACCAGATCCTCAGCATGATCCTCGAAACCATCTACCTGGGAATCGGTTTTGATCGGGTCGTGATCTTCTTCAAGGACCCCCGCGCCGAGCGGATGTTGGCGCGTTTCGGCCTCGGCGCCAACACCGCGCATATCATCCGCGACTTCAGCTTCCCGCTCGACGCAACGGCCAGCGACCTGTTCAACATGGCGATGCGCGAGAACAAGGATCTCTATATCGGCAACATCTCCGACACCGAAATCAGGGATCTCAAACCGAGCTGGTTCCAGGGGCTGATCTTCTGCCCCAGCTTCGCGCTCTACCCAGTGGTCATCAACGGCAAGCAGGTCGGAATGATTTACGGCGGGCACGACGAACCGGGGGAGCACCTGGATACGGAGCAACTGAACGGCCTGAAAACCCTGCGCAACCAGGCTGCTCTGGCGATCAAGCAAAGCCTGTCCGGCTGACCCTTTTTTAGAACAGCTCTAAAAAAACCTTCCGTAAAAACAATCCATTCTGTTCTCCTGGCAACACCCTGCCAAGAAAAATCCGCCCGCAGCGGCTGGAACTCGGCTCCGCATGCGAGCATAATAGAAAAACCACTCGCAACCAAAAGGAGAACTCCCATGTACGACCCCGACAGCACCCACCAGAAAAGCATCGGCTACATCCTGTGGATTTTCGGTTTTACCGGTTCGCACCGCTTCTACTACGGCAAACCGGTCTCCGGCACGATCTACTTCTTCACTCTCGGCCTGCTCGGCATCGGTTGGATCATCGACCTGTTTCTGATTCCGGGCATGGACCGGCAGGCCGATCGGCGCTTTAGCGACGGGATTGTCGACTACACCCTGGCCTGGGTGTTGCTGACCTTCCTCGGCCTGTTCGGCGTTCATCGCATGTACATGGGCAAGTGGATCACCGGAATCCTCTACCTCGCCACCGGAGGGATTTTTGCCATCGGCTATCTGTATGACTACTGGACCCTGAATGCACAGATTTCCGAGCTCAACAGCGGAGGCTAACGGTTACGGAGGAGCTCATGTCAGACAGAGTCAACCCGGTCGGCTGGTTCGAGATCCCGGTCAACGACATGCCGCGCGCCAAGGCATTCTACGAACAGGTTTTCGGGATGGAATTGCAACCGCAGCAGATGGGCCCGATGCTCATGGCCTGGTTCCCGATGGCGGAAAATGAATACGGCGCCGCCGGCGCGCTGGTCAAGGGAGAATGGTATCAGCCTTCGGAGAAAGGGGTGGTGATCTATCTCAGCAGCGCCGACATCGACACCGCCCTCGATCGCGCCGATGCGGCCGGCGGCAAAGCCTTGCAACGCAAGACGAGCATCGGCGAATACGGCTTTATCGGCTTTCTGCAAGACTGCGAAGGGAACCGGATCGGTTTGCATTCGCGCGCCTAGCTTATTGGTGGGGGCCGGTACCCCGTCAGGACGTAATCTGCTACAATTTAATTAATCCCGAAATGCCAAACCCGCTGAAAAGCGGGGACGGAAAGCGGCGGGTCTTTCCTCAGACCACTCACGGATGGCCGAGCTACCGAAGGATCATTTTCTTCGGTGAGTTCGGCCTTTTGTTTTCCCGCAGGACAAAGGAAAGGGGTCGGTCATGAAACGAATCATAATGGTTATTCTCGTCATGGCGTTCGCCCTGGTCGCCAGTACGGGACTGGGACAAGAACCACCTAAGTTTTATAAAGATACCTATCCGGAGCACGCTCTCAAATCCAGGCTGGAGGCTGAAAGTGTCCTGAAAGGCAAAGGAGCGACATTAGATGCAAAAACCCGGGAATTGATAGCCCTGGGTGTCGCAGCGCAGATTCCCTGCAGTTATTGTGTTTATGCGCATGACAAAAATGCCCGCGCCGCTGGCGCGACCGAAGCCGAAATTCGCGAGGCGGTGGCAACTGCTGCCCACGTCCGGCACTGGAGCACCGTCTTGAACGGCATGGCCTACGATTTCGAGACGTTCAAAGCCGAGGTTGATGAAATGCATGCGCCGAAGTAAGGCACGGGGTGCTTGTGGCGAAGAAAGTCCAAGCCGGAGAAGCCTCAGGCTGATAGCTGGCTGAGGCTTTCCCGCCGGGCTGATAAACACGCTCATCGCGCAACGGGGGCTGAGTTGACTGAAGCTGAACGGCGGACATCCATGAGGCGCAATCAATCGGGCAGATATCTATGGCTGGTCATGGCGCTGGTCATGGCGCTGGTCTGCGGTTTGTTCAGCCTGGCCCTGGCGGAGGAAAGTTCTCACCTTCTGGATGGCAAGTCTTTTGTCGGTAAAAACGGGGAAAAGGGCCGCGTGCTGGCGGAATATGAAAAAGAGGAAATTGTCTTTCAAAACGGGATGTTCACGTCGGTTTCCTGCGCGCCTTACAATTTTTCCAGCAGCCCCTACCAGGCCAGGGTCGTCGCCGATAAAGTCTTCTTCGAAGCGGTCACAGAGAGTCCGACCCACGGTAAGATCGCCTGGCAGGGCGTCATTCAAAACGATCAGGCCGACGTGACATTTGTCTGGACCAAAGAGCGCTGGTACTGGGACATCCGCAGAGAATATTGGTTCAGGGGCAGACTGAAAAAATGACCTATAGTACCTGGAGCAGACTGTTGGCCAATAAAGAGCCGAACCAGCAAATTCCTTCCCGAATAAAGCGCTATTCCAGACTGTTGCTCGTTCTGGCGATAGTCGTTTTGCTCAACCTGGGCGGCATCTGGCTGGGCCAGCTGGTCAATTTTCAGCTGTTTCCGCGTCACGATCCCATGCTTCATGCAGCCTTGTTGGTTGTTGTTGCTGTTTACACCCTGCTGATGGCGATTCCGTTCATGCCGGGAATCGAGGTCGGGCTGGCGGTCATACTGCTGCTTGGCCCCAAAAGTGCCCTCTTGATTTACCTGTGTACCTTGCTCGCCCTATCAATCAGTTATCTGATCGGCAAATGTTTCCCCCTGACCCTGGTACAGGGTTTTCTCGACTGGCTGTATCTGCACAGAGCCAGTGATCTGGTGCGCCAATTGGAGCCTCTCGACCGGTTGGGGCGTTTGCAGTTTTTACATGACAAAGCCCCTGCCAGGCTGGCTCCATTTCTGCTGCATCATCGTTATCTGACCATCGCAGCACTGCTGAACCTGCCAGGAAACGCCTTGATCGGCGGTGGCGGTGGAATTGGCCTGGTGGTCGGAATGAGTAAGGTCATTCCATTCTACAAATATTTTCTCCTCATCTCTGTTGCAGTCGCCCCCCTGCCGTTGTTTCTCTATTTACAGGCCAGCTGAGCCGGGTCGCGAGCCGCTCTCCGAAGTCGACTCCGGGCCGTTACGAACCAATTTATATCGGCCAATGGCCACTCCAGTCGGAATCAGAGCTGCAGGGCCTTCAACTCAAGGAACTCCTCCAGCCCGTAGCGCCCCAGCTCGCGACCGTTGCCCGACTGCTTGTAGCCGCCGAAGGGAGCCAGCAGGTTGAAACGCCCGCCGTTGATATCGACCTGTCCGGTGCGCATCCTCCGGGCTACCTGTTCCGCCCGGTCGCTGCTTGCCGACCAGACCGCCCCGCCCAGCCCGTAGCGGCTGTCGTTGGCGATGCGGATCGCGTCGTCCTCCGTCTGATAACTGATAATCGACAGAACCGGCCCGAAGATCTCCTCCTGGGCGATGCTCATCTCCGGGCGGACCTTGCCGAAAATGGTCGGCTGCACATAATAGCCGAGCGGCAGCCCTTGCGGCGACGCCTCGCCGCCGAGCAGGAGTTCGGCCCCTTCTTCGACCCCCTGGCGGATGTAGCTGCGCACCCGCTCCCGCTGTTCGGCGGAGATCAGCGGGCCGAGCCTGGTCTGGCTATCGAGCGGGTTGCCCGGCAAAAAGCCCTGTGCAACGTCGAGAGCAAGTTTCACAGCGTCGTGGTAACTTTTTTCCGGCACCAGCATGCGGGTAAGAGCGCTGCAGGTCTGACCGGAGTTCAAGAAGCAATTATTCACCGTCGCTTTGACAGCGATCGGCAGTTCCGCATCATCGAGGACCACCGCCGCCGACTTCCCGCCCAGCTCCAGCGCCACCCGCTTGATGCTGTCGGCCGCCAGCACGCTGACCCGCTTGCCCGCCCGGGTCGAGCCGGTGAAGGAGATCATATCCACTTCGGAATGGCAGGCGAGCGCCTCGCCAGCCCCGGGCCCATAACCGCTGACCAGGTTGAAGACGCCCGGCGGCAGGCCGCAGCCGTCGATGATCTCGGCGAGCAGAAAGGCGTTCAGCGGGGTCTGTTCGCTCGGTTTAGCCACCACCGTGCAGCCGGCCGCCAGTGCCGCGGCGACCTTGATCATCAGCTGATGCAGCGGGAAGTTCCACGGCGTGATCGCCCCGACCACGCCGACCGGCTCTTTGAGGATCAACGAGTTGCCGATCCGCTCCGAAAACTCATAGCCTTCCAGCAACTCGATATAGCTTTCCAGCACAGCCGCCGGCAGGCCGGCCTGAATCCGCTGGCTCATCTTGAGCGGCATTCCCAGCTCGGCGGTGATCAGCTCGGCCATCTCCGGAGCGCGGGAGACCAGCTGCTGATGAATCTTCCGCAGATAGCCGCTGCGGTCCTGCGGACTGGTCGCCGCCCAGCCCGGCAGGGCTTCTGCGGCAGCGGTCACGGCGCGGTCGACATCGGCCGCCGTCCCTGCCGGAACTTCAGCAAACACCGCTTCGGTCGCAGGATTGATCACCCTGATCCGCTCGCTGCCGGTCGATTCCTGCCAGTCTCCGGCGATGTACAATCGGTCCCGTCCGTGCATTTTCACCTCCCACTTTCAACTGTTATTCCAGAACTATAGCCGTAGCCAAGGGTATTTAATGATAACAGAAAATCGGCATTTCGACTTGACCAACCACCGCTTCTGCAAGAAAATGCCTCTGGCCTATCCACCGGAATTCCGCTCCGCCTCATATCCGCAACACAAAATGGGAAGGATATCAACATGTCGGACGCACTTCACTTCACCGTCGGCGGCCTGCTCGAAGACACCGCCCGCCGTTTTCCGCATAACGACGCCCTGGTCTACCCCGATCGCGGCCTGCGCCTCAGCTACCGGCAGTTTGACCAGCTCACCGACCGCATCGCCAAGGGGCTGTTCCGCCTCGGCGTCCGCAAGGGGGATCAGGTTGCGATCTGGGCGACCAATGTTCCCGAATGGGTCATCCTGCAGTTCGCCACCGCCAAGCTCGGCGCCGTGCTGGTCACCGTCAACACCAACTACAAGTCGGCCGAGCTCGATTTCGTCCTCAAACAGTCCGATTCGACCACCCTGTTCCTGGTCCAGGGGTTCAAGGACACCGACTACGTCGACACCCTCTACAGCGTGCTGCCGCAGCTGAAAAAGGCCACCCCGGGGGATCTCCACTGCGAGAAGCTCCCCTTTCTGAAGAACGTCGTCTTTCTCGGCGAAGAACGTCATGAGGGGATGCTCAATTATCAGGAGATCGAAAAGCTCGGTGAAGACGTCTGCGACGCGGTGCTGAACGACCTGAAGAAGGGGCTCGACCCCCAGGACGTGATCAACATGCAGTACACCTCGGGGACCACCGGCTTCCCCAAAGGGGTCATGCTGACCCACTTCAACATCGTCAACAACGCCTACAACATCGGCAGATGCATGGAGTTCAGCGAGAAGGACCGTCTCTGCATCCCGGTCCCCTTCTTCCACTGCTTCGGCTGCGTGCTCGGCGTGCTCGCCTGCGTCACCCACGGCGCGACCATGGTACCGGTCGAGACCTTCGACCCGGAAACGGTACTGCGCACCGTCGAAGCGGAGAAGTGCACCGCCCTGCACGGCGTACCGACCATGTTCATCGCCGAGCTTGAGCACCCCAACTTCAAACAGTACGACCTCTCCAGCCTGCGCACCGGGATCATGGCCGGCTCCCCCTGCCCCATCGAGGTGATGAAACAGGTCATCAATGACATGAACTGCGCTGAGATCACCATCGCTTACGGTCAGACCGAGGCCTCGCCGGTGATCACCCAGACCCGCACCAACGATCCCATCGAACTGCGCGTCGCCAGCGTCGGCCGCGCCCTGCCCGAGGTTGAGGTGAAGATCGTCGATATCACCAGTGGCGCCGAGCTGCCGGCCGGCGAACAGGGGGAACTCTGCACCCGCGGCTACCTGGTGATGAAGGGCTACTACAAGCTCCCCGAAGAGACCGCCCGGGCGATCGACGAGGAGGGCTGGCTGAACACCGGCGACCTGGCGGTGATGGACGAAAACGGCTACTGCCACATCACCGGCCGGATCAAGAACATGATCATCCGCGGCGGCGAAAACATCTACCCGCGTGAGATCGAAGAGTTCCTCTACACCCACCCCAAGGTCTCCGACGTTCAGGTGTTCGGCGTGCCGGACAAGAAATATGGCGAGCGGGTGATGGCGGCGATCAAGCTGCGCGAAGGGGTCGAATGCACCAGCGAAGAGATCCGCGAGTTCTGCCACGATAGGATCGCCAACTACAAGATCCCCCACTATGTGAAATTCGTCGACAGCTACCCGATGACCGCCAGCGGCAAGATTCAGGTCTTCAAGCTGCGCGAGATGGCGATCGCGGAATATGGCCTGGAAGAGGCCGCGGCGGTGGCAACCGCCTGAGGGTGCGGAGGGCGAGAAAACACAGAAAGCCTCCTGGCCGGGATGGCCGGCCGGGTGGCTTTTTCTGTGACAGAGTTCGACGGCAACCCTTTAACAATCAAAAATTTCTGGCATTATCGAAAGGACAGAATCTTACGACGGAGAGAACGGAATCATAAAGTTTCTCATTTCGAAAGGAAGGAATAGACATGAAATATTTTATTGTCCCAGCGATGATCGTTCTTGCCTTGAGCGTCAATTCTGCCCGCGCAGACGAAAGTCACCTAAACGAAATCACCGTTCTGGATCCAAATACGTTTTTAAGGGTTGATTCATCCATAGATGGCTCAGAAATCATTCAATTATTCAAAGTCGAAAGCAACGAAATCCTCCTTGTCGACGCCATACAGATCAATCAAAAGAAAGTGAATTTCAAGCCTCTATTGGAGTATCGAAAACTTAAAATAGAAAAAAACAACTGATAAAAAAGGAGTCGAACAAAGAACGGTAGCAAGGCAAATAAAGTAGAATAAGGGAAATTGTTGGCCCCTCAGCAGGCAAACGCAGAGAAGAGGAGGACGCATTCCATGCGCAGAATCATCCCGACACTATTCCTTATCGCCGCAGCTTTCACGCCACTCGCCCTGGCTGCCGAAATGGACGAGGTCAAGATCACCCCGGTCAAGGTCACCGCGCAGATCTACATGCTGACCGGCCAGGGCGGCAACCTCGGCGCGTTCATCGGCGCAGACGGCACTTTCCTGATCGACGACCAGTTCGCGCCGCTGACCGAAAAGATCGTCGCCGCGCTCACCACGGTCGGCGGAACACAGCCGAAATTCCTCATCAACACGCACTATCATGGTGATCACACCGGCGGCAACGAGAACCTCGGTGGCGCGGGGACGCTGATCTTCTCGCACCACAACGTCCGCGAGCGGTTGAGCGCCGGCTCGTTTCTCAAAGAGTTCAACATGAAAGCGGCGGCCATGTCCAAGGCGGGACTGCCGGTGGTGACCTTCTCCGATGACATCAGCTTTCACCTCAACGGCGACAGCGTCCAGGCGATCCATGTGCCGCACGCTCACACCGACGGCGACAGCGTCATCTACTTCAAAGCCGCCAACGTGATTCACGCCGGCGATATCCTCTTCAACGGCTTCTACCCCTTCATCGATGTCAGCCACGGCGGCTCGGTCAAAGGGATGATCAAGGCCGCGGATATGCTCCTGTCTTTAGCCGACGACAGCACCAAGATCATCCCCGGCCACGGCCCCCTGGCCGACAAGGCCCAGCTGGCCGCTTTTCGGCAGATGCTTGCCACCGCTTATGAGCGGCTGAGAGCGCTCAAGGAAGAAGGGAAGACCGCCGCTGAAGCGGTCGCCGCCAAACCCCTGGCCGACCTTGAAGCGACCTGGGGTGATGGGCTGTTCACCGGAGACCGCTGGATCGAAATCGTCTACCCCGGCGTTTATTGAGGTGTGAAATGGAATGGGGCGTGCGAGGCCAGCTTCGCCCGCTCCTCCTTAAGCGCCTTTGGATCCCTGCCGACGTCTTCAGCGGAAGACAAACTGGTATGTTGTCATTGCCAAGCGTCTCATTAGAGATTAGAATCTAACTCGATATTTCGATGCGATGATTCTCAACCACAACGTTAAGGAAAATTTTCTATGCTGAAACTAGCCATGAAGCCAGTCAGTTTCTTTTTGGTTTTTTCGTTTGCTCTTCTCAATTTCAACGTGCACAGAGTACAGGCGCAGATGGTCGACACCCATACCGTGATCGCGGAGCAGGAGGCGGCGGACAAACGAGCCAGGGTTGCCGATTTTCTGGCCCGTGAAGAGGTGAAAGAGATCATGATTAAGCAGGGCATTGACACTGTCGAAGCCCAAAAAAGACTGGCGAGCCTCTCCGATGCAGAACTGACGAAAATAGCTGAATCCATGAACCATTTGCCCGCTGGCGGCGATGGCTTGGGTACGCTTGTTGGCGCTGCGGTTTTCATCTTTGTCGTATTGCTGATAACCGACATCCTGGGTTATACCCATGTTTTTTCCTTCGTCAAGCACCAGCGCTAAGCACAAAACATTACCCCCCATAAATAAGGTCGGCAGTCGATTGGTTGCCGGCCTGTTGTTTTTTGTGCTGCCTGTCTTGCTGGCCAGCTGCAGCCTCTTGCCCGCAGGCCCAATGCCTCAGAAACAGCACGGGCCGGCCAAGGCGATGATTGAGGGCGTGCCTTTTTTTGCCCAGGAGGAATTTCAGTGCGGGCCGGCCTCTCTTGCCATGGCGCTCAACTGGAGCGGGACAGCACTTCAGCCCGCCGACCTGATCGCCGAGGTCTATACCCCCGGGCTCAAGGGAAGTCTGCAGAGTGCGATGGTAAGTTCCGCCCGCAGGCATGGCCGGGTCGCATACCCGATCACCGGCAGTGAGGCCCTATTGGCTGAGATCTCTGCCGGCCACCCGGTTATCGTTCTGGTCAATCTCAGTTTTTCCTGGTACCCCAAATGGCATTATGCTGTGGTTATTGGCTATGACCAGCAACAGGGGCGGGTCATCCTTCACTCAGGTCGCAACGCCGGAGAAGTCCTCAGCTCTCGGGTTTTCATGAATATCTGGCAGCGTAGTGAATATTGGGGGCTTCTGGTCCTGCCACCAGATCGACTGCCGGCCGGAGGGCGAGAAAAAGAATGGCTTGCAGCCGTAGCCGGCCTGGAAAAGTCCCGGCAATGGCAGGCCGCTGCAATCGGTTATGCGACTGCGCTGAAAAAGTGGGGCAAAAGCTTTGCCGCCTGGATGGGCTTTGGCAACAGCAGTTATCGTCTGCACGAGCTAGATGCTTCTGCCAAAGCCTTTTATCAGGCAGCACTGCTTCAACCTGACAACGGCATGGCCTTTAACAACCTGGCGCATGTATTGGCCGAGCAGGGCAAATCGAAAGACGCCTTGGCAGCGGCACAACGTGCCGTAGACCTGGGCGGTCCGTCCATCGACACCTTTCGCCGGACATTAGAGGACATCACGCAGAACATTTGTGCAACGAAGTGAAACTGGCTATCAATCATGCTGGGTTCTGTTCGCAACTTCTAAGTTTTGAAAATCTCGCTGGCTATTATTCAGACATTCGAGGGCAATCCCCCAATTATGGGGGCCCAATCGTTCCGCTCAACCAACTTTCGCTTCAGGGGGAGTCGAACCAAGAGACCAGAGGTCGGCAATTGAAAACCATGAAAAAAGAATAATTGTCAACAATCTTGATTTTTCGTATTGGGATGATAGTTGTACAAAAGAATGCAATCTAGAATCCCGACAAAGCCAATCCTTCCGTGAGGGGGGGAACGGAAAGCAACGGGTCTTTGTTTCGAAGATGGCCGAGCTGCCGAAGGAGAATATCCCTGCGGTGGACTCGGCCCTTTGTTTTTTCCGAGTTCCTGAACATATCAGGTGAAATTTTAACCACCTGGACACAACAAACAGCGAAGGGAGGAAGACCATGGCAACGTTTATCACTCTTGTAAACTTCACCGATCAAGGAATTCAGAATGTAAAAGAATCCCCGGAGCGTTTTAATGCCTTTAAAGCGCTGGTTGAGAATATGGGTGGCTCGGTAAAGAGCGTTTATTGGACTGTAGGGAATTACGATATGGCGGTGATTGTGGAGGGGGCCGAGGATGCCCTGGTAACGACACTCCTGAAAGTTGGCTCTATGGGAAACGTGCGCACGCAGACATTGCGTGGGTTCTCTGAGGATGAAATGAAGGGCTTGATCAGCAAAATGCCTTGATGGGCCCCAGTCCATAAGTGAGCTGCGACCTAGCAAGTTTCCATCTGCGTGCAGGCTTGATTTTTTGCCGCCCTCTCCCCTGTGAGTGAAGCCGAACGCAGAAGCAAACTCTTTGGTGACTTTCTCTCGGGCGGTCAGAGAAAGTCACTCCTCTGCCGCGGCGGCTCCCGTGGGAAATGGTTTAATAGGGTAAAGAGTATTCCAGGGAGGAGACAACATTCTACGTCCCTGCCAGTTATCATGAATCTTCACTTCAGTTGTGAACGTTAGAGGCTGCCATGTTCTTTCTGAGAATTACACTTTTTATAATCGCAATATTGGGATTTCTGACCTACATAATCTCAACAAAGATCAGATCACAGTTTTTTAGTATCCATGGAAAACCCCAGCCACTATTCCGCAGTAAAAGTTCAGATTACAAGGCCTTTTGTAAAAATCCCCCTACACAATACATCGCAAGGCGATTAGCACTTAAAAGAAAGCTTTTAGTTGCACTTATTGTGGCCGTTGTTGCCTTTTTACTAGCTATTCTATCTGTTGCCTTATGAGCACGCTTCTTCAGCTCCAGCTAAAATGAACTCGCTGCATCCAAAGATCTCAGACAGGATCAGAGGAAGCCAGTCGCCTGGCGGGGCGAATTTCTCCGAATTACCTGCCCTTCAAAAGAGTTATCATATGTTAACACCCCGCCCTAAACTATCAGCTCATCAACCAGCACTGAGGTAAGCTCCCCTCCCTGCCCCCCACACACAAAGATTTGAGAATTGACCCGCATGTCTAAATTCGCTAGTCTCTATGCATTGTTAGAATATTCTTGAGGGGGAATAAAACGACAACCGTTCACATTGATTGCAGCAGAAGCCATCATATGAGCGGTTTTTTTAGTTTGGGGTAGGAAGCACTGCAAGGAATTTTTGCCCGCAAGAGGTTTATAGTAGGCATATCTATAAACCAGTTTATACGTTTATAAGCCGGTAGGCAGATCTATAAACGGTTTATAGATCTATAGAGACCGGCTATTCCCTGTTAGCAATCTAAAATGGAGGGAATCTTGAAAAGAAAATTTACTATTGCCACCTTCCTTGTAATATCGCTTTTCCTGCCGAGTGCGTGCTTCGCCAATAGCGTATTTGAACTAGTCCAAAAAACGACAAATTACCTATCAGCAAACGACTTTTTATCCATATCTCAGCTTTACCTAGTGCCTGGCACTTATTCTGTAAAAGAGGTGCTTGAAGAAGAACAAGGCATGCAAGAAGCATTAACCCTTTTATCGAATGAGTTCGGCAGAG
>CALZHR010000265.1 GCA_945787335.1 uncultured Desulfuromonadales bacterium
GCTGAACTCTATGACCTTAACTACATGCGTCGCGGCGACAGCATCAGTATAGATCTGGATAGTTTGCTCAGTGATGCCAAACAGAAAGTTCTCGCCCTGGCCAGCAACTACCGGCCGGTCAAGCTGGCCGAGAATATCCCTGCTCCGGGGCGCAGCATCGCGGCCAGCATCAAGAGCCAGATGTGGAATTTAAAGATGGGCGGCTTTGCCACCGAGTACGAGGCCGAAATCGGCGGCATCATTGCCGATGTCATCTGCGGCGGTGACGTTCCCGCCGGCACCCCCATCTCCGAAAGCTACTTGCTGCAACTTGAGCGCGAGGCCTTCCTCAAGCTGTGCGGCAAGCGGAAGACCGCCGAGCGGATTCAGCACATGCTGAAAAAGGGCAAGCCACTGCGCAACTAAAGCATGGAGGAGAAACCATGAGACAGGCCTATATTCTCGCTGCGTATCGCACCCCCGGTTGCCGAGCGAAAAAGGGTGGCTTCAAGGATATGCGTCCCGATGACTTGGCAGCGGCAGCGATTGCCGGACTGGTCGAACGCAGCGGGGTCGAACCGCTGAAGATCGATGATGTCATTCTCGGCTGCGCCTTTCCGGAAGGGGAACAGGGGATGAACGTCGCCCGTATCGCCAGCCTCAAGGCGGGGCTGCCTTACCAGGTGCCGGCGCAGACCATCAACCGCTTCTGCTCCTCCGGTCTGCAGTCGATCGCCCTGGCCGCCGAACGGATCATCGCCGGCTTCGCCGACTGCATCGTCGCCGGTGGCACCGAATCGATGACCATGGTGCCGATGGCCGGCACCAAGTACAGTGCCAATCCGGGCCTGGTCGCCGACTGGCCGGAAACCTTCGCCGGCATGGGCATCACCGCCGAACTGCTGGCCGACAAATATGCCATCAGTCGTGAAGAGCAGGACGCCTTCGCTGTTGACAGCCATCAAAAAGCTGCAGCGGCGATCGCGGCCGACAAGTTCAAAGACGAGATCATCCCGGTCGAAGTCGAAGAGACCAGCATCATCAAAAACAAAGTACAGAAAACCAGCAAGCGGATCGAAATGGATGACGGCGTCCGTGCCGACACCTCGTTGGCTGGGCTGGCCCGTTTGAAGCCGGCCTTCAAGCTCGGTGGTACCGTCACCGCCGGCAACGCCTCGCAGATAACCGATGGCGCCGCTGCGGTGCTGGTGGTTTCCGAAGAGATGCTCAAGCAGCTCGGCGGCCAGCCGCTGGCCCGCTTTGTCGCCTTTGCCGTGCGCGGCGTACCGCCGGAGATCATGGGCATCGGCCCGGTCGAGGCGATTCCGGCAGCGCTTAAAATAGCCGGTCTGCAGCAGCGTGATATCAGCCTGCTGGAACTGAACGAAGCCTTCGCTGTTCAGGCGTTGTCGGTGATCAAAGAGCTCGACCTGAACCCGGAGATCACCAACGTCAACGGCGGCGCCATCGCCCTCGGCCACCCCCTCGGCTGCACCGGCAGCAAACTGACCGCCACCCTGCTGCACGAAATGCAGCGCCGCAACGATAGGTACGGCATGGTCAGCATGTGTATCGGCGGCGGCATGGGCGCCGCAGGGATTTTCGAGAAAC
>CALZHR010000266.1 GCA_945787335.1 uncultured Desulfuromonadales bacterium
AGCTCGATCGCCGCGATCGAGGGCTGGTCACCGAGCTGGTCTATGGTGTGCTGCGGTTGCGCGGCCGGATCGACTTTGCTCTCGAGCAGTTCTGCAGCCAGCAGTTAAAGCGCCTGCAGCCTGAAGTGCTGCGTCTGTTGCGCCTTGGCGCCTACCAGCTGCTGGAGCTTGATCGGGTCCCGGCTCATGCGGCGGTCAATTCGACGGTGGAGTTGGCCCGTGAGCTGGAACTGTATCAGGCGACCGGCTTTCTGAACGGCGTACTGCGTGCTGTGGAGCGGGGCAAGGACGATATCGAGTGGCCGCCAGCGGAGAATCTTCGTCGCTACCTGCAGCATGTCTGCAGTATGCCGGTCTGGTTGACCAAGGAGCTGATGCGGCTGCTGCCGAATGTTGAGGCCCGGGCCCTGGGCGAGTCCCTGGCCCTGGCTGCACCCCAGACCCTGCGGGTCAACAGCCTGAAAACCGATCGCGATCGGTTCCTCGCCGAGCTGGCCGATTGCGGCCACCAGGCGCACGCCTGCCGCTTTGCCCCGGAGGGGATTGTCATCGACAAGCGCGGCGAAGGGCGGTTGCCGGGCGATCGGGAGGGCGAGTATCAGGTGCAGGATGAGGCGAGTATGTTGATTGCCCACCTGCTTGATGTCCAGCCGGGGCAAAAGGTGCTCGATTGTTGTGCCGCGCCCGGCGGCAAAACCACCCACCTGGCGGCGCTGTCTGGTAACCAGGCCGAAATTGTCGCGCTCGACAAGTACAGCCAGCGACTTGACCTGGTTGAGCAGGGGGCCGCAAGGCTCGGCTGCCGCAATATCTCCACCCACAGGTGTGACCTGACACAGCCGCCTGATCTGCTTGAGCCGCAGAGCTTTGACCGGGTTCTGCTCGACGCTCCCTGCAGTGGCCTGGGGGTGCTGCGGCGCAATCCGGAGAGCCGCTGGTACAAGTCGGCGGTCAACCTGCGCGAGCTGGCAATAGTGCAGCAGGAGATAATCTTTAATGTCGCTCAGCTGGTAAAGCCCGGCGGCAAGCTGCTTTACTCGGTCTGCACCTTTTCCGTCGGCGAAACCGATGCCGTGGTCAGCGATTTTCTCGCCGCCCATCCAATGTTTGAGCTGGAAGATCTGCGTCAATCGACCCTGCCGGGGTGGGCGGAGCTGTTCACCGAGCAGGGAATCATGCGCAGTTTTCCGCACCGTCATGACGGCA
>CALZHR010000267.1 GCA_945787335.1 uncultured Desulfuromonadales bacterium
CCATGCTGGCATCCATCGGCAAGCCACGCGAGGCGTTGCGCTCCTCCATGGTCCACGTCCTGTTCAACATTGCCGGCGTGCTCTTCTGGCTGCCATTGATCGGCTTGCTGGCCCAGTCGCCGGTCAGGCCCAGGTCCGTCCGTTCAGTCTGCAGCGCAGCTGCCAGTATTGCGATCTGCCCGGCTTCTGCCGGATCAACGAAGCGGTTGCCGGCCGGGGAGATGAAGAATGATTGCTGATGCTCAGCAGCGCCAGGCTGCGATCGATGTCACCCGCTCCTGCATTGTCCAGGCCCCGGCCGGGTCGGGAAAAACCGAGCTGTTGATTCAGCGCCTGCTGGCCCTGCTGGCAGAGGTTGAGCGGCCGAACCAGATCCTGGCGATTACCTTTACCCGCAAGGCTGCCGGTGAAATGCGCCACCGTCTGCTGGAGGCATTGGCCGCGGCGCAAGACGAGCCATGTCCCGAACTGCCACACGAAGCGAAAACCTGGCAACTGGCGAGCAGGGCGTTGCAGAAGCAGGGCCCCGGTCTGCTGCGCAACCCGGCTCAGTTGGCGATCCAGACCATCGACAGCTTCAACGCTTCGCTGGTGCGCAAGATGCCCTGGTTGTCGCGTTTTGGTGCCTTGCCGGAAATCGCCGATGACGCTGAGCCGCTCTATCGGCAAGCGGCGGAACAGTTGCTTAAACGGCTCGATGGCAAGGGTGTGGGGAGTGAGCAGTTGCGCCTGCTGCTTGGTCATCTCGATAATCAGGTCGGCCATCTGCAGAAGATGCTGGTCGATATGCTGCAACGTCGCGATCAGTGGTTGCGCCACCTGCTGCATGAAGGCGACGATCCCCGTACCACGCTGGAGGCCGGTCTGGAACGGCTGGTCGTCGATCAGCTCAGCGCCTTGCGTGACCAGCTGCCAGCGCAGCTCTGTGACGACTTGCTGTTTAGCGCCCGTTTCGCTGCCGCCAACCGGGAGGATGCGGTGCTGCTGCCGGTTGCCGCTGTGCAGCAGTTACCAGGTCATGAGCTTGCCGAGTTGATCAGTTGGCAGGCGTTTGCCGATCTGCTGCTGACAACAGAGGGCAAGCTGCGCAAAACCGTGAACGTCAAAAACGGCTTCCCCGCCGGCAAGGCCAACGCCGCTGCTAAACAGCAGATGCTCGAACTGCTCAAGGCGTTTGCTGCAGCACCGGCGTTTGTCGAGCGCCTGGCGCAGATCCGCCGCTTGCCCGGCGACGGCTACCGGGAAAGCCAGTGGCAGATCCTGCAGGCACTGGTTGAACTGTTGCCGTTGCTGGTGGCGGAACTCTGGCTGGTGTTTCGCGCCCAGGGGAAGACCGATCATGCCGCGATCGCCCTGCAGGCCAAACAGGCCCTCGGCGCTGCGGATGATCCGACCGAATTGCTGCTGCGCACCGATAGCGATCTGCAGCACATTCTGGTCGACGAATTTCAGGACACCTCCTGGCTGCAGTACGAGCTGTTGACGGTGTTGACCTCTGGCTGGCAGAAAGGGGATGGCCGCAGCCTGTTCCTGGTCGGTGACCCGATGCAGTCGATCTACCGTTTTCGTGAGGCCGAAGTCGGTCTTTTCCTGCGCACCTTTGTCGGTCAGCTGGGAGCAGGGGGGCCGCAGTTAACGCCGCTACGGCTCAGCTGTAATTTCCGCTCCCAGCAGGGGATTGTTTCCTGGGTCAATCACATCTTCGGGCAAATCTTTCCGCCCCGGGTCGATATCGCCTCGGGGGCGGTTCCGCTGGCAGCGGCTACCGCTGTCAAGCCCGAATTAGACGGCGCCGCTTGTTTACTCCACCCCTTCAACGGCCGCGACGACCAGGCCGAAGCGGAGCAGGTTGTTCAACTGGTGCAGCAGGCCAGGCGGGAGAACCCTGAGCAGAGAGTGGCGATTCTGGTCCGCGGGCGTAATCATCTGCAGACGATACTGCCGCTGTTACGCAAGCAGCAGCTGAAATACCAGGCTCAGGATATCGATCAGCTCGGCGCCCGCCCGGCGGCCCTCGACCTGCTCAATTTGTGTCAGGCGGTTTTGCAGCGTGCCGATCGTCTGGCCTGGTTATCGGTGCTGCGCGCACCCTGGTGCGGTTTGAGCCTGGCCGACCTGCATGCTCTGGTCGCAGACAAGCCGAAGGCGACCGTGGCTAGCTTGCTGACCGATAAACAACGGCTTGCTTCGCTCTCAGCCGCCGGGCAGTCGGCCCTTGAACGGATCTGGCCGC
>CALZHR010000268.1 GCA_945787335.1 uncultured Desulfuromonadales bacterium
AGAGCTTGCAGACCTGCTGGTCGACGGCCGGGCGGGCGGTGAGTGAGTGTTTCAGGTGCTTTTTCAGGCTGCGCGGCAGACCGAAGTTGACATCGGTCGATTTGGCCGGCCGAAAATTGCTGATGCGTAAGTCTGCCAAAGGATCGCCAGTCAGCTCCAGCTGTTCCAGATGGCAGTAGGGGCGGTTGGTGTCAATGGCCTTGGCTTGCGTCCAGACCTGCTGCGGCTTCATCCCCACCAGCGCAGTGGCAACCGTATCGACCGCCTGGGGGTGGCTGCCGGCCAGCAGGGCGCCGATCGGCACCGGGTCGCCGCTGCCCGGGCCGGCACCCTCCATGCCGACCACCGCGTCGACGATTGTCAGCGCCGGCGCCAGCTGTTCACAGAGCTCCAGCAGCATCAGGGCGAAAAAGGCCTTGTCGGTTCCCGCTTGAAGATGCAGGCGCGGTTTGCGCAGGCCAACCACCGCCCCGAACATGTTCTTGACCGCGCAGGTCAGTCCCATCATCTGGTGGGTTTTCAGTTTGGGGAGGTTGATGATGAGATCCGCGTCGAGGATGTCGCGGGCGATTTCCAGCTCGTGAAAGGTGCCGCCGCGCGGGCGGATTTTGACCGACTCGGAAAAGCGGGCGAAGCGGGCGCCGGTGGCTTCGAGCAGCGGCAGGATGGCGCATTTGCGCGCCACGTTCTCCGGCGTGCCGATGCCGGGAGAGTCGCCCACCGAGACCTGACCGCCAGCTTTTTGGACGGCGAGAATCACCGCGCGGACCAGCTCCGGGTGGGTGGTGACCGCCTTCTCCGGGGCTTTGCCGGCGAGCAGGTTCGGCTTGATCAGGACTTTTTGCCCGGGTTTAACGAAGTTCTTAATCCCACCGAGCGGTTCGAGAAGCCGTTCGAGCGCTTCGGCAACCGCTGCCGGCTCGTAGCAAGCGAGGCTTTTTAAAGCAACCAGGTTGTGAGGGGCGCAGCCGCAGCTCTTCACCGTATCAGCCCGGCAGGAGTTTGACCTGCAGCTTGCGCCGCCGCGGGCCGTCGAACTCACAGAAGTAGATCCCCTGCCAGGTGCCGAGCTGCAGCCGGCCCTTGCTGATGATGATCTGCTCGCTGGCGCCGATCAGGCTGCACTTGATGTGGGCGGCGCTGTTCCCTTCCTGGTGGCGGTAGTTGTCGTGCAGCGGGATCAGTTTATCCAGCCCCTGCACCATGTCCATGGCGACGTCGGGGTCGGCGTTTTCGTTGATGGTGACCGCGGCGGTGGTGTGCGGAACAAAGAGGACGGCCAGCCCCTCCTGGATTCCCGCCCGGCTGACCAGCTGCTGAACCTCGGCGGTGATGTCCTGAAGTTCGATCTGCTGCCGGGTCTGGATGCTGAGCTCCTTGATCATCCGGCAACCTTTCCGCTCAAGGCGTTGATGACCGCATCGACCGCGGGTTTTCGATAGATCAGCGCCGTGTGCCCGAGGCCGTCCAGCTCGACGCTGTGTCCCCAGGGCAGGCAGGCGTTCACGTTCGGCAGGACCATGTTGTCCTTGATGGTGAAGATATTGGTCATGGCGACCCCCTCCGGTTGTGGCGCGCCGGCCAGGCGGCTGAGGAAATCGGAGCCGGGGATCAGCACCCGCCCTAGCGGTGAGAGGGCGAACGGAGCCAGTTTCGAGCCGAGGTGCGGCGAACCGAGACAGATACAGCGGTCCACCTTGGCCGCTCCGCCGCGCTGCTGCAGGTAGTTGCGGGCGATGATCCCGCCCATCGAATGGCAGACCAGGTGCACCTTGTTGACGCCAAGGCGGTGGCGAAGCTCATCGACCTTTTTCGCCACAAGTTCAGTCAGCACTTCTTCGTTATGCCAGGAGGAAAGGTTGATCGTCACCAGATTATTGAACCCTTGCTGGCGCAGCTTATATTTGAACCAGAACCAGCTGGCGCGGTTGTTGAACAGGCCATGCAGCAGCAGGACCGGGATCTCCCCCTGGTTTGACGGGTGGCGGCGCGGGTTGAACAGGCCGAACGGGAGAACCGAAAGGGTCAGGAAGTTGAAGAAGGTTTCCTGCAGGATCAACGACAGCACCATGCGCAGGCTTTTGCCGTTCGAGCGTTCATTCATCAGCCGTGGCTCGGCGTTGGCGTACTCGTACCAACACATGCTATAAGTCAGAATGACGATCAGCAGATCAAGGACCAGCAGGATCGCCAGAACGATCAGCAGCAGACTGAACCAGACGCACCACATAAACGGCTTCTCTCCAGGATGATGGATTCACGGCTTGAGTTTGTCGCCACTGCCTGCGGTATGGCAGGGCTTTCATTGCATCGACATGAAACTGGAGTATGACACGGCAGACCGGGAGCGTCAATCGGCCTGCCGGCAGCTTTTCGCTGCTTATTGACAGGAGCAAAGGTGGATAAATACCTGCAGCGGTTCGAGACCCATCTTGGCGTCGAACGAAATCTTTCCGCGCAAACGGTTGCGGCCTACAAACGTGATCTTTCACAGTTCAATCGGTTTCTCCAGGAGCAGGGGAAAATCCGCAACCCGGCGGAGATTGACCTGCTGCTGCTGCGCCGTTACCTGGCGCACTTGCACCAGCGCTGCAGCCGTACCAGTGTCGGGCGTAAACTTTCCGCACTGCGGGCTTTCTTCCGGTTTCTCGTTCGCGAAGGGGTGTTGCCGGTGTCGCCGGCCGACGGCCTGTCGACACCGCGCCGGGAGCAGTACCTGCCCGAAGTGCTCAGCGCTGAACAGGTCGGCCGTTTGCTCGACCAGCCGCTGCCGGGGCGGCGGGATCTGATGTTGCGCGATCTGGCCATCTTCGAGCTGATCTACTCTTGCGGTCTGCGCATCGGCGAGCTGACCGGTCTCAGCATCGCCGCGCTCGATCTTCAGGAGCAGTGGGTGCGGGTGCTCGGCAAAGGGAACAAGGAGCGGATTCTGCCGGTCGGCCGCCAGGCCTGCATCGCCCTGGAGCTCTACCTGCAGGAGCGCCAGCCGGCGCAAGCTGATGAACCCTTGTTTCTTAATTACCGCGGTGGTCGGCTCAGCGCACGCAGTATTCAGCGCCACCTGAAGCAGCGGCTGCTGCAACTGGGCCTGCCGACCGACGCCACCCCCCATGCCCTGCGGCACTCTTTCGCCACCCATCTGCTCGATGCCGGCGCCGACCTGCGGGCGATTCAGGAGTTGCTCGGCCATGCCTCCCTGTCGACCACTCAGAAATACACCAAGGTCAGCTTCGCGCAGCTCACCGAAGTTTATGACCGGACCCACCCGCGCAGCAGGAAAAAGACCTCCTGACATATTCGCCCAGTAATGGTTGACTAAAATGGTCAGATTTTTCTTGACAGCTAAAGATTAATCGTTAGACTATCCAGCACCGTTGTCGAACCACTATTCATGTCCAAAGGAGAGTTTTCAATGAGCGTACTGGTCGGAAAGCAAGCCCCAGATTTTACCGCGGCCGCGGTGATGGCCGACGGATCGATCAATAGTGAATTCCGCCTGTCCGATTACCAGGGCAAGTATGTCGTGCTGTTTTTCTATCCGCTCGACTTCACTTTTGTCTGCCCGACCGAACTGATCGCTTTCAGTCACCGGATCGCCGATTTTGAGAAACGCGATGTGCAGGTTATCGGCTGCTCGATCGATTCTCAGTTCACCCACATCGCCTGGCGCAACACGCCGATCAACGATGGCGGCATCGGCGAAGTGAAGTATCCCCTGGTCGCAGATGTCAAACATGAAATCTGCCGGAGCTACGATGTCGAGTTCGATGCTGCCGGGGTCGCTTTCCGGGGGTCGTTCCTGATCGATAAAGAGGGCACGGTCCGCCACCAGGTGGTCAATGATCTGCCGTTGGGGCGCAATATCGATGAGATGCTGCGGATGGTCGACGCCCTGCAGTTCCACGAGAAGTATGGCGAGGTCTGTCCGGCCGGCTGGAACCAGGGGGACAAGGGGATGGTCCCGGACGGCCAAGGGGTCGCGTCCTACCTCTCGGAGGAGAGCGGCAAACTGTAAGAAGAAAAAAAGCCTTACGGCTTTTGAACAGTTACGATCCAATGCTTAACAAAAAGGCGGCCCCTGGCCGCCTTTTTTTATTGATTATTAAGATATAATTAAGGTAGGTTTGAAATAACATTAATTTTTACAAAGATAATTGAGGCTGGTGGTGGTGAATCTGGCGCTGTTCAAGAAGCGGAAAAAAGGTTCTGGAGGGGTGGTTGCGGTCTGTCGGGATGCTGATGGCGCCTGCATTGCACATCTGTGCCGGGACAAGGACAGGCCCGCCAGGCTGGAGCGGTTTTCCCGGCTCCGGGGTGGCACAGCTGCCGAATTGGAGCGCGAGGTTGAGCAGTTCATCAAGCAGCATGAATTGCAGCGCACCCCGTGCGTATTCGTTCTGCCGCCGGAAACCTATCAGCTGATTCAAGTCGAGATGGCCGATCTGCCGGAGAGCGAGCGGCGCGAGGCGGTCCGCTGGCAGATCCGCGAGATGCTTGACTACCCGGTCGAAGAGGCGGTTGTCGATCTCTTCGATGTCCAGCCCTTCCAGAGCGAAAAGAACCCCGTAAGTTTTGTTGTCGCCGCGCGGCAGAAATTTCTCCGGCAGCAGGTCGACCTGGCCGAAACGACCGAGCTGTCGTTGCAGGCGATCGATATCCCCGAGTTCGCCCTGCGCAACCTGACGCAGCTGTTCAGTGAGGATGACCGCGGCTTGGCGATTCTGCTGCTGCAGGCGCAAGGCGGACTGCTGATTATTGCCCGCGAAGACACCCTTTACCTGACCCGCTCACTGACCACCGGAATGAATGACCTGCTGCCGCTGGCAGACGGGAACCTCGAAGCTCTGACCGAACAGCTCGACAGTATCGTGCTCGAAGTCCAGCGTTCCTTCGATTATTGCGAGAGCACCTTTCACCTGCCGATGGTCTCACGGATGCTGGTGGCGCAGACAGAGAGAGAGATTCCGGCCGTGCTGTCCTATTTGGGCGATTATTTGTCGACCAAAGTTGAATCCTTCAGTTTTGCCGAAGTAATGGATGTGCCCCTGACCATCGATCAGTTGGAGCTGAACGCCGGCCTGCTGGCGATCGGCGGCGCATTACGGCAGGGGACGAGCTGATGCAGCAGATCAATCTCTACCAGGGCGTTCTGATCGACAAGCCCGAACCGCTGCAGTCCCGCCAGGTCGGTGTGATTCTGCTCGGCTTCCTGGTGCTGCTTGGCCTGCTCTATCTGCTCAGCTTTATGCAGCAGCGCGGGATTCAGGAACAGGTGGCCGGCCTGCAACTGCAGCAGACCGAAATGAGCGCCCAGCTGCTTCTGCTCGAACAACAATTGCCATTGCGCGAAAAAAGCGCCCTGCTGAACGAACAGATCAAGCGCCTCGAGCAGGAGCTGACCGAGCAGCAGCAGCTGATCGGCTATTTTTCCTCCCGCGAACAGGACGGCAATGATACCATCCTGCGAATATTGCAGGGGTTGGCGGAGCATCGTCAGCAGGGAGTCTGGCTGCGCCGCATCCAACTGGATGGCACGGGCCGACAGGTTCAGCTGACCGGCAGCGCCCTGCGCCCGCAACTGGTGCCGGCTTATCTGCAGCTGCTCGGTAAGCAGGATGTTTTCAACGGCCAGGAGTTTGCTAGCCTGAAACTGGCGCGTCTCCAGGAACGCCCGGGACAGATTGATTTCAGCCTTGAATCGACGCCAGGGGAGAGTCAGTGAATCCGCTGCGCAGCCGCATGCAGATGTTGACCCAGTGGTTCGACCAGCGCCCCTTGCGCGAACGGGTGATGCTGGCCGTCTGCCTGCTGGTCGTGGTGTTTTTTCTCTGGGATCAGCTGTTGCTGAAACCGCTCGACCAGAAGACCAGAAACCTGCGCGCTCAGACTTCGGAACTGACCGCCAGCCTGGCCGAATTACAGGCCCAGGAGCAGGTGGTCAGTTCGCGGCGTGATTTCGATCCCGATCGTGAAAACAAGCAGCGGCTGGCAGAACTGAACAACCAGGTGCCGCAACTCAAGCAGCAACTGCAGGAAAATGTCGCCACGCTGATTCCGCCGCAGCAGATGCCGGCGATGCTCAAAGAGCTGCTGCGCCGGCAGAATGGACTGGAATTGCTCAGCCTGGAAAACCTGCCGCCTGAACCGTTGCAGCTCGGTGCCGCTGCCGCTGTTGCCGAGGCGAACATTTATCGCCACCGGCTGCGGATCGTTGTCGCCGGTGACTACCTGACCGCCTTGCGCTATCTGCAGGATCTGGAAAATATGCCGCAGAAGATGGTCTGGGAACAGCTGGAGATCGAAACCGACAGCTATCCGCGGGCACGGGTCCTGCTGCAGGTTTATACTTTAAGCCCGAAAGAGAGCTGGATCAGTGGTTAAGATTGCATTGTTTCTGATCGTGATGATCCCATTTGCCGTTCAGGCTGCGCCCCTCGGCGACCCGCTTCGGCCGGCCCACTACCTGGCGCCGCAGGTTGCCAAAGATCAGGTCGGCAAAAAAAAGCTGGTGGCCGAGCCGAACTTTCAGCTGAATGCCATCCTGTTCTCCACGTCCCGTTCGGTCGCTGTGATCGACGGGAAGTCGCTTCAGGTGGGAGATCGCATTAGCGACTACCAGCTGGTCATCATCGAACGGGAACAGGTGATCCTGAAAAAGAAGCAGAAACAGCTTGTCTTGCGCCGGCCCGGGTCCGGCCTGAAGACAGGAGCTGTACAACCTGTCGCTGTCGAGAAGGGGATCCGTGGTGATTTTGTCAAAACTGATTAAACCGGGGGCCGCCTGTTTCCTGCTGCTCGCACTCGCGCTGGCCAGCTGCGCGCCCGCCCCGCGAGGCGGCGAGCCGCTGGCGGCGATCGAACAGAGCTTCAACGAACCGGCTGCGGCAGAACCGCAGCGCAGAACTCCGCCACCGCCTCCGGAAGTGCGTTCCGCCCTGCTCCCCACGCCGGATACCGTTGCGCCAGCTGTCGCTCCGGCCCGCTTCGACATCGCCGCCACCAAGGTGCCCGCCCAGGAGTTTTTTATGGGACTGGTGGAAGGCAGCCAGGTCAACATGGTGGTCCATCCCTCGGTCTCCGGCGAGATCAGCATCGACCTGAAAAGCACCACCATCGAGGATGTCCTGACCGTGGTACACAATGTCTACGGCTATCCTTATTTCCGCACCGGCAATATCTACCAGGTCATGCCGGTCGGTCTGCAGGCCCGCACCTTTCAGGTCAATTACCTCAACCTGGTGCGAAAGGGGATCTCCCAGACCCGGGTCAGCTCGGGGCAGGTGACCGAGACCGGCAGGAGTGATGACTCGGAAGACAGTGGCGACACGGATTCCGGCAACGGAAATAGTGGCTCGGTGTCGGGCAGTCGCATCGATACCGAATCGACCGCCGACTTCTGGAGCGAACTGCGCAGCGCGATACTGGGGCTTGTCGGCAGCGATGGCGGGCGCAAGGTGGTGGTGCAGCCGCAGGCCAGCGTGGTGGTGGTGGTCGCCATGCCGGATGAGCTGCAACTGGTCGAAGATTATCTGCGCACCGTTCAAAGCAACCTGCACCGGCAGGTGGTGATCGAAGCCAAAATAGTCGAGGTGACCCTGGATGACGGTTTTCAGTCCGGGATCAACTGGGCGGCGCTGGCCACCGACAATGGCAAACAGCGTGGCGTTGTCGGTCAGATCGGCGGGGGGACGATCAATGAGACCGGCGTCTCGGAAATCGCCACCGATCCGATCGAATTCTTTTCCGACGCGCTGCTGCCGAACGGTTTGAATTCTTCGGCCTTCGGCGGCGTGTTCGGACTGGCACTCAATTTCAGCGCGTTTGAAGCCTTTATCGAACTGTTGGAAACACAAGGTGATGTGCAGGTGCTCTCCAGCCCGCGGATTGCGACGGTCAACAATCAGAAGGCCGTCATCAAGGTTGGCTCCGATGAGTTTTTTGTCACCGACATCTCCAGTGACACCACCACCGGAACCACCACCAACAGCAGCACCGACATCACTCTGACCCCGTTCTTTTCCGGGATCGCCCTGGATGTCACGCCTCAGATCGACGAGGCTGGACGGATCACCCTGCATATTCATCCGACCGTCAGCCAGGTGACCGATCAGACCAAAGAGCTGAACATTTTCGGCGTCAATCAGTCGATTCCGGTGGCCTTTAGTACGGTGCGCGAGTCGGACAGCATCGTCCACGCGGATAATGGGCAACTCGTCGTGATCGGCGGCTTGATGCAGGAGACGGTCACCAAAACTGAATCGGGGCTGCCGGTTCTCAGTAAGCTCCCCGGCGTGGGAGGCCTGTTCCGGCATACTCAGTCGGCATCTCGCAAGAGCGAACTGGTGATCCTGCTGCGCCCCCACGTCATTCACAGTTCAGGCGACTGGCAGGCCAGCCTGGATGCGTCCCGGCAGATGATTAAAAATATTTCTCCGCAGTTCAGGCGGAACTGGTTGAATCAATAAGTCGCTTTACTGAAATGAATCGATGACTGGGCAGAACCGTCATGTATGAACAGTTTTTCGGCCTCAAGGAGAAGCCTTTCTCCCTGACGCCCGACACCGAGTATTTCTACCGCTACAGCGGCCACCAGGAGGCACTGAACGTGCTGCTGGTCGCGCTGCGTAACGGTGAAGGGTTCGTGCGGGTCGTCGGCGAGGTCGGGACCGGGAAAACCCTGCTCTGCCGCCAGCTGCTGAAACTGCTGCAGAACGATTGCGCCACCGTCTATCTTCCCAACCCGCTGCTCACCCCCCATGAACTCTATCAGGCGATCGCCAGCGAGCTCGAGCTCGATACGCCTGCCGACGCCAGCGTTCAGCAGTTGCATCAGCGGATCCTTGAAGAGCTGGTCCGGCTGCGCGATGCCAGCCGGCCGCTGGTGGTGCTGATCGATGAAGCCCAGGCCATGCCGTACAAAAGCCTTGAGGCCTTGCGGCTGCTCAGCAACCTCGAAACGGAAAAAGAGAAGCTGTTGCACATTTTTTTCTTTGCCCAGCCGGAATTCGAACAACGGCTGGCACGCCCCGAGCTGCGCCAGCTGCGGCAGCGGATCACCTACTCCTACCAGCTGCCGACCCTGCAGCAGAAGGAGCTTCCCGGTTACCTTGAGCATCGCCTGCAGGTGGCCGGGTATCGTGGTGAAGGGTTGTTTGATCCGGCAGCAGTCAAGCAGCTTTACAAAGCCAGCGCTGGCGTGCCGCGCCTGATCAACCTGCTGGCGCACAAGGCGCTGCTGGCCGCCTACGGCAAAGGGGAGCGCCAGATCAGCCGGCGGCATGCACAGCTGGCGATCAGGGACACTCGCAGCGACGAGGAGCTGCCCGGCCGGGTGGTGCTGACCTATCACCTGCTTGAGCTCAGTACGATTCTGGCGGTGGCGGTGGCGACTCTGCTGGTGCTGAGGGCGGTCATATGAGCCTGATCAACCAGATGCTGCGTGATCTGGAGAACCGGCAGAAAAAAAAGCCCGGTTACAACCTGCTCGCGAAAGAAGTCGCCGCACCGGTGGAGAAGCCTGCGCCGTCGCGGCGCACCCTCCGGCTGGCGGTGGCCGGTCTGCTGCTGGTCGGCCTGGTCTGGCTGGGTCTGGAACTGTTTCCGGTTGATTACTTGACTCCGAAGCCGATCATCAAGCTTGTTCCGCCGGATGAACAGTCGCAGCGCATCGCGATTGTTCGGGGGCAGGATATTTTTGCCGCACTGGAAAAGAAAAACGCCGCCGAAGCCGGCCGCCTCCAGCCTTCGGCGGCCCAGTCCACGGCGGTAAGGCCCGCCGGCGAGTCGCCTGCCGAAACAGGCAAAGTCTCTCTGCCGCAACAGCGCATCGCTTCCTCAGCGACTGAGTCTGCCGCGCCGGCGGCGGCGCTGCAGGATAATCCGGCGGCGGAAAAGGTGACGACAAATGAGGTTGCCGCACCCCCGGTCGAGCCCGTTTCGGTGCCGGCTGTCACATCCGCTCCTGCACAACCTCAGCAACCCCCGGAAAAGTCCCGTGTTGCCAGCGGCGCGACTCAGTCGAGTTTGCTGCAGCTGGGTCTGCTGGAGAGGAGCGGCTCTGCGCGGCTGATGTTCGAGTTCGAGCAAATGCCGGACTTTCGGGTCCTTAACGACGGCCATTCCGGTAACCAGCTGAAGGTCTTGTTTGTC
>CALZHR010000269.1 GCA_945787335.1 uncultured Desulfuromonadales bacterium
CCAGGTGGAATAAGAGCCGGGCGGCACAACTGCTCGGCGTGACGCGCAAAACCATCGACCGCAAGATCAAAGAATTCGACCTCAACCAAGCCGAGCTGCTCGACGAATGATCAAACCACTCCGCTTCAGCTACCGTTCAATTCAGGGCAAACTGACCCTGGCAGCGGTCACGCCACTGGTCGTGATCCTGTTGCTGGTCTCCCTGGCTGCCACCTACCTGATCAACGCATCGATCGTCAACCAGACCCAGAAGCAGATCCGCAACGACCTGAATGCCGCCCGGGTGGTGCTTAACCAGGAACAACAGCGGGTACGCGAGCTGGTCCGCCTTACGGCCCGCTCGTCATTGCTGCTCAAGGCGCTGACAGGTGCCAACCAACAACGGTTAACGGAACAACTCACCGAAATCCGGCAGCGCGAGCAGCTCGACATCCTCAACCTGTGTGACCTGCAAGGCAAGCCACTGTTAACCGCCAGCGGAGCTCTGCCAAGCCGCAATCTCCCGGCGACAGCCCTGCCCTTTATTCACACCGCGCTGAACCAAGGGCACTACAGCGGCACGGTGCTTCTCAGCGAACATGCCCTGCGGCAGGAAAACCCGCTGCTGGCCGAACGCGCCCGGATCCACGGCCCGGAGCAGCCTGCCGTTGCCCTGGAGCGGCGGGGGATGTTCCTGATCGCCGCGACCCACATACTCAACGACCAGGGTAAGCCGATCGGCTGCCTGTACGGCGGGATCATGCTCAATAACAACCTGTCACTGATCGACCGGATCAGCGAACTGATCTACGGCCGGGACAGCTTTGAAGGGATCGACGTCGGCAGCGCCACGATATTTCTGGATAAGTTACGCATCGCCACCACCGTGCGCCTGAAAAATGGTCAACGGGCCCTCGGCACGCCGGTTTCCAGTGAAGTTGCCGAAGCCGTTCTGCAGCGTGAAGAGGCCTGGCTGGCGCGGGCCCACGTGTTCAACGAATGGTACCTGACCGCCTACGAACCGATCTTTGACGACAGCGGCAGCACCATCGGTGCGCTTTATGTCGGTATGCTGGAAAAACCTTTAACCGCCCTTAAAACCCGCTCCTTCCAGATCCTGTTCGGCCTCCTGGTCCTCGGCTGCCTGCTCGGCGGCGTGCTGGCCGGCTTGCTGGCCCGGCGTCTTTCCCGCCCGGTCCTGGAACTGGCCAGTTCGGCGGATAAAAGTGCCGCTGGCGAACGGGAGGTTTCCCTGCCGCTCGCCGGGCAGGATGAAATCGGCCACCGGACCGCTGCCTTTGACGACATGAC
>CALZHR010000270.1 GCA_945787335.1 uncultured Desulfuromonadales bacterium
CTGATCCCCGGTGCCGGCTCCGAACTCTACCGGGGCTTAGGCAGCGTCATCCTCGGCGGGCTGGCGGTCTCGACCGTGTTCACTGTTTTCGTTATCCCGGCGATCCTGATCTTTGTGATCCGCATGGAAAAGCGTAAAGATGTGCAGGAGGCTAATCGATGAAATACTTTTCAACCACTCTCCTGGCGTTTTTGCTGCTGGTGTCACAGGTTTTCGCCCTGACCCTCGATGAGGCAATTGTCGCCGCGCTGCAGAACCATCAACGGATCGAGCTGTTCCGCGCCACTGCCGACCAAACCAAGGCAGCGGTCGGTGTCTCCCGCGCTGCCTTTTTGCCCCGCGTTGATCTTGACTACAGCTACACCGAACGGGACGAAGATCCACGCTCCCTCGGTGAAGAGAGCTCAATCCTGACCCTCGGTGCCTCCATCAACCTGTTCAACGGTCTGAGCGATTACCACAGCTACCGGGCCGCCAGCCGGCGCGCCCAGGGGGCCGACTATCGGCTGCAAGGCACCCGTGCCGATATCGTACTGGAAACCCAGCAGGCCTACATCGAGGTTTTGCGCGCCAACCGTTCGGTTGCCACCGCGGCAGAAGGGGTCGAACTGCTGGAGCGGCAGAAGCGGGATGCCCAGCTGAAATTCGATTATGGCGTGATTGCCCGCAACGACCTGCTGCGGGTCGAGGTGGAACTCTCCAGCGCCCGCCAGGATCTGCTCCAGGCCGAAGGGCAGCAGCAGATCGCACGACGGCTGTTAGAACGCACCACCGGACTGCGATTACCCGCTGAAGAGTCTTTGCAGGATTTAAACGCAACGGCCCTGCAGAGTTTCGATCCGAAGCGGGTCGACAGCTACCGGCAGCAGCTGCTCGCTAACCGCAGTGAGCTGAACTACCTGCGCAACGAACTGCTGGCGGCCAGACGGGACCGGCGGGCCAACCAGGGCGCTTACCTGCCCCAGATCGATCTGACCGTTGCCCACGAGGAGTACAGCGACGACATTGCAGTGTCAGACAATAACGACCAGAACAACCTGCTGCTGTTACGCGCCAGCTGGAACCTGTTCGACGGTTTCGCCCGCGAGAAAACCATCGCCGCAGCCGATGCCAGAGCCCGTGCCGTCGCCGCCGAACTGCGCGACACTGAAGCGGCGCTGGTGTTACAATTAGAGACAGCCCTGCAGAATCTGCGCATCGCCAGCGGCCGCCAGCAGGAAGCGCGCACCGGCGTCACCTCGGCCGAGGAGAACTACCGGGTCACCGAAAACCGCGTCCAGCAGCAACAGGCCACCACCGTCGACCTGCTCGATGCCCAGTTCCTGCTGACCCGCTC
>CALZHR010000271.1 GCA_945787335.1 uncultured Desulfuromonadales bacterium
AGAAGTTTTTACCCAGGGTTTAACCTGCAGGCCTTTTTCCAGGGCTTTTTGCGCAACTAGCCCGGCGGCTATCATCACCGCCGGGTTTGAGGTATTGGTACAGGAGGTGATGGCGGCAATCACCACGTCACCATGGTTCAGCTCTTGACCGGTTCCGGCGATCGGAACCCCGTTGTCCGAACTGTCCGGCAACACCAGCTCGGTCGCGCTGCGCATCGCCTCCAGCAACACCCGGTCCTGTGGCCGCTTCGGCCCTGCCAGGCTTGGCCGCACGCTGGCCAGGTCAAGTTCGAGCACGACGCTGAATTGAGGATCGGGCAGATCGTCGCTGCGCCAGAGCCCCTGATCCTTGCAGTAGGCTTCGACCAGCGCAAGGGTCTCTTCACTGCGCCCGGTTAAACGCAAGTAATCGAGGGTAATCCGGTCCACCGGGAAAAACCCGCAGGTGGCGCCATACTCCGGCGCCATGTTGGCGATCGTCGCGCGATCCGCCAGCGGCAGCTGAGACAGGCCGAAGCCGAAAAATTCAACAAACTTACCGACCACCCCCTGTTCACGCAAGATCTGGGTCACCGTCAGGACCAGATCGGTTGCCGTGACCCCTTCACTGAGCTTGCCGGTCAATCGGAAGCCGACCACCTCGGGAATCAGCATCGAGATCGGCTGGCCGAGCATTGCCGCTTCCGCCTCGATCCCGCCGACCCCCCAGCCGAGGACGCCCAGGCCGTTGATCATGGTGGTGTGACTGTCGGTGCCGACCAGGGTGTCGGGATACGCCCAGGTGTTCCCGTCGCGCTCGGCAGTCCAGATCGTCTGCGCCAGATATTCCAGGTTAACCTGGTGACAGATACCGGTCCCCGGTGGAACCACGCGAAAATTGTTGAAGGCCTTCTGCCCCCAGCGCAAAAAGGCATAGCGCTCGCGGTTCCGCTCCATCTCTTTTTCGACATTCGCGGCGAACGCCGATGGGTTGCCGAACTGATCAACCATAACCGAGTGATCGATGACCAGGTCGACCGGAATCAGGGGGTTAATCTGGGCCGGATCCGCTCCGTTGGACGCAACCGCATCACGCATCGCCGCC
>CALZHR010000272.1 GCA_945787335.1 uncultured Desulfuromonadales bacterium
CAGGGTCGGCAGCGCCCCGGAGTCGATCACCTGCTGGAGGACTTCTTCTTTGGTTGGCATGCGTTACCCCTATCTTCAATTTATCGCCCCCAAGAACACCAAGAAAGATATTTAACGCAGAACCGCTGAGGCCGCAGAGAAAAGCAATAATCTTTCTGTTTCAGGTATTATTAGCCTTTGATCTTCTCTGCATCTTTCCGGCTCTGCGTTAAAGCTATTTGCTTTTCTCTGGTGTTCTTGGTGACTAATTCGTTCTTTCTATTGTCGGTAAAACCGTTCCCCCGTCCGGGATCACCACAACCTGCGGCTCGGCAGGCAGATCCGCCTGAACCAGTTCGATAGCGGACTGCAGGTCGGCCGCTTTTTCCATGCCCATGGTTGCCGTCTGCTCGCCGTTCAGCTCACTCACCAGAATCACCCGGAAGCGCCGCGCCTTGCTTAACACGGCGTGGGCGGTCTGGCCGTTGATCTGGTAGTCGCGACGCAGCGCCTGCTCGAATTCGGCCAGATCCTGGTAGCGGAACCAGTCAAAGAAGGTCGGATGACCGAAACCGTCACGGCAGGCGGCGAGCAGGATGATCGTTCCCCCCTCGCGAACTGCCCGGCAGCCGTAATCGAGCGCCTTCTGCGCCTGGATGAAGTTGATATCCTTCGGCTCGCCGCCGCAGGAAATGATCGCCAGCTCGGCGGGCTGTTGCAGCTCGACCTGAAACAGCTCCCTGACCAGTTCGCAGCCGGCCAGGTGCGCCTGCTCCAGATCACCGCAGAACACGCCGAGAATCTGCTTCTGTGGTGAGAGCACGGTATTCAGCAGAAAATCGGACCTGGCCAGGCTGGCCGCCTGCAAGAGCTTATGATGCACCGGGTTGCCGTCCAAACAGCCGGTGGTCGCCAGCGGGTGCTTGCCGCCGACTTCGGGCGGATTGAAAACGGCAAAGTGGCTCTGCATGCAGGTCTCACGGCCGGCCACCCCCGGGACCAGTCCTTTGCGGCCGCCGCCGAAACCGGCAAAATAATGAAACCCGATGGTGCCGGTGACGATCACCCGATCCGCCTCGACCACCCGTCGATTCAGCAACACCGGCAGCCCCGCTTCGGTTCGGCCCAGATCGACCAGCTCCTGCGGAGTATCGCAGTCATGATCGTAAACCGCGATCCGGCCGAACAACGGACCGAGGATTTTACGGTGTTCGGCAGCGGTCTGCTGGCGGTGAATCCCCAGGGCGATGACGATCGAAATCTGCTCGTCTGCGACTCCGATCCGGTTCAGCTCCGCGACCAGCAGCGGCAGGTAGATCTCGCTGCCGGTGTAGCGGGTGATGTCCGAGGTGACGATCACCACCGACTCCTGCGGCCGGATTAACCCTTCCAGGCCGGGAGTGCCGAGCGGGTTGGCCAACGCCCGGCGCACCAGGGCTTGGGCAGCAGGCACCTCGGCAACTCTGGCCGTCAGCAGGTGCGCGGCAAATGGCAGCCGCGCCGGCTGGGTTGCGTCCCCGTATTTCAGGTCAATTTTCATAGCGAACCCCCGAGAAGGACCACAAGCAAAGCACAAGTTTAAATTCTAAGTTTTTTTTCACTTTTTCGCAACCGGAACCGGGCTTTCTTCGCCGGCAGAGATTGGCTTGCAGCCGCTGCCGCGCCTGTGATATGTAGGACAGTCTATCTTCAATTTAATTGCCCTTGGGAGAGATGCCATGGATCTGGAAATTCAACCGGTGAGCGAACTTAAAAAACGGGTCGAAGACGAAAGTCAGCTGGTCTTCGGCAAACAGTTCACCGACCGGATGTTCGTCATGCAGTACGACACCGGGCAAGGCTGGCATTCGGCACGCATTCAGCCCTACGCGCCCTTCACCATCGACCCGGCCGCCATGGTCCTGCACTACTCCCAGGAGATCTTCGAAGGCCTGAAAGCCTTCCGCCGGCCGGACGGTAATGTCGCCCTGTTCCGCCCGGCCGACAACGTCAAGCGTTTCAACCTGAGCGCCCGGCGGATGTGCATGCCCGAGGTCGACGAGCAGTTCTTCCTCGCCGCCCTGCTCAAGCTGATCCGCCTGGAGAGCGACTGGGTGCCGCACTCGGAGGGCACCAGCCTTTATATCCGCCCGACCATGATCGCCACCGAACCGATGCTCGGCGTGCGCCCGGCCGACCAGTACCTCTGCTACATCATCCTCTGTCCGGTCGGCACCTACTACAAAGGCGGGATCGCCCCGGTCAAGATCTGGATCTCAGACCACTATGTGCGGGCCTCCGAAGGCGGGACCGGCGAAGCGAAAACCGGCGGTAACTACGCTGCGAGCCTCTACGCGGCCCGTGAAGCCTCCCTGAAAGGTTACGATCAGGTGCTCTGGCTCGACGCCAAGGAGAAGAAATACGTCGAAGAGGTCGGCAGCATGAACATGTTCTTCCTCTACGACGGCAAGCTGGTCACCTCGCCGCTCAAGGGAACGGTGCTCGACGGCATCACCCGCCGTTCGGTGATCACCCTGGCCAGAGAGCTGGGAATCGAGATCGAAGAACGCGCGCTGACCGTCGACGAGGTCCTGGAAGGGGCGATGAACGGCCGGCTGCAGGAAGCCTTCGGCACCGGCACCGCCGTGGTGATTTCCCCGGTTGGTGAATTTTGCTACAAGGAGCGCTGCGTTAGGCTCGGCGATGGCAAGCCGGGCGAGCTGACGATGAAACTGTACAACAGCCTGACCGGCATTCAGTACGGTCGCCAGCCAGATCCGCACAACTGGGTCACCCTGCTGTAGAGTCTGCGAACCGGCGATTCACAGATCGTGCACGAATTTGTGAATCGCCGGCCAAACCATGCACACAATCTGAGCAAATAACTACACAGGCTCAAGATGCTGAGCTGACAAACGTTGCTCAAGCAGCCTGACCATCCAACCAAAACCACCTGTTCTTTAGCAGTTACAAGCCACCGTCTGCACGAAAGCAGCACCAGCAAGTTTTGGCATGCAACCTGCAAAATAACCGATGGTTTCATTATAAAGCCGGACGGCGTGCCGACGATACGGCCCCTGCGAACTGTCCGGTTCCAAGCAGAAACAAAAATTCTATTTATCACTTCTGCGCAATCCAAGGAGTTGATCTTATGTGTCGTATTGGCGCGATCAAAAGTCGTAACTACATCCATCCGAGCATGGCCCTGCAACTGATGCAGTCGCAGCAGAAAGGGCATGACAATTCGGGGTTCGCCATGGTCATGCAAAACCTTGGTGGCATTTTTGAACCCTACAAGCACCTGCCGACCCTGTCGATGGCCTGCACCGACGCCGGCATCAAGATTGCCGAGGACATCCTGCATGAAATCGGCTTCCACCGGGTGATGCAGTGGGCTCCAGAGGTCAATGATGTGCCGGGTCTGGACATCAATGCCATGCCGAACTACGTGTTCGAAACCTTCGACTACCCACGTAATTTCCGCAACGCTGAGCAGAAAGAGAAGGAAGAGCTGCTGCTCGACACCCGGCTGAAGCTGCGCGCCGCGCTGGAGCCGAACGAGGAAGGCTTCGCCTACTCCTTCTGGCCTGACGTGATCACCCTCAAGGAGATCGGCGATCCGCGCGATATCGGCACCTACTTCAACCTCTGGACCGCCAACGATCGCTTTACCGCCAAGGTGATCACCGCCCAGTGCCGGCAGAACACCAACTACGACATCGTCCGCTATGCCGCCCACCCCTTCCACCTGCAGGGCTACACGGCGCTGGCCAACGGCGAGAACACCTTTTACCTGAAGAACAAGGAATATCAGCAGGGGCTGCACCGCGGCTACATCGGTTTCGAATCCGATTCCCAGTGCTTCCTCTACACCCTGCACTATGTCCACCGCGAGCTCGGCTGGCCGCTGCACTACTACAAGCACGTGGTCACCCCGCTCCCCTTTGACGATATCGAGCAGCGCGAGGACCAGAAGCAGCTGCTGGGGATCCGCCAGTCGCTGGCCCACCTGGAGATCAACGGCCCGAACACGATTATCGGCCTGCTCCCGGACAACACCATGTTCACCTGCTGCGATGCGAAAAAACTGCGCCCGGTCGTCGTCGGCCGCGACGAAGACACCGTCGCCATCTCCTCCGAGGTCTGCGGGATCAACGAAATCCTCCCCGACCGCGACTGGGAGACCGATATCTACCCGAACGAGCGCGAAGTCGTCGTGATCAGCGACGATTTGGAGGTTCAAAGATGGAAACAATGAGACTGAACGACGTCACGGCCAACGACCTGCCGTGGAAGATCAAATACGACGCCAGCCGCTGCACCATGTGCGGCTCCTGTGTGGCAACCTGCTCCTTCAGGGCGATCCTGCCGAAAGTTGAACGCCGCCGGATGGTCTTCTCCGAAGGCAATTTCCCCGAGCCGAAGGCGCGCTTCTCGGCGGTCCCGGTGATTCGCCAGGCCAAGTCGATCCGCAACTACTGCCGCGGCTGTGGCATGTGCGAGAAGGTCTGCCCGAACGACGCCATCAAGCCGGAACGCAACCAGGACACCCGGCACCCGGTCATCACCCGCTGCCTCGGCGGTGACTCGATCAAGCGTGGCGGGCGCAAGAACCTCGAAGGCAGCACCCGCACCCTGGATTCGATTCGTGTCGGCCGGATCTCGCAGATGACCGACCCGAGCCTCGATGCCCAGCGCCACACCTTCGACCTGCTGGCGCCCTTCGGTCGGATTCTGCCGCCGAAGAAGCTGCCTTTTTCCCCGGATGTCGACCAGCAGCTGGTCACCAACGCGCTGACCCCGCCGGTCAACTGGATCTACCCGGTGATCATCGGCGACATGTCGATCGGCGCTCTTTCCTGGCGGATGTGGGAAGGGGTGGCGATGGCGGTCGCCTACCTCAACGAGGAGTGCGGCCTGCCGGTGCGGATGTGCTCCGGCGAAGGGGGCGTGCCGGTCCGGCTGCTGAAATCGAAATATCTCAAATATATGATCCTGCAGATCGCATCCGGCCACTTCGGCTGGAACCGGATCGCCAATGCTATGCCGCACATGGTCGAGGACCCGGCCGGGATTCTGATCAAGATCGGCCAGGGCGCCAAGCCGGGCGACGGTGGTCTGCTGCAGGCCGGCAAGGTCGCCGAGCATATCCAGGCGATCCGCGGCGTGCCCAAGGCCGACCTGCTCAGCCCGCCGAACCATCAGGGCCTCTATTCGATCGAGGAGAGCGTGCAGAAGATGTTCCTCTCCTTCAACTCAGCCTTCAAGTTCCGCGTGCCGGTCGCCATCAAGGTCGCCGCTTCGGCCACTTCGGTCAGCGTCTTCAACAACCTGGTGCGCGACCCGTACAACATCGTCGGCGGCTTCTTCCTCGACGGTATCGACGGCGGCACCGGTGCCGCCCATGAGGTCTCCCTCGACCACACCGGTCATCCGATCGTCTCCAAGCTGCGCGACTGCTACCTGGCGGCGGTGACTCAGGGTCGCCAGGGGCAGATTCCCCTGTGGGCCGCCGGGGGCCTGGGCAAAACCGGCGACCTGGCCGCAGATGCCTTCAAGATGATCGCCCTGGGCGCCAACGGCGTCTTCACCGGCAAGCTGATTCTGCAGATGGCCGGCTGCATCGGCAACGACATGGGCCGCTGCAACGCCTGCAATACCGGCCTGTGCCCGGCCGGGATCACCACCCAGGAACCGCAACTGGCGCACCGCCTCGACCCGGAGAAGGTTGCCCAGAACATCGTCAATTACTTCCTGGCGATGGATCAGGAGTTCAAGAAGTTGCTGGCACCGATCGGCAACTCCTCCCTGCCGGTCGGTCGCTCCGACGCCCTGGTCGCAACCGACCACGCCGTCGCCGACCGCCTGCAGATCCAGCACGTCTGTTAAGGAGGAAAGAATAAAATGGCAGCACAAATTATCGGCTTTGATGAAAATAAAAAACGGCTCTCCACCCAGCAGCTGTTGATGCAGGTCTACGCCGCCCTGGACAGAGGAGAGACCAATTTCGAGGTCCTCTCCAGCGGCCACCACAACATCGGCGGCCCCCTGTGGACCGAGGACGGCAGTCCGCTCAAATTCAGCGTCAAGAACCCCGGCCAGCGGGTCGGCTCCTTCGGCCTCTCCGGCACTTCGATCACCGTCAACGGCTCCGCCCCGGCCGACGCCGGCTGGCTGAACGCCGGCGCCGAGCTGATCATCAAGGGGGACAGCGGCGACACCACGGCGCACTGCGCGGCGAGCGGCAAGATCTACGTCGCCGGGCGCGTCGGTACCCGCTCCGGCTCGCTGATGAAGCACGACCCGGCCTTCGACGCCCCGGAATTCTGGGTGCTGAAGAACACCGGCTCCTTCTGCTTTGAGTTCATGGGCGGCGGCACCGCAGTGATTTGCGGCATCGACAGCGACGACTTCGACACGGTGCTCGGCGACCGCGCCTGCATGGGCATGGTCGGCGGCACCATCTATCTTCGCGGCGAAGCCAAGAACCTGCCGGACGAAGTCTGGCTGATGGAGTTGGATGAAGCCGACCGCGAGTTTCTCAGCCAGGGGCTGCCGACCTTCCTGGAGAAGATCGATCGCAGTCAGCACCTGGAAACCCTGACCGACTTCAGCCAGTGGAAGAAGATCACCGCCAAGACCTACGAAGAGCGTCGCTGGCGGCACGCTCAGCGCATCAGCATGCGCGAGTTCCGCATGAACAAGTGGGTCGGCGACGGCGGCATCTTCGCCGACGTGGTCAAGGACAACTACGACCACGTCGCCGGACTGGTCAACGCTGGGGAGGACCGGCTGAAGATCCCTCACTGGCAGAACAAAGCCTTCTGTGCGCCCTGCGAGGCGGCCTGCCCGTCGTCGATCCCGACCCAGGACCGCATCAACCTGCTGCGCGCCGGAAAATACAAGGAAGCGATCGAGCTGGTGCTGCAATACTCGCCCTTCCCCAGCAGCGTCTGCGGCGAGGTCTGCCCGAACCCCTGCATGGACGCCTGCACCCGCCAGTTCATCGACCTGCCGGTGGCGATGCCGGCCCTCGGAAAACTCTCGATGGAAGCCGAATCACCGACCCCGAAAGCCGACAGCGGCAAGAAGGTTGCGGTCATCGGTGGGGGTCCCGGCGGCCTCTCTGCGGCTTGGCACCTGCGCCTGCTCGGCCACGGCACCACCATCATCGAAGCGGACAAAGAGGTCGGCGGCAAGCTGCGCCAGGTCATCCCGACCGATCGCCTGCCGGCCGACACCCTCGGCCATGAGATCAAGCGGGTCAAAGATCTGGGTGTCGCCATCAAGACCAACACTCCGGTCGACAAGGCACTGTTCGCCAAGCTGCAGCAGGACTTCGACGCCGTTGTGATCGCCTCCGGAGCGCACAACCCGGTGGTGATCCCCTTTCCCGGCCACGAACGACTGGTCAAGGGGCTTGAGTTTCTGAAGGCCGTGAACAACGGCGAGAACCCGCCGGTCGGCGAGAAGGTCGTCGTCATCGGCGCCGGCAACGCCGGCATGGACGTCTGTCTCGGCGCCTACGCCATGGGCGCCAAGCAGGTCACCGCGATCGATATCCAGCGACCGGCCGCTTTCAAGAAGGAGATCGACCACTTCGAGAAGCTCGGCGGCAAGATCGAATGGCCGGCCTTCACCGAGAAGGTCGACGGGAAGGGTCTGCACACCAAAGACGGTCGCCTGCTCGAAGCCGACACCGTGATCATCTCGATCGGCGAGCGCCCCGACCTCTCCTACATCCCGCGCGAGTGGCTGACCGAGCGCGGCATGGCCGAGGTGGATGACTGCGGCCAGCTGACCAAGGCGCCCGGGATCTTCGCCATCGGTGACACCATTCAGCCGGGGCTGCTGACTCACGCCATCGGCCACGGCCGCGAGGCCGCCGAATACATCGACGAGTACCTCGCCGGAAACCAGCTGAAAGCGAAGAAGAAGCTGCCGCAAATCTCCCAGGAGTGCCTCAGCAAGGAGCTGTTCCGGCCGCATAACCGCAGCCGCTTCAGCTTCACCGACGCCACCAAGGAAACCAGTCGCTGCATCTCCTGCGGTACCTGCCGCGATTGCGGCATGTGCCTCGAAGCCTGTCCGGAAGGCGCCATCCGCCGTGAGGACTGCAAGGACGGCAGCTTCGAATACATCTCCGACGACCACCTCTGCATCGGCTGCGGCATCTGTGCCGGCATGTGCCCCTGTGGTATCTGGGGGATGGAGCAGGTGGTATAAGGCCAATCAGCAACAATAAGCTGCGCGGGGCAGCACCAAGAAAGCTACCCCGCGCAGTTTTTTGCTCAAGAATTTAATTAGAATATAATTTAAACCTTATGCATTCAGCTTTGCCCCAGCTCCTGAAATAATTCCAAGCACCCGATTATTCAAACAAAATAAAAAGCTCCGCAGACTATCGAACTTCACATACTCCTTCAGAAACACCCATCCTCTTCAGATTCACCCACCCCCGCTACATCTTTAGCAAGGGCATATAAAATAATCAATAATGCCGCTACTGAATTTTTTACAATCCTACAAACCACTAAATTTAAATGCTTTTCTGCGCATTCCAGTCCTCAGGGATCAATCCGTCAACTTTTCTGCTGAGAAGCTCCTTGACAAGTCCGATATCCTCATTAGAGTCTTAATGTGGCATAAAGTTTTATCCGTGCTTATATAAAAATCAATTGACAGATCAGCCTGCCAAAATACGACCAAATGTGAAGTTCAATTAGGTATTCCCTGCAATACAGCAATATAAGGAGCGCAACGTGATGCGAAAAAGAAGATTCAGTTCTATTATTCAGCGGCTATTGTTGTTGATCTTACTGTTGTTGCCGGTCTCGGTTTTGGCAGACGGTTCTGAGACACTCGGCCCGGCATCAATTCCGATTGCATCCGGTACGGATGTCATTGCTGCGGGGACGGGGTTGGCTCAAAGTCAACCCGGAGCGATTAATCTCTTTATTCCGAGTGGTGTTTCCATCAAGCAAGTCTTGCTGTATTGGGAAGGCGCTAAATTTGCCGGAACAAGTGGTGACGACACCATAATCATTGAAGGAATCTCGGTAACAGGCTCACTTATCGGCACCAGTCCTTCAGAAAAATTCCTTGGCTACAGAGCCGATATCTCTGACCTGAATCTGGTGAATGTCGGATCTAATTCTCTAGAAATTTCCGGTTTGGATTTTCCGGATGTGAGTGACGGGGCAGGAATATTGGTCATTGTGGACGACTTGACTGGCCCAGCAACGATCGACTTGCGAGACGGTCTAGATCGGGCGTACATAAATGCTGCACCGCCGGAAACGACAACGGTGACACAAACATACAGTTTCCCTCCTTCAGACCAAGAGCGTACTGCAAAGCTCAGCATGTTCTTCGCCAGCGTTGCCGGCGCAGCATCTGACGGAACAATAAACCGACCAACCTCCATTGAAGTTATCGTGGGGGGTAGTATTTTATTATTTAGCAATCAATTAGGCAGCTTCGATGGTGAAGAATGGGATACTTTAGAAGTGTTCATTACCATCCCCCCCGGCGCTTCATCCCTGTCCGTTCAAGCGCTATCACGAGATGACAACAGTACCGGCGATACGCCAGCGTCTTTTTCCTGGCTCACCAGCGCCTTGTCAGTCCCTCCCCCGGAAAATCCGTGTATCGAATTAACGAAAGAAGTAAAAACTCCCGGGGATGCGACTTGGTATGACGCTAATTCATTGCAGACCGCTATTGGGGCTGATGGCGATGTCGAATACCGCCTGACAGTCAATAATTGTGGCGACGTCGATCTAACTGACGTCACTATCAATGATGAAACATTGGGGATCACAGATGTGAATATCGGCAGCCTCGCTGCTGGGGAGGAAAGAATCCTTACCCAGTCTGATCTCCCCGGCTTGACATGGTTCGGAGCATGCGACACCCCGGACAACAAGGTCAACACCGCGACCGTTTCGGGTATTTTCGGTCAGCAGATGGTCATGGCAGAGGATTCCGCCAATGTGAAATGTGTCTGTATCGAAATTCAAAAAGATGTCAGTGTCGACATGGGAACGACCTGGGAGCCGGCTGACAGCTTCGAAGAAGCACCAGATACCCTCTCAGGCGCGATGTATCGCCTCAGAGCGAAAAACTGCGGCGGCTTCGATCTGGTCAACGTCACCCTGAGCGACGACGACCTTTCTCCGCCGATCAATGTCAACATCGGTATGCTTCCGGCCGGTGAAGAATTCACCTACATGTTCGACTCAG
>CALZHR010000273.1 GCA_945787335.1 uncultured Desulfuromonadales bacterium
CCCCGAACCGGCTGATCGCAAAAATCTCTCGTGAAGAGGTGGCCGCCAGATTTCTCGCCCCGCCGCCGGAGAAGTTCCTGCGCAGCCTGGTCGAAGCGGGTGATCTGACCGCTGAACAGGCCGAACTGGCCGGGCAGATTCCGATGGCCCAGGACATCACCGTCGAAGCCGATTCTGGCGGGCACACCGATAACCGTCCGGCACTGGCACTGTTTCCGACCATCCAGGCGCAAAAAGAGACGTTTCAACAGCAATTCGGTTATCAGCAGAAACTGCGCGTCGGGCTCGGCGGTGGCATTGCGACCCCGTCCTCGGCGGTGGCCGCTTTCTCCATGGGCGCCGCCTACCTGGTGACCGGTACGATCAACCAGGCCTGTGTTGAGTCCGGAACCTGCGATACCGTCCGCCAGATGCTCGCCGAAACCCGTCAGGCCGATATCACCATGGCGCCCTCGGGGGACATGTTCGAGATGGGGGTCAAGGTTCAGGTGGTCAAACGGGGCACCATGTTCTCGATCCGCGCGGAAAAGCTCTACAAGCTGTATCGTGAATTTGACAGCATTGAAGCGCTGCCGGCCGATGAGCGAAAAAAGCTGGAAACCACGGTTTTCAAGGCACCGCTGCTGAGTGTCTGGGAGCAAACCCGCAGCTACTTTGCAGTGCGCGACCCGCGCCAGATTGAAAAGGCCGAAGCTGATCCAAAATACAAAATGGCGCTGGTCTTCCGCTGGTACCTGGGGCAGTCGCCGGTCTGGGCCAATCAGGGCGATGTCGCGCGCAAGATCGATTATCAGATCTGGTGTGGTCCGGCGATGGGAGCTTTCAACGAATGGGTCAAGGGCTCATCTCTGGAGGCTCCGGAGAATCGTAAAGTCGTCAGTGTGGCAATGAACATCCTGTTCGGTGCGGCAGTGTTGATGCGTGCCAATCAGTATCGCCAACAGGGCGGAAAGATTGAAGCCGGGGCCGACCTGGTCAGCCCTCTGGACCTAGATCGAATCAAGGAGTTTCTCAGTTGAAAAAGACAAGCGGAGAGAAGAGTCATCCGGTCACTGCAACCCCCCTGGCGATTGTCGGGGTTGGCTGCCTGTTCCCGCAAGCGGACGATGCCGGAACCTTCTGGAGCAATATAAAAACCGGTGTCGATGCTATTACCGAAGTGCCGGAAAGCCATTGGCGCTCGGAGGATTATTTTAATCCGGACCCCAAGGCCGCCGATCATGTCTATGCCAAACTGGGCGGGTTTTTATCCCCGGTCGATTTCAATCCGATGGATTACGGGATCTTGCCGAATGCGTTGGAAGCGATCGACACCTCGCAACTTCTCGGGCTGGTTGCCGTCGATCAGGCATTAAAAGACGCCGGTTACTCGACCGAAAAAGAATTTGACCGCGACCGGACCAGCGTCATTCTCGGCGTGACCGGCACTTTGGAACTGGTCATTCCGCTCGGTGCACGGCTCGGGTTTCCGCGCTGGCGTGAGGCGCTCAAGGATGCCGGGATCGAGGACGCCATCGCTGAAGACGCCATCCAGCGGATCGCCGATTCCTACGTTCCCTGGCAGGAGAATTCCTTCCCCGGCCTGCTCGGCAATGTTGTCGCCGGACGGATCAGCAAGCACTTCGATCTCGGCGGCACCAACTGTGTTGTCGATGCCGCCTGCGGTAGCTCGCTGAGCGCACTGAGCCTGGCGGCGCTGGAACTGGAAACCGGCAAGGCCGATATGGTCATTACCGGCGGGATCGATACCTTCAACGACATCTTCATGTACACCTGCTTCAGCAAGACCCCGGCACTCTCGCCCTCCGGTCATGCGCGCCCCTTTTCAGAGGATTCCGACGGCACTACCCTCGGTGAAGGGTTGGGTATCGTCGTGCTGAAACGGCTCGCCGATGCCGAGCGGGATGGTGACCGGATCTACGCGGTACTCAAAGGGATCGGCTCGTCCAGCGACGGCCGCGGCGGCGCGATTTACGAACCGAGCGCCGCCGGTCAGGAAAAGGCGCTGTTGCGCGCCTATGAACAGGGCGCCATCCAGCCGCAATCGGTGGAACTGATTGAAGCCCATGGCACCGGCACTAAAGTCGGTGATGCCATCGAAGTCACCGCCCTCAAGCAGGTCTTTGGCAATGCTGAGACACCCTGGTGCGCGATCGGTTCGGTTAAGTCACAGATCGGCCATACCAAAGCCGCCGCAGGCTCTGCAGGGCTGATCAAAGCGGCGCTGGCCCTTTATCACAAGACCCTGCCACCGACGATCAAAGTCACCAAACCGCAGGCGACGGTTACCCAGGAGCAGAGCCCCTTTTACGTCAACAGCGAGTGTCGTCCCTGGATTCCGCGTGGACCACATCCGCGCCGTGCCGGAGTCAGCGCCCTCGGGTTTGGCGGGGCGAATTTCCACTGCCTGCTCGAAGAGCATCAAGCCGAAAAAACCGTCACCGACTGGCAGGGGGATGTGCAGATTGTCAGCTTCAGCGCTGCCGATAAGCAGGGGCTCGAAACCGCTCTGCAGGCTTGGCCGGCCGAAGGGCGCTGGCAGGAGCTGCGCCTGGCCGCGGCTAACAGCCGACAACAGTTTGATCCGGCGCTGCCGCATCGGCTGAGCCTGGTGATCGAGAAGGATAAAACAGCTCGTGCCGCCCAACTGAAATCGGCCCTGGCGATGCTCACCCGGGATAGCGAGGAGAGTGTCTGGAGTACCCCGGATGGAGTGTATTATGCCAACGGCGAGCTCACTGGTAGCCTGGCGATGCTGTTCCCCGGTCAGGGCGCTCAGTACACCGGCATGCTCAAAGAACTGGCGATTCAGTTTCCGCAATTTCTCGACTCACTGACTGTCGCCGAAGAAAGTTTTCTCCAGGCGACTGACGGCAAGCAGGGCCGGCTGGTCGATAAAATCTATCCCCAGCCGGCTTTCGAAGCCTCGGTTGCAGAGCAGAATGAAGCCGTTTTGCAGGCGACAGAAAATGCCCAGCCCGCCCTTGGTGCGGTCAGTCTGGGGGCCAAAGCGGTCCTGAATACTTTCGGCGTCAGTGCCGAAGCCTACGCTGGCCACAGCTACGGCGAGTTAACCGCCCTGTGCGCTGGAAAGGTTTTTGATCAACCGGCCCTGCAGAGCTTATCGCGCTTGCGCGGTGAGTTAATGGCGGCAGGCGAGGGCGATCTCGGTTCGATGCTGGCGGTTTCTGCGCCGCTCGAGCAGGTCGAAAAATTTCTCGCCGAGAGCCGACTTCAGCTGGTCCTGGCGAACCGCAATACCCCGGAGCAGGGGGTGTTGTCGGGCGCGACAGCAGAGATCGAAAAGGCCGTCAAACTGCTCGATGCACAGGGTTTGCGTTACAAGCAGCTACCGGTTGCGGCCGCCTTCCACAGTGAACTGGTCGCAGCAGCCAGCGGACCCTTTGCCGAAAAATTGCAAGAGGTCTCCTTTGCCAAGGCGACTGCCAACGTCTATGCCAATACCAGCGGGAAAATTTATCCGGCCGCGGAAGGCAAAGCGAAACAACTGCTGGCCGAACAGTTGGCCAAACCGGTCGATTTTGTCAGTGAAATAAACAACATGTACAAAGCCGGGGTGAGACTGTTTCTCGAAGTCGGTCCCGGTGCCCGCTTGACCGGAATGGTCAAGGCAATTCTGGGCGACCGCGATTACCAGGCGCTGGCGATCGATTCCTCCAACGGTCAGCGCTCCGGAATCCACGACTTGGCCAGGGCAATTGCCCAGTTGGCAGTGCTGGGGCAGAGCGTCAAGCTGGAGCTCTGGGACCAGGGCTATCTTGCCAGCCAGGCGAACAGCGCTAAAAAGCCCGGCCTGACGGTCTCTCTGAACGGTGCTAACTATTTCAAACCACCGGCCAAACGGCCGCCGGTCGCGGTCAAGGCTGCGGGCCCCGCGGCAGCTCCGGCTCCGGCAGTTGAGCCGACCGCTGCTGCCGCTGTGCAACAACCGCTGAGCGCGCAACCTGCAGCGGCCCAGCTTCCGGCAGCCAATGCGTCCTCGTTGCAGGATGCCTTGCTACTGACCCAGCAGAGCATGCAGGCGTTGCAGAACATCCAGGCCCAGACTTCGCAGCTGCACCAGCAGTTCCTCGCCGGACAGGAGGCGACGACCCGTTCTCTGCTTGGCTTGGTAGAGCAGCAACGCGGCCTGGTGTTTGGCGGTTCGCAGCCAGTTGTCATGCCACAGCAGGGAGCAGCGTCGTTGCCGACTGCCCAAACGGTGGAAACGAGTGCAGCGGTCCCCGCGGCTCAGCCTGCTCAGGTCACCGCGCCGGTTGCAGCTCCGCAAGCTGCGCCGAGTACCGAACCGGTCGCAGTAGCGAGCAGCCAGGTGGCAAGCGTGCTGCTGGAGGTGATCGCCGAGAAAACCGGCTACCCGGTTGAAATGCTCGAGCTGGAAATGGCTCTGGATACCGATCTGGGGATCGATTCGATCAAGCGGGTCGAGATCCTCTCCGCCCTGCAGGAGCAACTCCCCGAGGCGCCGGCGGTCAAGCCGGAGGATCTCGGTGTGCTGCAGACCCTCGGCCAGATCGTCGACTATCTGAATGTCGGTTTGCCAGCTGCTGCAGTCCCGCCCGTGACCGGTAACCAGCCTCAGAACGCTGCCGATAGCAGCCAGGTCTCTGCAGCCTTGCTGGAAGTGATTGCCGAGAAAACCGGTTACCCGGTTGAAATGCTCGAGCTGGAAATGGCTCTGGATACCGACCTGGGAATCGATTC
>CALZHR010000274.1 GCA_945787335.1 uncultured Desulfuromonadales bacterium
CAAGGTGCGCGCCGAGCTGGATAAAATCAATGCCAGTTTGAAGGACAGCGAAAAACAGCGGCTGATCGAGCAGGGGCTGGAACTGAAAAAAGCCCAGGAAGAACCGGAAGACCTCTCCTGTCTGCCGACTCTCGAGCTGAGCGATATTCCCCTTGAGGAATCACCGGTCGTGGTGGATCAGAAAAAACAGGAGGGGGTTAACTGCTGCTGGTTCGATCAGCCGACCAACGGCATCGGCACCGTCGCACTCAACTTCGCTATCAGCGGCTAGAGCGAACAGCAGCAGAGCCTGCTGCCGATCTTCAGCAGCCTGCTGACCCAGATCGGCGCCGGCGAGCGGGATTACCTGCAGATGGCGCAGCGGATGGAGGCCGTCACTGGTGGTATTTCGGCACGCACCTCGCTGCTCGATGATCCCAACAACCTGGATAGCTTTATCGCCAGCTTCGAGCTCAAAGGCAAGGCGCTGGTGCGCAACAGCCAGCCACTGTTCGAGCTGCTGGGGGATATCCTGCTGGCCCCCGATTTCTCCGACCTGGAACGCTTGCACACGGTCCTTAACCAGCTGAAGGTGTCGCTGGAAAACTCGGTTCCGCAATCGGGGCACACCTATGCCGCCCGGACTGCTGCGGCCTGCCTGACTCCCGTCGGGCGGAAGCGCGAGCTATGGTCCGGGCTCAGCCAGGTGGCAGTGATCAAGGGGTATGCAGCCAGGCAGCCGCAGGAACTCAAAGAGCTGGCTGAGCAACTGCAGCAGATCGCCAGGCAGTTGTTCTGCTCTGGTGAGCTGCAGGCCGCGGTCACTGTGGAGAAAGCTAACTTTGCCCCATTTCAGGCAGACTTGTCGGCTATCTTCACACGCTTGCCGAAAGCGGCTGGAACTTCCGCCTCCCCGGAGCAGCCATTCAGTCCCCAGCCGCAACGGCAGGGTTTCGTCTGGTCAATACCGGTCAATTATGTCACCCGGGTATTCCGGGCCGTTCCTTTCGCTCATCCCGACAGCGCTGCCCTGACAGTGCTGTCGAAGCTGCTGCGCGCCGAATTCCTGCACCGGGAAATTCGCGAGAAGGGCGGAGCCTACGGCGGTATGGCGACCTACAACTCGGAGGCCGGACTCTTCTCGATGCTCTCCTACCGCGATCCGCATATCCTCCGCACCCTGGATGTCTACGACCAGGCGATCGACTGGGTGGTGCAGGGAGAGTTCTCTGCGGAAACTTTAAAAGAAGCGATACTGGCGGTGTTCAGTGATCTCGACAAGCCGCTTTCCCCCGCCGGCTCCGGCGCCCAGGAGTTCGCCAACCTCCGCCAGGGGATGACGTTGCAAATGCGCAACCGGATGCGCGAGAAATTGCTGGCGGTCGATGCTGCGGCGCTGCAGGCTGTGGCGCAGAAATATCTGCAGCAGGGGCAGAGCGCGGTATCGGTGCTGGCCGGCGAAACCGCTTTGAAACAGGCGAATGAGCAGCTGGGCGACAAAACACTGGAGCTGCGGAAGATCTGATATGGAAAAACAGCAATTTTTCGTCACAGCCGCCCTTGGGCTTGAGCCCTTGTTGGCGGCTGAGCTGCTTGAACTGGGAGCGGCAGAGGTCAAGGAGGAGCGGGCCGGGGTGCGTTTTTCCGGTGATATGCGCAC
>CALZHR010000275.1 GCA_945787335.1 uncultured Desulfuromonadales bacterium
GAAGCTCTGCGCCCGGGAAGGGCGTCAGCCCCCGCTGCTCGACGCCGCCGCCCGGCAGCAGCTGACCAGGTACCACTGGCCGGGCAACGTCCGCGAGCTGCAGAACTACATTGAGAAAGCGCTGATTTTCAGCCACGGCGAAACCCTGGAGCTGCCCCCCCTGCGCGCCCGTCAGTCCGCTCCCGGCGAGTTCAACCCGGAGGACTATTCCCTGACGGTCGCCGCGCAGCTCCTGGAAGTGCAGTACATCCGCAAGGCGCTGCACAAAACCGCAGGCAACCGCACCCAGGCCGCGCAGCTGCTCGAGATCAGCCTGCGCTCGCTGATGTACAAGATCAAGGATTACGGGATCGACTGATTATCAGTAAACTCCAGAAGTGCGCATTTCTGCAGGCTGTCCAGCCCCCGGGCCGAACCGTAGCATCAACGGCCGCGAGGATCCTCTCATTCTTGCGCGGCGCCCCGTCCCAGGCCGGAATTCTGTTGTATACTACCGAATAGCAGACATATTCATTGCTTTATCCGCTATCGGGTTCCGTCATGTGTCGATCTTTCCTGATTCTGGCTTTAATCCTGCTTAGCAGCTGTGTTTATCTCCCCTTGCCCAACAGCGGACCAAACCTCCAGACGATATCCCTCCCCGCCCCAGGAGTCAGCTCCCCAGAAGTTCGCCAGCGCTTCGGCACCCCGGATCTGCTCGACACCCCAGAATACTTGCTCTATGAATGGACAGCGCAACGTCGTTTCGTCATTGTCCCCGCCATCCCGACCGGTGTGCCGGTCGGCGGCATCTTTGCCAGAGAACGGACAAGGCTGCTTCTGAAGCTTGACGCGCATGGTCTCGTGGCGCAAACCGAATGCTCGGTCTCCTCCTTAAGCTCGCAGCAGCTGCGAGCCCTTGACTGCCTTGACCCCATAACGCCGGAGGGGAACGTTAAACAGCTTTTTTCGCGTCAGCTGAATGACCTCCCGGAGCTCAAAAACGCCAGCTTTTATGATGGTACCATGTCCGGTTCAAACCTGAGCATCGCCCTCTCCCCCGACGGGCGCTTTCTGGGCGCAGTCGACACCAGATTCCGCGTCTGGTTGATCGACCTGGAAAATTTCCGGGTGGCCTACGCACATCAGGGACGAATCCCCCGGTTCTGGGAAGCCTTAAACCGCCCCAGGGTTGCTTTTTCGAACGACAGCCAACTCCTGGTGATTTCTCAGCCTCAAACGCCCATCCTTGTTCTGCGCCGATCGGGAGGCAATTTCGCGGAGATGGCCAGGCTCAGTCTCTTTGCGACCAGCCATGACGTGCAGTTTACCGAAAGTGGCGACAGCCTGATCGGGTTCGGTCAGGAGCGGGTTCAGCAGACGTCCTTAAACGGAACCCTGCTAGCCAGCAGTGCAGTCGAGGGGAGCATCTCATTCGAAAATAAGGGGCCGATCAGTAGAAAAACAGCGGAAGCGGCGCCACTTTTGTCCGCCGTGCTCGATACTGCATGGCATAAACCATCGCAACGTGCCGTATTCACTGTCTCAGGTCAAGGGCTGGCCATCCTCGACCCGCGCAATGATTTCGCCCGCCAAAACGGCAGTGCCAATTTCCGCTTCTCCCCCCGTGGTAACTGGCTGGCAGAAAACAACTGCCGCTATCTTGCCCTCTGGAACAGTCACCAGCTTGCCGAATTGCTGGTCGGGGTCCAGCCGGACTCCGACTTATCCCCGGATCTGGTCATGGTCTTCCCGCTCACCGAGCGGGACAATAACAGTCGGGGCGAATGCCTTGGGCCCCTTTCCTTTAGCCCCGACGGATCACTAATTGCCGCCGCCACCCGTTTTTTTATCTACCTCTGGCGCATCAGCCCAGGGGAACAACCGACACGGAGTGCACCGACGACCATCCCGCTGTTCCAAACCTTTCCCGGAAATATGGATCAGGTGCTCAGGGTTCAGTTGACTGCGGACCAAAGATTGGTTGTGGTCACAGCCCGATATTCGGATATTCGTGTGCAGAGTTGGCAACTGTCTCAACCTTGAGCGGGATCAAACATGACAACGTGACAGGTATTGTCTTTCGCTGCTCGTCTTTCAATGCGGCTGCGTTCGCGGATATACAGATTGCATCCTCGACTGACCAGCCATCACAGCGTTCCGATTTCGGCTATAATTTGTCGGGTCAGACCGCTTTCACTCAGCCCGAGGTTGTCCATGCCCTGCAACGCACGCCTGCGGAATTTCCGGTTTCTCTCCTTGCTGCTCTGCGGCCTGCTGAGCAGCTGCAGCTCGGTCAATGTCCCACAGCGGTTTCACAATCCCGCCCCGCTGGCAGGTGATCCGGTCGTTGTGGTTCCTTTGCCGCACCCGCCGGAGCTCAAACTGGATACTGAACTGCGCAGCAAGCAGGGTGGATTCCTGGCCGGGGCCGGCCAGGGAGCGCTGTGGTGTGGTGAAGCCATGAAAAGTAACAGCGGTGAAGCAGCTGTTCTGGCGCTGCTGTTCTGCCTGCCAATCATGTCCCTGGCCGGCGGTATACAAGGGATCCTTACAACTGGGGAGGGGAAATCGGCAGCGGATCTCGACCACAACGAGAACCTGACCCAATCAGGCAAAAGTGCCCAGAGCAGCCTGACCGCACAGGTGCGATCGCACCTGTCCCGGCTCGACGCCACCCCAAACCACCGCGACGCGCCACAGCTACCGGAACAGGTTGGCCGTGCGGACGCTCTGCTGGAGATCGGCGTGACGGAGTTCGCCTTCACCCGCGAAGGGGGGAAGAAGGACCGGCCGGTCTGTCTGCAGCTGACGGCCGAAGCCCGGCTTCTGGACGATCCGGCCGGCCAACCGCGGGATCGGCTGCTGCTGAAACGGCAGGTCGGCTGCCTGCAGCCCGATGCATGGCTGGCGGATAATGGCGCAAATCTGCTGACCGCGCTCGCCGAAGCCTACCAGCATCTGGCCGAAGAGATCGTTGACGACTTCTTTCTCGTTTATTACCCGCCTGCGGACCCCTTTCCGCCAGAACTCGAGCGTCAGGTTCCCAGTTATGTGCTTTCGCCCATTTCACCAGCGCCGCCACGAGTCGCCTTCGATCTGAATCCGGCAAAGTGGAACGACAGGCTCACCTATATCGGCGGCATCCACTTCCGGCAGCTCGATACGCTCACCCCGAAACTGAGCTGGGAACGTTTTCCGCGCCCCTTCGACTTTAACTCCTCATCCGCCCAGGTCGAAGACATCCGATACGACCTGCGCCTCCTGCATTTTGGCCCCCGGCATGGCAGCGTCGGCCCCCGGCCGAGAGTCCTTGAGGTCAACGGGCTGTCCGTCCCGGAATTCCAACTGAAGGAGCCACTCTCTCCCTGCAGCAGATACTTCTGGTCGGTGAGGGCCCGCTTCACGCTCAACGGTCGCCCGCGGGCAACCGAATGGGGGGGGGTCTACAAAAACCTCGGCGGCCATTACCCGCCTTATGCGCACCGGCGCCAGCCGGGCCATATGACCTTCCCCCCGGACCAGCTCTACTACCCCATGGCGACCCCCGCGGACACCGCCGGTGCGGCCTGCGGTGAGCGCTAGCTACAACAATCCCCGGTCCGCCAGGCTGACATAACTGCCGTTGCCGATAATGATGTGGTCGAGCACCCGCACCCCCATCAGTTCGCCAACCTGTTTCAAGCGGTCGGTGATCTCCAGGTCTTCGCGACTCGGGGTGGGGTCGCCGGAGGGGTGGTTGTGGACGAACAGCAGCGCCGCCGCCGATTCGCGCAGCACCGGGGCGAACACCTCACGGGGGTGAACGATGCTGGCGTTGAGACTCCCTTCGGAGATCTGCACCTCGCGGATCAGGCGGTTTTTGCTGTCGAGGAGCAGGGCGAGGAACAACTCTTTGCGGTAGGCACCGAGGCGCTCGTGAAAGTGCAGGAAGGCATCGTTGGAGCAGCGATAGGCTTGCCCCGGCTGTAATCTCTGATCGGCGAAGCGGCGGGCGATCTGGAACAGCGCCTGCACTTCGGCGGCTTTGGCCGGGCCGATCCCCGGTTGCTGGCAGAGCTCGGTGATGCTGGCGGTCGCCAGCTGCCGTAAGGAGCCGAACCGGCCGAGCAGACCGCGCGCCAGATCGACGGCGCTGTTGCCGCTGCCGGCATCACCGGTGCGGATGATCAACGCCAGCAGTTCGGC
>CALZHR010000276.1 GCA_945787335.1 uncultured Desulfuromonadales bacterium
CCAGGTCGATGTCTTTGAAACGGATCGTCAGGTCGGCATAAAGGTCTTTGCTGAGCGGATTCAGCTTGCCGGTGATGGTCAGCGGCGAATGGTTTTCCAGCTCGCCGCGCAAATCGACGTCGGCCAGCATCTGCTCGTCGGACGTCAGATCGGTCACCCGCCCGCCCAGCTGGTACATGGTGGCGCTGAAGATATTCGGCAGGGACCGGTCGGTGAATGAGACGGTCCCGCCCTGCAGGGTCATGGCATCGATGCTGATCTCCGGTGGTGGCTCGGAAGCTGCCTGCTGCTCCGTTGCCGCGACCGCATCATTGCCCGCTACCGGGGCCGGGTCCGCCTTGTCGTCTGTTTCCGGCGGGGCAGCGGCCCTGACACTGGTCAGGTTTACCTCCCCGTCCGGGGTTATCTGGATATTGGTCAGGTAGTTGCTCAGGGCAACCTCGGTGATCGCCAGTTTGAATGGCGCAATTTCGCCCTTGATCCCATCCAGGTTGAGGCTCTCCCAGGTCAGGAGTTCTCCGGAGCTGAGCGGGTCACGCAGGTTGAAGTCGTTGACCGTCACCCGGCCGGCAAAGCTGCCGCTGAAGGTTTCGGGCTGTTCGCTCAGCTTAACCGCGATGTTGGTGTAGAGCTTGCCGTCCTTGAGGCTGACCTTGACGTCTTCCGGCAGGAAATCGTTGAAATCGGCGAGGGCCAGGGCCTTGATCTGGGACTGGGCCTGAACCCGCAACGGGCTGTGGGCCAGGGTTCCGGAAAGGTTGACGGTGCCCTTCTGCCCCATCAGGGCCGCCAGCTTGAACGGGCTCTGTTGCGATTCGGGGTAGGCCAGGTCGGCAAGGCTGAGGTTTAGCCGATCGATCTTCAGCTCCGGTTTTTTGGCCAAACTGGCATCGGTCAACAGCAGGTCGAAATCTTCCAGGTTGAGTTGACCGATGTTGATGGCGAAATCCGAAGTTGCTGATTTGTCGCTCGCCGCTGCGGGGTCTGTTTCCGTTCGCGGCTGGAGCAGTTTCAGGGGGGAGAGGCTTCCGTCTGCCAGCCGCGAGGCGCGCAGCTTCCCGTCCCGGAGCGTGACGCTTGTCAGGCTTGCCTGCCGCTGGCGCAGATCGAAACTGCCCCCGGTCAAGATCAGGTCGGTCAGCGTCAGGCTGTCGCTGTCGGTGAAGGGAACCTGAA
>CALZHR010000277.1 GCA_945787335.1 uncultured Desulfuromonadales bacterium
TAGTGAGCGCGTAAACTCTCTTCCTGGGTGGCGATGCCGACGGTGCAGCGGTTGAGGTGGCAGACGCGTAGGATTTTGCAGCCGAGGATCACCAGCAGCGGGGTACCGAAACCGAATACCTCTGCCCCCATCAGTGCGGCTTTGATGACGTCGCGACCGATTTTTAAACCACCGTCGGTCTGCAGGGTGACCAGTTCGCGCAGATCATTCGCCTTCAAACTCAGGTGGGCTTCGGTCAGGCCCAATTCCCATGGGTTGCCAGCAGATTTGATCGAGCTGAACGGTGCCGCCCCGGTGCCGCCGTCCCCACCAGAAATGATGATTTTGTCCGCGTAGGCCTTGGCGACTCCGGCAGCGATCGTACCGACCCCCTCGGAAGAGACCAGCTTAACGCTGATGACTGCAGCTGGGTTGACCTGCTTAAGGTCGAAAATCAGCTGGGCGAGGTCTTCAATCGCGTCGATATCGTGATGCGGTGGCGGTGAAATCAACGTCACGCCGGGCACGGTGAAACGCAGCGTCGCGATCAGCGGAGTGACCTTTTCGCCTGGAAGTTGGCCGCCTTCACCCGGTTTTGCACCTTGGGCCAGTTTGATCTGAATCTCTTCGGCGCTGCGCAGGTAGCCGGGGGTGACGCCGAAGCGTCCCGAGGCTATCTGCTTGATCTTGCTGTTTTTGACTGTGTTGAAACGCCGCGCGTCTTCGCCACCTTCGCCGCAGTTTGAGGAGCCGCCGAGAAAGTTCATCGCTTCGGCCAGCGCTTCGTGCGCTTCCGGCGAGAGGGCGCCGAGGGACATGGCAGCTGAATCGAAACGACGAGTGATCGCCTCGATCGGTTCGACCTCGTCGATGGGAATCGGCTGGTTGGGGCTGTTGAATGCGAGGGCATCGCGAATAAATTTGACGCCACGACCTTCGAGCAGTTCACGGAATTTCAAATACTCTTCACGGCTGCGCTTCTCGGCAAAGCGGTGCATCTGGGTGACCACTTGCGAACTGAAATCGTGA